>CAZSAW010000291.1:0-3062 GCA_964604745.1 uncultured Hyphomicrobiales bacterium
TACCGATATCGGCGTGCTTGCTTTCGCCCGGGCCGTTGACGATGCATCCCATGACCGCGACGTTCAGACCTTCGACGCCGGGATAGACCTTCTTCCATTCCGGCATCGAGGTGTTGATGAAGCTCTGGATGTCGCGCGCCAGCTCCTGGAACACGGTCGAAGTCGTGCGGCCGCAGCCGGGACAGGCGGCAACGAGCGGCACGAAGACGCGGAAGCCCATGGTCTGCAGGATTTCCTGCGCGACCTTCACTTCCAGCGTGCGGTCGCCGCCCGGCTCGGGCGTGAGCGAGATGCGGATCGTATCGCCGATGCCCTGCTGCAGGAGAACGCCGAGCGCCGCCGACGAGGCGACAATGCCCTTCGATCCCATGCCGGCCTCGGTCAGGCCGAGATGCACGGCGTAATCCGAACGCTGGGCCAGTGTCTGATAGCAGGCGATCAGATCCTGCACGGCCGATACTTTCACCGATAGAATGATGCGGTTCTGCGGCAGGCCGATTTCCTGGGCGCGCGCCGCCGACAAGAGCGCCGACTGCACCATCGCCTCGCGCATGATCTCGCGCGCCTCGCGCGGCGCGTTGGATTTCGCGTTCTCGTCCATCAGGTGCGTGAGCAATTCCTGGTCGAGCGAGCCCCAGTTCGCGCCGATGCGCACCGGCTTGTTGTTCTTGATGGCGAATTCGACGATGGCGCCGAACTGCTTGTCCTTCTTTTCCTTGAAGCCGACATTGCCGGGATTGATGCGGTATTTGTCGAGCGCCTGGGCGCAGGCCGGATGATCGGCCAGGAGCTTGTGGCCGATGTAATGGAAGTCGCCGACGATCGGGGTGTCGATGCCGATCTTGAGAAGCCGTTCCTTGATATGCGGAACCGCCGCCGCCGCCTCGTCGCGGTCGACGGTGACGCGCACGATCTCGGAGCCGGCACGCGCGAGCGCGGCGACCTGCTTCACGGTCGCGTCGACGTCGGCGGTGTCGGTATTGGTCATCGACTGCACGACAATCGGAGCGCCGCCGCCCACGGCGACGTTGCCGACCTTCACCGCAACCGATTGATGCCTCGGGGCGGGCGCGCCTGTAATTGCCGTCACGATCCTTCACTCCTTGGGGGTCGGGGGGAGCCCCTGAAGGGCGCCGATCATGACCCATCACATAAGGGCTTTTTGCCCTCCCGTCACCGGGGTCTGTTCACCAGAAAAAGCCCTGCAATCACAAGGCAAACGGCCAGCAAAAAGCCCGGCGTCAGGGGGTCGCCAAGCAGGAGATGCCCTGCCGCCACCCCGAACAGGGGGGTGAGGAAGGTGAAGGCCGAGAGCCTGCTCGCCGAGTATCGCGCGATCAATGAAAACCAGATGACATAGGTCACGGCCACGACCCACACGGTCTGGAACGCGACCGAGGCGGTCGAGAGCGCGGACGGGGCGTGCTCGATCCGCTCGCCGAAAAAGACGGCCGCCGCCGCGAGGATCAGGACCGAAATGCCGGTCTGGTAGATCAGCGTCTTTTCCGGCGGCGCGCTCGTCAGCGCGCTGCCCTTGATCGCGAGCGTGTTGGCCGCCCACAAAAACGCCGCGCCCACCAGGAGCAGATCGCCGATCATCTGATTGGGGTCGGCGGCAGGCGACGGCAATCCGAACGCCACGGCGATGCCGGCAAACGCGAGCAGAAGACCGATCCATTGCGACGGCGCGAAGCGATCGGCGGGAAGGAAAATGCGCCCGCCGATGGGAACGAGCACGGGCGCAAGATAAAGGAAGATGATGGCGCGGCTCGCCGTGGTCCACAGAAGGCCGCGATAGATCAGAAGAAACTCAAGCCCGAAGAACAGGCCCGAGAGCAGCCCGCCTTTGAGCGTTCCGTCACGGCGAAACAGCGGGATGCCGCGCAGCCAGCACCACAGCAGAACCAGAACACCCGAGCCGCCCGAGCGGATCGCCCCCTGCACCAGCGGCGGGATATCGGGAATGGCCACCTTCACGGCGACCTGATTCAAGCCCCAGCTCAGGCACAGAAGCACGACGAGCGCGGCGGCGCCGGCATCGAGCGGACGTGAGACGTTCGGGTCCGTCGTCACGCGCGCTTGCAATGCGCGCAGATGCCGCCGATCTCGATGACATGCGCGTGCGGCGTGAAGCCCGCGGCGCGCGATGCATTCTTCAGCGTTTCGGCGACCGCCTTCGACGGCGCCTCGCCCACGGCGCCGCAGCGTTCGCAGATCAGAAAGACAACCGGATCGGACGCGTCATGCGCGTGGCTGCAGGCGACGAACGCGTTGCGGCTCTCGATGCGATGCACGAGCCCCTGCTCCACCAGAAAATCGAGCGCGCGGTAGATCGTGATCGGCGCCGGCCGCACGCCATTCTCGGCGGTGCGGTCCATGATCTCGTAGGCGCCGAGCGGCTTGTGGCTCGTCAGCAGGGTTTCCAGCACCTGACGCCGCGTCGGCGTGAGCCGCTGCGCGCGCGCGTTGCAGACTTGCTCGGCATGCGCGAGCGCGTCCGCGCTGCAGCGGGCGTGATCGTGGTCGGGAGCGGGGAAAACCGGCTGCGGCATGCGATTCGGACGCGATTCTCGGGTTCAAGGCCCAAAATGGCCATTTTAAGCACGTTTCACAATGGCTTCTCCCGCCGTCCAAGTGCTTATTGCAATGCAGCATAAGCGGCTTACCTTAACCCTCCCGGCGATTCCCCTGCACCCTTAAAGGCGAAACCCGACCGTCCGATGTTGAAGGATGTGACCAAGCTCCTGAACGGCTTCCGCAAGCCCGCCCGCAAGCGCATCAATCTCGCGCTGCAGGGTGGCGGTGCGCATGGGGCCTATACCTGGGGCGTGCTCGATCATCTGCTCGAAGACGGCCGGCTCTCCATCTCCGGTATTTCCGGCACGTCGGCCGGCGCGGTGAACGCAGTGATGCTCGCCGACGGGCTCGCGCGTGGCGGACCGGACGAGGCACGGCATCGCCTGGCCGAATTCTGGCGCGCGGCGAGCATCGGCGGGAATTTGCCGGGCGCGCAACGCGCCGTGGTCGACCGGCTCCTATCGTTCCTGCCGCTCGAGGGCACG
>CAZSAW010000292.1:0-2643 GCA_964604745.1 uncultured Hyphomicrobiales bacterium
CGCCGTCGCCACGTCCGGGACGTTTTCGAGCGAAAACGTTTGATCCACCAGCACGCCGTCGTTCTTATCTCTGGCGCGCAACCGCGGACGGCTGCCGATGCCGTCGACCTCGCCTCGTATCGATTGTTCGAGCCCGCCGGCGCCGTCGAGCGCGAAGACCTGGAACTTGACGCTCGATGATCCGGCGTTGACGACGAGGATACACTTCATGACATTACGCTTCCGGCAACGATGTGGTCCGTCGCCGAGCGTCCGCATAGAGGGTTGCGACCGCGCATGACGCCAGACGCGTGCGCACGGAATCAGCACGCGACGTCAGCACAATCGGCACTCGCGCCCCGAGGACAATGCCCGCGGCGTCGGCGCCTGCGAGGAACGATAGGTTCTTGGCGAGCATGTTGCCCGCCTCGATGTCCGGCACGATCAAAATATCGGCTTTGCCCGCGACCTCGGAACGAATGCCCTTGATCCTGGCCGCCTCGACGTCCACAGCATTGTCAAACGCTAGCGGCCCGTCAAGGATGCCGCCGGTGATCTGTCCTCGATCCGCCATCTTGCATAGTGCAGCCGCTTGGATCGTGGTCGGAATCTTCGACGTCACGGTTTCGACGGCAGACAGGATGGCGACCCTCGGCGTACCCAGCCCGACTTGTGTGAACAGGTCGATGGCGTTCTGAACGATATCGCGCTTTACGTCGAGATCGGGAAAGATGTTGATCGCTGCATCGGTGATGAACAGCGTCGTCGGATGGGAAGGAACGTCCATGACGAAGACATGGCTGATGCGCCTAGCAGTCCGAAGTCCTTTTGTTGCCGATGTCACTGCCCGCATCAGTTCATCGGTGTGAAGGCTGCCCTTCATCAGCAGTTCGCCCTGCCCCGCATGGATGAGCTCGACGGCCTTGACCGCGGCGTCCTCACTGTGGCCGGCATCGACCACCTCGAATTCGGAAATGTCGAGGCCTTGCTTCTGCGCGACCGTGTTGATCTTGGCCGCTGGGCCGACCAGAATTGGAATGATCAGTCCCATCTCCGCCGCCTCGACCGCGCCGCGCAGCGAGCTCTCGTCACACGGATGAACAACCAGTGTCTTGGCGGCAGGCACGCTCTTGGCCCGCTCGATCAAACGGTTGTATTTCGCATGTGGCTTGCGCTCGGCGGTGCCGGCAGAGGACATGCTCATGATGATTCTTCTTCCTGAATAGTCGCCTTGAGCCGCCCCTAAGAGGACAGCGATTGGTTTTCATATTTCTTGAGATCGAGCTCGATAACTTTTGAACTCTTCAAAGCCGATGAGTCGCCCTGGAAAATCGCAGCAATACGTTCGAAACGTTGCGCGACCTCTGGGGGAAGGTCCCCACGGGCCCCCACAAGTCTACGAACAAGGGACAGCGCCTCACCGCGCTGATCACCATCGGACTGCAGCATCGCCGGAATCGCATTCAGCGCCGCCTCCTCGTCGATCATGAGCATGAAGAATTGCTCGCGGACGAGCGCCTTGAACTGAGCCAAGGTCGGACGCGGTTCGGGCTGAGCGGCACGAATTCTCCGAATCAGTTCGAACGCCCGTTCATCGACTGACCCGTGCGCGGCGCCGATATACAGAATGCTGCGAAGGACGGCCTCACGGAGCCCGCCGATCGCAATCCTCGATCGCAGATCAGCAATCCGCCACTGCACAAACTGCCGGTGCACCGGATCCTTTCCGGCGCGGCGGAGATTTGCCCCCGATTTCTGATCGACCCCCATCGCCGTTTGAAGCGTCGGTGAACCGTAGATAGAATGGAACAACCGCTCCGATGTCGCTTCCGCAGCCTTTCGCCAGTTTTCCCAGAATTCGACGATTTGCTCGGACGTTTTCTCCTGCCATGCCAGCAAAGGATTGTCGGGCGAAACCGGCTTTCGATTGGCTGCGACTTGCTTTGCCGTACTTGCGACCGAGCTCATCAGCGGGTTGGCGTCGGAGAACATTTCATACTGAGCACGTAACGGATGCCACTGCTGTAGCCATTCGGCGAGTTGAGGACTGGCGAACGCACGGACAACTGGCTGTGCGAACGTGCGATACAGCGCCAGATTCATCTCAGAAACGCGGGCCGCGGTTTCAAACTTCCGTTGATCGGCGGCATCGTTGCCGCCGAGCGCGCGAATATCGTTCAGGGTGCGCTGCTCGCAGCGCATGATCCACTCGCCTCTCGCGAGATGTTCGTTGGCGGCGCCGGCTGCCTTCTCGAACACGGCCTCGTATAGTCCCGGTGGAAGCGCATCGATCAAGTCGATGTTGCTCGAAAACTCGCCATGCTCCTTCCGGGCCACACTCGACGACACAAAGATGCCGAGATGCCCGATAGTGCTGTGAATCGAGTAGACGATAGTCTGGCCATATGTCTGGATTTCCTCGACGTTATCGTAAAGATCGAGAATCCAGCCGAGCGCCTGTTGAGGCGGCGTGATGTTGTCGCCCTGGGAGCAGAACACGACGATCGGCGACCGAATGCTGCGCAGGTCGATTGTCCTGCCGTCTGATGTGCGGATGCGCCCGGAGGCGAGGTTGTTGCCGATGAACAATTCATCGACGATGAACTGGATCTCCTCGGCGTTCAGGTTGACGTGCCCGCCCCACCAACGCTCGAAACCGAGATA
>CAZSAW010000293.1:0-2668 GCA_964604745.1 uncultured Hyphomicrobiales bacterium
CCGCCTCCGGTGGAAGCCTATGGACGGCTGCCAGCGGTTTCCGACGTGTCGATTTCGCCGGACGGTCATAAGATCGTCATGGCGCAATCGGATGCGACGGCGACCGCATTTCGCATCATCGACCTCGATACGCAGCAATCCCTCTACGCCGCGCGCATCGAGTCGCCGAACCGTCTGGTTGGCGTGGGCTGGGCCGATGACGATCACGTGACGTTCACGGTGAAGAGCACGCAGGTGACGGGCAGCATGGGCGTCTATGTCCGTGGGCAGACGCTGCTGCATTACACGCGGATCGGGGTCTATTCGCTCCGCTCGCACCGCCAAGTCTTCATGCTTCAGGACATCCCAAACGCCAATCTCAACACGGGCCTGGGCTGGATGGTGTCGCCGATCGACGGCGATCCAGGCTACGGACGGATGGGCGGATACCAGACAGAGGGGGAGAGCGGCCGCCTGGTCATCTATCGCGTGAATCTGGAGAACGGACGCTCGACCGTCGCCGAACGTGGCGACGGCGAGAAAGCCGATAACTACCTGTTGAACTCGCATGGCGACATCGTCGCCCGCACGGATAGTGACGGGCGCACCAACCATTGGTGGCTCTACGCCTACCCCAATGGCCGCCCGACCTTGCTGCGCGAAGGGCAGGAGGAAACCGGCGCCTCGCCCGATATTCATGGTCTGTTGCCTGACGGCCGATTGGTCGCCTCGGTCCCGGACGCCGACAACAATTGGCATCTCGTCGCCATGAACACGGACGGCAGCGGCTCTAACGAGGAGCTCATGCCGGAGCATTCGGAATCGGACTGCACGCGTTACGATCGCTGGAATTCGCGGGTCGTCGGTCTGTGCTGGGACGAGGATTTTCTGAAGACGCGATTCCTTGATCCGGACCTGCAGCGCGTACAGCAAATGGTCGATGAGCTGTTCAGCGATGGTTATGGTTCGATTATCGAGTGGTCTCGCGATCGCTCGAAATTCTTGGTCTATGGCGAGACCGCGAGCGACGGCGGCGGTTACTATATTCTCGATCCGGCGCATGAGCAGCTGTTGCAGGTGGGTTTGCGCTATCCGGAATTGACGGGCGCGAACTTCGGTCTGCGCGAGCAGATTACATTCCCTGCGCGCGATGGCACGCGGATCCCGGCGTATCTGCATCTTCCCGTACAGAATGGACGCAATCTCCCACTTGTGCTGTTCGTGCACGGCGGGCCGCATGCGCGCGACACATTCGACTTCGACCCGTTCGCCGCATTTTTCGTTTCACGCGGCTACGCGGTGCTCCAGGTCAATTTCCGCGGCTCTGCGGGCTACGGGCGCCAATGGTTTACCGCTGGCCGCGGCAATTGGGGCGATGGCGTGATGCAAACCGACGTCATTGACGGCGTCGACGCATTGGTGCGGCAAGGCATCGTCGACCCGCATCGCGTGTGCATCGTTGGCGCTTCGTATGGAGGATATTCTGCGTTGGCCGGGGCCACGTTGACCCCGGACAAATTCGCTTGCGCCATCAGCATCGCCGGCGTTTCGGACTTGCCCTTGATGCTCGACAATGAAACGGCGGGAGCGCCGAGAAGCGGCTCCGCGGAATGGTGGCGTTTGTCGATCGGCGATCCACGCGCCGACCGCGACCATCTGCGTGCGATCTCGCCGGCCAATCTCGCGGCGAATGTCCGTGCGCCGATCCTCCTCATTCACGGCGATCAGGATACGACCGTGCCGATCGCGCAATCGCGTGAAATGGCCGACCGACTGCAAGCGGCGGGCAAGAACTTCCGGCTCGTCGTGCTGCAGGGCGAAGATCACAACCTGTCGGCTGGTCCGACGCGGGTGCAGACGCTGCGCGAGATGGAGACATTCCTCGCTCAGTATCTGGGGCCGGGCGTCCACTAGGCGGCGCCTGCGCGCAAGACTATGGACGGCATGGGGAGGGCGCGGCTAAAAGCACGCCCTCCCTTTTCTTTGGACACGCCCAAAACCCATGGCCGCTCAACCCGCGCAATACATCTTCACCATGCAGGGCCTGACCAAGGCCTATCCGGGCGGGAAGAAGGTGTTCGAGAACATCTGGCTCTCGTTCTTCCCGGACGCCAAGATCGGCGTCGTCGGCGTCAACGGCTCGGGCAAATCGACGCTGATGAAGATCATGGCCGGCATGGACAAGGACTTCACCGGCGAGGCCTTCGCCATGGCCGGCACGAAGATGGGCTATCTGGAGCAGGAGCCTCAGATCGATCCCAAGCTCAGCGTGCGTGAAAACGTCGAGGCATGGTGCGAGGAAAAGCAGCTCGTTACGCGGTTCAACGAAGTCAGCATGAAGGTCGCGGAGGATTATTCCGACGCACTCATGGAGGAGATGACCAGCCTGCAGGAGAAGATCGACGCGGCCGACGCCTGGGACATCGACAGCAAAATCGAGATGGCGATGGACGCGCTGCGGTGTCCGCCGGACGACGCCGACGTCACGAAACTTTCCGGCGGCGAGAAGCGTCGTGTGGCTCTTTGCCGCCTGCTTCTGTCGAAACCGGACATGCTGCTGCTCGACGAACCGACCAACCACCTCGACGCTGAAAGCGTCGCTTGGCTGCAGCATCACCTGGAGAACTTCCCCGGGTGCGTGATCCTCGTCACCCACGATCGCTATTTCCTCGATCAAGTCACGAAGTGG
>CAZSAW010000294.1:0-13188 GCA_964604745.1 uncultured Hyphomicrobiales bacterium
GCGCCCTACTGGGTCAGCTATCCGGAAATGGTGGCGCTGGCGGGCGGCGAGCCGGTCACGGTCGTGACCACGATGGACAATGGCTTCAAGCTCAAGCCGGACGCTCTCGAGCGCGCGATCACGCCGAAGACCAAGTGGATCATCTTCAACTCGCCGTCGAACCCGACCGGAGCCGCCTATACGCGTGCCGAGCTGAAGGCCGTCACCGACGTGCTCAAGCGTCATCCGCAGGTCTGGGTGATGACCGACGATATGTACGAGCACCTCGTCTATGACGAATTCGAATTCACGACGCCAGCGCAGGTCGAGCCCGCGCTTTACGAGCGCACGCTCACGGTGAACGGCGTATCGAAGGCCTATTGCATGACCGGCTGGCGCATTGGTTATGCCGGCGGTCCCGAAGCGCTGATCAAGGCGATGGCGACCATTCAGTCGCAATCGACGTCGAACCCGTCGTCGATCTCGCAATGGGCGGCGGTCGAGGCGCTGGACGGGCCGCAGGATTTCATCGCTCGCAACAACAAGGCGTTCAAGGAGCGGCGCGACCTCGTCGTCTCCATGCTCAACCAGGCGAAGGGATTGCATTGCCCGAAGCCCGAGGGCGCCTTCTATGTCTATCCGTCCTGCGCAGGCGCGATCGGCAAGACGGCCTCGACCGGCAAGAAAATCGAGACGGACGAGAATTTCGTCACCGAACTGCTCGAAGCGGAAGGCGTCGCGGTGGTGCAGGGATCGGCCTTCGGCGTTGGGCCCGCGTTCCGCATTTCCTACGCGACCAAGACGTCCGATCTCGAGGAAGCCTGCCGGCGCATCCAGCGCTTCTGTGGCAATCTGAAATAGCCGGCATGCCGCGTCCGATGGCGCGGCGTGCTACAATTCGTTAGGCGATCGCCCGGAGCGGTCGATCATTCGTATCGGGGGGAGCCGATGTTTCGTCGAAATGCACTCGCACTGGCCGCGCTTGCCGTGACCGCCTTTGCCGCGCCGGCCCTGGCGCAATCACGCGTTGAGGCCGGCATGCTTGAATGCACCGGCGGCCGGACGGTCGGATTGTTGCTCGGATCGATTGCCGAATTGAATTGCACCTACCGATCGGCCGATGGCCAGACGCAGTTCTATCGCGCCACCATCCGCAAACTCGGCCTCGATGTCGGCATCACCGAACGCACCGCGTTGGCCTGGGCGGTGTTCGCGCCGGCGCGCGGTATCGGGCTCGGCGATCTGGCCGGGAGCTACGGTGGCGTGCAGGCCGGCGCATCGGTCGGCGCGGGACTTGGCGCCAACGCGCTTATCGGCGGATCGGGCAATGCCTTCGCGCTGCAGCCCCTGAGCATGCAGGGGCAGAGCGGTCTTAGCATCGCCGCCGGCGTGGCCAGCCTGGAACTGCGCTTCGGGCAATAGCCGAGAGCGTCATTTCAGAATGATGCGTTTTGCCGGATCGGCGCGCACTGTGCCGATCCGTCGCAGATAGACCATGACATCGTTGGCGATCAGCGGGCCGTCGCCGAGAAGCACCAGCGGTTTGGCGTCGGCGAACGCCGTGTAATCGTCGCCGCCGCGCGCGAGGAAATCGTTCGTGGCGAGCCGATAGAGGCGGTCGTCATTCAGCGGCGCGTCGCCGACATGGATCGCGCGCACGCGCTGACCCGGGGCGCGCAGCGGGTCGGCATTGATTGTCATGCCCGAGACCTGCGGGAAACGCCCGTTCGCCGCGGGCAGGCGGCTGAGCCCGTTCTCGATCGCAGCGCGCAGGTCGCGGCCGCTGATGGCGAGGACGGCGATGCGATTGCCGAAGGGCAATTCGGCGAGGACGTCGCGCCGCGTGATCGCGCTGCCGGCAGGATAGATCTTGCCGCCGCGCAGGCCTCCGCCGTTGATCACGGCGATTTCCGATTGCGTGGTCGCGCGAATGGCGTCGGCGAAAAGATCACCGATCGCGGCCTCGCCGGTGCGCATGGTGGCGTTGCGGCTGTCGAGTTCGATCTCGGTGGTTGCGATTGCCACGTCGAATTCGCGCGACAACTCGTTCTCGAAACCGCGCACCGCCGCGAGCACTTCAGGGTCCGGTTCGACATCGGCGGTATCGACCACGCGAAATTTGGCATGCCAGGCCGGCCGGCCCTGCACGCGCCGCCCGGTGTCGATCGTGACATCGATCATCGTCACCGAATGTGCATCATGACTGGATTCGACGATGGCCGTGCGGCCGTCATAGTCGACGAAGAGATCGTGATCGTGCCCGGTCAGGATCAGATCGGCGGCGCGGGTCGCAAACAGGGCGATATCCTCGTCACGCGGAGCGTGCACCACCGCGACGACGAAATCCGCCCCCTCGGTTCGCAGCGCCTTGCACTGCTCTTCCGTCGCGGCGACGAGCGGAGCAAAGCGCATGTCGCCGGAATCCGACAGGCGCGGCGTTTCGGTCAACGCGGCTCCGGTCAGGCCAATGCGCACGCCGCTCATGTCGAGGATGGTGCGGTCGGCAAAACCCGCGACCGGCGTGCCGTCGCCGTTGCGCATGTTGGCGGCAAAGAGCGGAAAACGCGCCTCCCGCATGCGCTGCAGGAAGTTTTCTTTTCCGAAATCGAATTCATGATTGCCGGGAACGAAGATGTCCGGCGGAATCATGTTGATCAGCGAGATAATGTGGAAGCCGTGGTCGATGCCGGACAGGAGCGACGGCGACAGCGTGTCGCCGGCATGGGCGAACAGGGCATGACCGCCGGATTGAGCGGCGCGGGCGCGTTCCGCCTTGACCACGGCGGCGAGACGCGGGAAGCCGCCCCGTTTGCGGCCGTCCGGCCCCGTTTCCTCGTTCATCAGATAGATGTCATTGACGAGGATGAAGGTGATCTTCGCCGTTTGCGCCAAGGCGAGGCGCGGCAATCCAGCCAGCAGCGCCAGGCAGGACGTACCGAACAGAAACAGGCGGCGGGTGAATGTCATTTGCCGATTGATTTCGACGCCGTGCACTGGCTTAGCATGCGCGCGGAAGCCCGTGACGGGCGTGCTGATGTCTAGGAGAATGCGGCGACCATGAGCAAGGCTGAAATTGTCCTGTCATCCGAGCACCGCCCGGCCGACCATCCCCCGGTCGCTGACGGCCGCATCGGCGTGCTGCTCGTCAATCTCGGGACGCCGGATGCGACCGATTACAAGTCGATGCGCCGCTACCTCAAGGAATTTCTGTCCGACAAGCGCGTCATCGAGGAAAATTCGCTGACCTGGAAGCTCGTCTTCAACGGCATCATTCTGACCCTCCGCCCGCGCCGCAAGGGCCGCGACTACGACAAGATCTGGAACAACGAGCGCAACGAATCGCCACTCAAGACGATCACGCGCTCACAATCGGGAAAATTGTCGGTGTCGCTCGCCGAGGTCGATCCGCGTATCGTGGTGGACTGGGCGATGCGCTATGGCAACCCGTCGATTGCCTCGCGCATCGAGGGACTGTCGCTCGGCGGTTGCCATCGCATCCTTCTTGTGCCGCTCTATCCGCAATACGCCGCGGCGACCACGGCGACGGTGTGCGACGAGGCCTTCCGCGCACTGATGCAAACGCGCTGGCAGCCGACGTTGCGCGTCGTGCCTCCTTATTACGACGCGCCGGTCTATATCGATGCGGTGGCGCAATCGATCAGGCAGGAGCTGGCAAAACTTCCCTTCGCTCCCGAGGTCATCATCGCGTCCTTCCACGGCATTCCGCGGGATTATTTCGAGAAGGGCGATCCGTATCATTGCCACTGCGCCAAGACCGCGCGGCTCCTGCGCGAGAAGCTCGGGCTCGACGAGCAGAAGTTCATGATGACGTTCCAGTCGCGGTTTGGGCGCGCGGAGTGGCTGCAGCCCTATACCGATGCGACGGTCAAGGCGCTGGCGCAAAAAGGCATCCGCAATCTCGCCGTCGTCACGCCGGGCTTCGCCGCCGATTGCCTGGAAACGCTGGAGGAGATCGCGGTCGAGAACGCCGAGATCTTCAAGAAGAACGGCGGCAGGAATTTTGCCGCCATTCCCTGTCTCAACGACAGCGATGGCGGTATGGCCGTCATTCGCGAGATCGTGCTCAAGGAACTGGAAGGCTGGGTCTGACGCGGACGGCTCTCAGGCCACGCCGGCGCGCAGCAGATCGTGCATGTGCACGAGACCGATCGGCGTCGCGCCATCCACCACAATCAGCGCGGTGATCTTCGTCGAGTTGAGAATCTCGAGCGCCTCGCTGCCGAGCTGGTCCGGCCCGACGATCTTCGGGTTGGGATTCATTACCCTGTCAACCGTCAGATCAAGCAGATCGGGCCGCATGTGGCGGCGCAGGTCGCCGTCGGTGATGATGCCTGCGAGTTTTCCGGCGGCGTCGGTGATGACGACACAGCCGAAACCCTTGGCCGACATTTCCACGATCGCATCGCCCATGCGCGTGCCGAGCGCCGCAACCGGGATGTCATTCTGCGTGCGCATCACGTCGCGCACGAATTTCAGCAAGGCGCCGAGCTGGCCGGCGGGATGCAGGGCGCGGAAATCGAGCGCGGTGAAGCCGCGGCTTTCGAGGAGCGCGACCGCGAGCGCGTCGCCGAGCGCGAGCTGCATGAGCGACGAGGTCGTCGGCGCGAGATTGTGCGGACAGGCTTCGCGCGCGTGCGGCAGCACGAGCGTGACATCGGATGCCTGCGCCAGCGCGCTCTGCGCGTAGGCGGTGACGGCAACGAGCCCGATGCGGAAGCGGCGCGAATAGTCGATCAGGTTTTTCAGCTCGGCTGTTTCGCCCGACCAAGACAGCGCCATGATGATGTCATCCGGCGTGATCATGCCGAGGTCGCCGTGACTCGCTTCGCCGGGATGGACGAAGAAAGAGGGCGTGCCGGTCGAGGCAAGCGTCGCCGCGATCTTGCGGCCGACATGACCCGATTTGCCCATGCCGGTGACGATGACACGGCCGCGCGCCGCGCGGATGAGCCGCGCCGCATCGACGAAAGTCTGCCCCATGCCGCCACGGATGGCGGCCGACAGGGCAGCGATGCCGCCGGATTCGGCGTCGAAGGTGCGCAGCGCCGACTGGATCAGCGCTTCGGCCTCGGTGTCGGGCTCTTTCGGATGACTGAATGCGGTTTCGGCCATGGACGCGGCGACGCTCTTTAAAGTGGTCCGGGCAGTGGGTGAGGGCGGATTAGCACGAAAAGCCGCTCCGCGGCGACGCCGGACCCGCCCATCAACGCCTCGTTAACCATACTCGTTTTATTTCCGTTAACCAAACCCGCCGGCGCAAAGGCCGGCTGCGGGCGTTTGGCCGCGCGAGTGCCGCGGCCGCGCCACGGCGGCCTAGCGCAACGAGGAGGTACGAGGTGGCGCGGCTTCGCCGAACGAGTCTGGGCTGGATCGGACTCGGCGTTGCGCTCGGCATGTGCGGCAGCATTCCCGCGCGGGCGCAGAGCGCGGCAGGCGACAGCGATCTCCTCAATCCCAATGTCAGCGATCCGCGCAACCCGCCACGCTTTCAGACGCTGATGAAAGGCGAGGCGCCGATCTTCCGGATTCCGAAATATGGAAATCCGCCCGCGTCGGGCGCGGGTGCGACCGGATTCGATTCCACGAACGCGCGCAAGAAAACGAAAAGCCCGGCTCCCGTGGCGGAGACCCGACCGCCCGCGCCGCCACCGCCCGCGCCCGATGCGACGCTGGCCCCGATCTATCGCCCCGTGGCGCCGTCACCTGCGCGCGCGAAACAGGCGGCAGCCGATTCCGCGGCGACGGCCCAGGCGAGCGGCGCGATCCGTGCGCCGGTTCGCCGCGCGTCCGAGGACGATGCCTTCGCGCCGGTCGGCGTTCGCGCCGGCGCCTTCATTTACAAACCGGCGGTCGAAATCTGGGGTGGCTATGACACCAATCCCGGACGCATCAGCGGCGGCACCGGATCGACCACGACGCAGGTCGCGCCGGAACTCGGCATCCAGTCGGACTGGTCGCGTCACGAATTCACTGCGATGTTGCGCGGGACCTACAGCTGGTACCAGGACCTGCCCGCGCTGTCGCGGCCGATGATCGATCTGAAGGCGAACGGCCGCATCGACATCACCTCGCAAACGCGCGCCGATCTCGAAGGCGAATTCGTGCACACCACGGACACGCCCGGCAATCCGAACAATCCGACCGACATCGCAAGCCCGCCGGCCTACGACAAATACACCGCCAAGGCGGCGCTCACGCATCGCTTCAACAGGTTCGAGCTGACGGCGAAAAGCAGCGCCGAGCGCACTGCCTACGACAACGCGACACTCAATGACGGCACGCCGTTCGACTTGCAGGATCGCAATTACAATCAATACGGAGTCGCGCTGCGCGGCAGCTATGAACTCACGCCCGGCGTCAAGCCTTTCGTGGAAGCCGGATACGACCGGCGCATCCACGACCTCAATGTCGACTTTTCCGGTGTGCGCCGGGACTCGGACGGCACCACGGTGAAGGCCGGTTCGACCTTCGAGCTGACGCGCAAACTCACGGGCGAAATATCGGTCGGCTATCTGACGCGCGATTATCAGGATCCGACCTTGCCTCGATTACAGGGCGTGATCGGCGATTCATCGCTGATCTGGGCCGCGACGCCGCTGACGACGGCGAAGCTGACCGCGTCGTCCGCAGTCGATGAATCGACCATGACCGGCGTGTCGGGAATCCTGCGGCGCGATGTCGGCGTGGAAATCGATCACAGCTTTCGGCGCTGGCTGATCGGCATCGTCAAGGCCGGCTACGGCCTCGACGATTATCAAGGGCTCGGGCGGCAGGATCAGCGCTACACCACATCGGTCGGCTTCACCTACAAGATGACGCGGACGATGCAATTCAAGGGCGAGTTCCGGCAGGAATGGCTCCATTCCAACGTGCCGGGACAGGATTATACCGCAAGCATCATCATGTTCGGCTTGCGCCTGCAGCGGTGAGCGCCGTCTAGCCGACGATGGTCTTCAATTCGGTACGCAGCGCGTCGGCAAGGTCCTTGCGCTTGAGCGCGTAGGCGACGTTGGCGGCGAGAAACCCGATCTTGGAGCCGCAGTCGAAGCTGCGGCCGTCGAATTTCAGCCCGTAGAAGGGCTGCTTCTTCGCCAGCGTCACCATGGCGTCGGTCAGCTGGATTTCGCCGCCGGCGCCGGCCTGCTGGGTCGAGAGAATGTCGAAAATCTCCGGCTGCAGGATGTAGCGGCCGGTGATGGTCAGGTTGGACGGCGCCGCCTCACGCTTCGGCTTTTCCACCATCGATGTGATCGAGAAGGATTTTCCCTCCGTCGCGCCGATGCCGACCACGCCATACATGTGCACGCGGTCCATCGGCACTTCCTCGACGGCGATGATGTTGGCCGCTTCCTGGCGCGCGCGATAGACGTCCATCATCTGCGCCAGGCAGCCCTTGTCGTGCTGCACGAGCACGTCGGGCAGCAGCAGCGCGAACGGCTCGTTGCCGACGATTTCGCGCGCGCACCACACCGCATGGCCCAATCCGAGCGGCGATTGCTGGCGGGTGAAGGAGCAGCTTCCGGGTTCCGGCAGATCGCGCGAGAGCGAGCTCAGGTCGTCGCGCTTGCCGCGTTCGTTGAGCGTCGCCTCAAGCTCGAATTGCCGGTCGAAATGATCCTCGATCACCGCCTTATTACGGCCGGTAACGAAGACGAAATGCTCGATGCCGGCCTGCCGCGCCTCGTCGACGACATGCTGGATGAGCGGCCGGTCGACCACCGGCAGCATCTCCTTGGGCATGGCCTTGGTGGCGGGAAGGAAGCGCGTGCCGAGTCCGGCGACCGGAAAGATGGCCTTGCGAATGGGTTTCATGCGGGCGGGATTATTGCGTTTGTTTCGCGATCAATTGCGCTTTAAGAACCATGCAACTCGACGGTCGTCCATCGAAATTCGGATTGCTCGTTAACACTCTGGCAATCATATCCGTTCCCCATAGGGCGAGGATGGACGTCAGGACGGTGAGGGGAAAGGCATGACGAGATCGGGGTCGCTTTCTCCCGTGGCTTTGGCCGCGGCACTGATCCTTGTCTCGTTGCAGCCGGGGTGTGGGCAGATCGCCGCCGATGGCCGGCTGCCGGGCGATCCGGCCACGACGCAAAGCGTCTCGACGCGATCCTTCGCGTCGACCGAGTGGAGCGGGGCGCCGGGCGCATCCGGTCATCCGCTCATGCAGGTCGATGCCATCCGCAGCGCGGAGGCAAATTTCCCGGCCTGTCTCGAAAGCCTGTGGCCGCAAGCGGCGCATCGTGGCGTGAGCCGTGCGGTGTTCGATGCGCAGACGCGCGGGCTTGCGCCCGACATGTCGATCATGGACCGCATCGACGCGCAGCCGGAATTCACCAAGGCCTTTTGGGACTATCTCGATCTTCTGGTGAGCGACGATCGCGTCGCGCGCGGCCGCGAATTGCTGACGCAGCATCGCGCCGTGTTCGATGCCGTGGAACGCACGTACGGCGTCGATCGCCACGTGATTGCCGCCATCTGGGGCATCGAATCCAAATATTCCACCATGATCGGCGAGCGTTCGGTCATCCGCTCGACCGCGACGCTCGCCTGCATCGGCCGCCGGCAGGATTACTTTCGCAACGAGTTTCTGGCCGCGCTCGAACTCCTGCAGCGCGGCGACGTGACTGTTGATGAAATGAAAGGCTCATGGGCCGGCGCGTTCGGTCCGACGCAATTCATGCCGACGGTCTACAAGAGCTACGCCGTGGATTTCGATCGCGACGGGCGGCGCGACATCGTCAGCTCGATCCCCGATCTGATCGCCTCGACCGCGAATTATTTTCACCGTCATGGCTGGGAGCCAGGCCGTGCCTGGGGATACGAGGTCGTCGTTCCGCAAGATTTCAATTTCCTGCTCGCCGACCGTTCGCGTGTGATGACGCTGCACGAATGGGAACGGCACGGCATCCGCCGCGCCAGCAACCAGGCCTTTCCACATCCGGGCGAGCGCGCCTTCCTGATGGTGCCCGCCGGCGCGCAGGGCCCGGGCTTTCTCATGCTGACGAATTTCCGCGTCATCATGAAATACAATCCGTCCGAGGCGTACGCGCTTGCCATCGGCCATCTCGCCGACCGGCTGCGTGGCGGCGCGGCCTTTGTGCAGGCCTGGCCGCGGCAGGAGCGCGTGCTGACGCTCGCCGAGCGCGCCGAGATGCAGCAGCTTCTGGCCGGCCGCGGTTTCGACGTCGGCGAAACCGATGGCCGCTTCGGCCCCAAGACGCGTGCCGCCATCCGCGACTTCCAGGCCTCTTCCGGCATGATTGCCGACGGCTTTGCTACGGCCAATGTTCTGGCCCGCTTGCGCGGCAGCGCGCCGGTTGCCGGCGCGGCCCCACGGTAACCACGGCCGCCACCTTCAAGCCGCCATTTTCCCGTCGGCTATTGACCCGGACCGGCCGGGCGGCGCATGTCTTGGTGCGGCTTGCCGCCCCTTATCCGTGAACCGGAATGGCGATGAAGGCTCTTTTCCGTCAAAGGCTTGCTTGGGCTTTGCTGTTCGGCGTCACCGAACTGGCGCTGGGCTTTGCCCTTTTTGTCGCCGCGCCGCAGCCGGCCGGCGCGCAGTTTTTCGACAACCGCTATCCCTTCTTCGACAACAACAATCGCCGCGGCGGGCGGTTCTGGTTCGAACCGCAGCAGCAGCAGCCGGAAGAACGGCCGGTCGATTATTCGCGCGCGCCCGCGGCGCCGCAGCGTCCGGCCGACGCGCCTGCGCCGACGACGAAGATCGTGGTGCTCGGCGACTCGATCGCCGACTATCTCGCCTATGGTCTCGAAGATGCGTTTTCCGACAGCCCGGAAATCCAGGTCGTGCGCAAGCATCGCGCCTTTTCCGGCCTGATCCGCTACGAAACGCGCAGCGATCGCGAGTGGCCGCAGGTGGCGCGCGAAATCGTCGCGGCGGAGAAGCCGAATATCGTGCTCATCCTGCTCGGGGTGCAGGACCGCCAATCGATCCGCGAGAAGCAGCCGCCCAAGCCTGCGCCGCAAGCGAAGAAGCCCGACGAGAAAAAGCCGGACGATCAGAAGAAAGCGGACGAACAGAAAAAGCCCGACGAGCAGGATGCCGAAGAGCAGCAGACCATCGCGGCGCCCGAACCGACCAATGTGAAGCCGGGCGGACCGTACGAGTTCCGCACCGAGAAATGGGAAGAGGCCTATAACCGGCGCATCGACGAGATGATCGCGGCAGCGAAATCGAGTGGCGCGGCGGTGGTCTGGGTCGGCCTGCCGGCGATCCGCGGCACGCGCTCGACCAGCGAGGCAAGCTATCTCAACGAGCTTTATCGCGGCCGCGCCGAAAAGGCCGGCATCTTCTTTGTCGACGTGTGGGACGGCTTCGTCGACGAGCAGGGCCGCTTCAGCATGCAAGGGCCGGACGTCGAAGGTCAGATCCGCCGCCTGCGCACGCCCGATGGCGTGCATTTCACGAAATTCGGCGCCCGCAAGCTCGCACACTATGTCGAACGCGAATTGCGGCGCGGGCTTCTCAATCGCGCGACCCCAATGGCGGCGTTGCCCGCGCCTGAGAAGGTCGAGCCGCAGCAACCGGCGAAGCCCGGCATGCCCGCGCCGCGTCCCATGGCCGGACCGGTGCTGTTCCTGAACGGCAAGCCGACAGACTCCGGAGAATTGGCCGGCGGTACAAGCGGACGTCCCGCCAACGAGGACGCGACCGCGCGCCGCGTGCTGGTCAACGGCGATCCGGCCAGTGCGGCAGCCGGCCGTGCCGACGATTTCGCCTGGCCGCTGCGCGCACCGAATACCGAAGTGAGCGAGCCCCTGCCGCCGAGCGGCCAGCCCGTTGTCGCATCGGCTCCCGCCGCGCCATCGCCGGCACCCGCGCCCGCCAAACCGTCATCGTCATCGCGTGTCGCTGGCCAACCGGTGCTGTCGGGCCAGATTCAGCCGCAAGGACCGCGCGGCGGTCCGCAGGCGCAATGGCGCTCGGCGCCGCAATATACGCGGCCGCCGCAAAGCGGCTTCTTCGGTCTGTTCAGATAGCGATTGCGTCTGATCCGCTGACGCGCGCCGTCAGCGCGGCAGCGTCGTCTTTCCCATCAGGAATTTGTCGATCGCGTGCGCGCACTGGCGGCCTTCGCGGATCGCCCAGACGACAAGCGACTGCCCGCGCCGCATGTCGCCGGCGGCGAAGATTTTCGCCTTCGACGTCGCATAGGCGTTGGTGTCGGCCTTGATATTGCCGCGCGGATCAAGCTCGAGGCCGAGCGACTTGATCATCCCCTCGTGCACGGGATGCACGAAGCCCATCGCCAGCAGGACCAGTTCCGCCGGCAGGTCGAATTCGGAACCGGGCACCGGCTTCATCGCGGCGTCGACCTTGATGCAGTGGAGCCGCATCACGCGGCCGTTCTCGCCCGAAAACTTCTGCGTCATCACCGAGAATTGCCGCTCCGCGCCTTCCTCGTGGCTGGACGAGGTGCGCAGCTTGAGCGGCCAGTTCGGCCAGGTCAGCGGCTTGTTCTCGTGCTCCGGCGGCTCCGGCATGATCTCGAAATTGGTCACCGACTTCGCGCCTTGCCGGATCGAGGTGCCGATGCAGTCGGAACCGGTGTCGCCGCCGCCGATGACGACGACGTGCTTGTCGTTGGCGAGGATCGGTTTGACGTCGCCCTGCGGCTCGCCGCTCACGCGGCGGTTTTGCTGCGGCAAAAATTCCATCGCGAAGTGAATGCCGTCGAGATCGCGCCCGGGAATCGGCAGGTCGCGCGAGGCTTCCGAGCCGCCCGTGAGCGCGATCGCGTCAAAGTCCGCAAGCAGCTTGTCGGCCGGCAGATTGACGCCGACATGCACGTTGTAATGGAAGGTCACGCCTTCGCCCTGCATCTGTGCGACGCGGCGATCGACGATGTGCTTCTCCATCTTGAAGTCGGGAATGCCGTAGCGGAGAAGCCCGCCGGCCTTGGCGTATTTTTCGAACAGGTGCACGTCGTGGCCGGCGCGCGCCAATTGCTGCGCGCAGGCAAGACCCGCCGGACCCGATCCGACCACGGCGACCTTCTTGCCGGTCTTGATCGCCGGCGGTTCGGGCCGCACCCAGCCATTCGCCAGCGCACGGTCGGCGATGGTGCATTCAATGGTTTTGATGGTGACGGGATTTTCGTCGATGTTGAGCGTGCAGGACGCTTCGCACGGCGCCGGGCAGATGCGGCCCGTCACCTCCGGGAAATTGTTCGTCGAATGCAGATTGCGCGCGGCTGTTTCCCAGTCGCCGCGATAGACGAGGTCGTTCCAGTCCGGAATCTGGTTGTTCACCGGACAGCCGGTGGGCGCGCCGGTGATGATGTTCGTGCCGTGGCAATAGGGGATGCCGCAATCCATGCAGCGCGCAGCCTGTTTGCGCGTCTCCTCCTCGGACAGCGGGACGACGAATTCGTGCCAATGCGTCACGCGCTCCGCGACGGGCGCGTAGTCGCGATCCTCCCGCTCGATCTCGAGGAAGCCGGTGATCTTTCCCATTTACTTAAACCGTAGCGCCCGCGTGTTCTTCTGCATGATTGCGGGTCATTCCGCCGCCTGCAAGTGTTCCTTGGCCATCTCGGCGAGAGCGCGGCGATATTCGACCGGCATCACCTTGAGGAAGCGGCCCCGATAGTTCGGCCAGTCGGCGAGTATTTCGGCCGCGCGCTTCGATCCGGTGAAGCGGGCGTGCCGGCCGATGAGGTAGCGCAGGCGTTCGGCATCGAAACGCGTCATGTCGGTGATGATCTCGACGCGGCCATGCGTCTCCAGATCATGGATGTGATGATAGACGCGCTCGTTGACGTCTTCCTCGGCGAGCACCGGCTCCAGCTCGACCATGGCGAGGTTGCAGCGGCGCTCGAACGAGCCATCGCCGTCGAGCACGTAGGCGATGCCACCCGACATGCCGGCGGCAAAGTTGCGGCCCGTCGGCCCGAGTACGACGACCACGCCGCCGGTCATGTATTCGCAGCCATGATCGCCGGTGCCTTCGACCACGACCATCGCCCCGGAATTGCGCACGGCGAAGCGCTCGCCGGCAATGCCGCGGAAATAGGCCTCGCCGGTAATGGCGCCATAAAGCACCGTGTTGCCGACGATGATGGATTCTTCCGGCACGATGCCGCCGTCGGCCGGCGGCTTGATGACCAGACGGCCGCCCGAGAGGCCCTTGCCGACATAGTCGTTGGCTTCGCCTTC
>CAZSAW010000295.1:0-5076 GCA_964604745.1 uncultured Hyphomicrobiales bacterium
ATCGCCGAGATCAACGGCACCGTGCGGTTCGGCCGCGACTACAAGAACAAGCGGCGGATCACCATCGAGCCGAGCGAGAAGGGCGTCGAGCCGGTCGAGTATCTCGTGCCGAAGGGCAAGCACATCCACTTGCAGGACGGCGACGTGGTCGAGAAGGGGGACAATATCGTGGAGGGCAATCCCGCTCCGCACGACATTCTCGCCATCAAGGGCGTCGAGGAACTCGCCGCCTATCTCGTCAACGAGATCCAGGATGTTTACCGGCTGCAAGGCGTTGCCATCAACGACCAGCACATCGAGGTGATCGTTCGCCAGATGCTGCAGAAGGTTGAAGTCAGCGACACCGGCGAGACGGATCTGATCAAGGGCGACCAGATGGATCGCGTCGAGCTCGACGAGATCAACGCCAAGGCCGTGGCCGAAGGCAAGAAGCCCGCGGTCGGCCATCCGGTGCTGCTCGGCATCACCAAGGCGTCGCTGCAGACCCGCTCGTTCATCTCCGCGGCTTCGTTCCAGGAGACGACGCGCGTGCTCACCGAGGCCGCGGTCAACGGCAAGGCCGATACGCTCGACGGTCTCAAGGAGAACGTGATCGTCGGCCGGCTCATCCCCGCTGGCACCGGCGCGATGATGAACGACCTGCGCGGCATCGCCGGCAAGCGCGATCAACTCATTCTCGAGGAGCGCGAAAAGGAGGCGGCGAAGGCCGCAGCCAGCGCCGAGAAGGAAACGGTCAAGCTTCCGGCCGCCGAATAATCGGCCGCGCGAACCCAAAATGCCAAAGGCCGCCCTTCGGGGCGGCCTTTTTGCGTATAAACGGCAGGTGGAAACGCGCGCTCCCTCAGACGCTTCGATGGTTAACGCCGATTAGCAAGCTGTCCGGAATTGATGAGAGATTTTCGTAAATTCCGCTGTGCAGAATGCGACTGTTGACGCTTCAAGGCGACGCGGGACTGACCGGCAAAGTGGCTGTCCGGAATGTCCCGCGTGAAGCGGTAGGAGAGTGTCATGATTGAAAACAGGCGTAGCATTCGCCATCGAGTCCTCAAGGCGGGATTGATCTCATTCAACCGCGCCGCCGGGATCACGTGCACCGTGCGCAACATCTCGGAAGGCGGCGCTTGCCTCGAGGTCGAGAGTCCGATCGGTATTCCGCAAGACTTTGACCTGCACATCGCCAGCGATCACGTGACGAAGCCATGTCATCTGGTCTGGGCTGGGCAGCGCCGTATTGGCGTGTCGTTCCACTAGACCCTATTCGGCGGCGACGTGCGCCGCTTCATCGGCATGCGTGCGCAACGCGTCGCTCCGGCGTTTGCGCTCGAGCGCGGCCTCGCCGCCGGCGGTGGCATGATAGAGATCGAGCGATTCCAGCTCGTTCTCGCGCAACGGCTGGATGGCGATATCCATGTAGCTCGCGCGATCCGGCGCATTCCACGCGGCGCGCTTCATCGCATTGATCTGGCGATAGACCGACCAATAGCCGCGCATTTTTACAAGGGTCTCCCACACAAAGCGCGAATAGAAGGTGAGCGGATTCTCCAGCGGCAGCCCGCGCCGGCGGTCACGCCGGTGCTTCATGCGCAGGAGGCCGCCTTCGAGCGGATGAATCCCCTCAAACGGGATCATCGTGTTGAACCACAACAGAGTGGACGTGATCGAGTTCAGCATTTGCGGCTTGGTCGCCGCCACGCGCCGTAAAATCGTCCGGATGTGGTCGGGGCTGTAATAGGCCTTCCAGGCGGCGCGATAGGCGTCCTCCCATTCCTCATCCGTCATCTTCGGATGATGCGAGACACGGTGGTTGAGGTCGTATTTGTTGAGGTCCGGATCCATCCAGACGCCCTTCTGCAAGAGCACCTTGTGGTCTTCCGATCCTGGCAGCGGCGTGAGGAAGAAGAACTCGAGCAGGTCGAGCGGCAATTCGCGCTTGATGATTTCGATATCGCGAAGGATGGATTCCTTCGTATCGCCGGGAAAGCCGAGAATATAGCCCGCCAGAACGATCGCGCCGTGCGCCTGCCATTTCTGCAGCATCTCGCGATAGTCGGTGATCTTGTTCTGCCGCTTCTTTGCGCCGATCAGATTTTCGGGGTTGATGTTCTCGAGGCCGATGAAAATGCGCCGGGCGCCGCCCTTGGTCGCCTTTTCGATGAAGTTCGGGATTTTGTGGCAGAGAGTGTCGACCTGGATGGTGAAGCCGATGTCCATGCCTTCATCGACCTTCATCCTGATCATGCGGTCGCACAATTCCTCCCAGTGGCGGTTGCGGGCGAAATTGTCGTCGGTGATGAAGAAGCGTTTGATGCCGCGCGCATAGTTCTCGCGTACGGCCTTCTCCAGATCGTCGCCGTTGCGGATGCGACTCTTGCGCCCCTGCACGTTGATGATCGTGCAGAAAGAACATTGGTAGGGGCAGCCGCGACCGAGATCGATGCTGGCGACCATTCCGTTCGTCCGGCGTACCACCCGGGCAGGCAGGATGGGTGACGGCGTGCCTTCGAGCGCGGGCAGATCGTCCATGTAATTGTAGAGCCGCGCGAGTTTGCCGGCGAAAGCATCCTTCAGCACGCCGTCCAGCCGGCCTTCCTCGGCCTCACCCGCGAAGAACGAGATGCCTATCTCGCCGGCGGCGCGGATTTCCGGCGGCAATTCGGGCAGCATGGCGATGCAGCCCGAGACGTGGAAGCCGCCGATGCAGACCGGCATGCCCGCGTCGATGAAGGGCCGCGAGATATCGACCGCGCGCGGGAACTGGTTCGACTGGACGCCGACAAGACAGATTAGCGCACGGCCGCCGGCTTTCCGGATCATGCGGATGATCCGGTCGGGGACCACCCGCCGGTTCGTCTCATCGTAGGTGTGCAGCCGGATTTCGACGTTCGGCCCCAGAACCTCGCGCCGCTGGGCGTCCTCGGCGAGACCGTTCAGGCAAGCCAGCGTGTTGGAGGGGATGGCCGACCGCAACCACTGGATGGGATAACCATCGGCGTCGTAGTGGCTGGGCTTGATCATCACCACATGAAAGAGAACACGATCAGCCGCCGCACTTGCCATGGATTGCCCGCCCGCAATTGAAATCGATCAAGGCTAGCATGATCGCGACCGGACCGGTCGGTCGATGGCGCCGCAGCCCGCAAACTTTCCGCCGACGTGGCGCAAATGCAGCAATTTCGGGCTTTTTCGCTTGACTAGCGGGGAGGCCGTCGATACATACGCCGCACTTTCGGCAGGCGGTGAGCTTCGCTTGATCGGCACGGCCAGACCGAACGCTTAAGCCATTGAGACATAAGTCTTTTCGGCCCAGGCGGACGGGACCCCAAAGCCTCGACGGATGACGCTCAAACGCTGCCGCTGACTTAAGAGTCAGAAAACCTGGTGCATGACCTCGCGCGCTTTGGCGCACGCGGTCCTCTGGAATGCGAAGCGTCATTCCGCAAGCCGGTGCGGATGGCGCGGTTTCCTTTTGCGCGTGGGATTTACGTGCGCCGGCCGGGCTCTGGCCCGAAACGCGAGGGATGAAGTCGTCGATGCCGACGGTCAATCAGCTGATCCGCAAGGGTCGTGGAAAAAAGGCGTATCGCAACACGGTGCCGGCCCTTCAGGCGGCGCCGCAGAAGCGCGGCGTATGCACGCGCGTCTACACGACGACGCCGAAGAAGCCGAACTCGGCTCTGCGCAAGGTCGCCAAGGTGCGTCTGACCAATGGCCACGAGGTCATCGGTTACATCCCGGGCGAAGGCCATAACCTGCAGGAGCACTCGGTTGTCATGATCCGCGGCGGTCGTGTGAAGGACCTTCCGGGCGTGCGCTACCACATCCGGCGCGGCGTGCTCGACACGCAAGGGGTCAAGAACCGCAAGCAGCGCCGTTCGAAATACGGCGCGAAGCGTCCGAAGTAAGGATCGAGCGCCATGTCCCGTCGCCATTCCGCCGAGAAACGCGAAATCAATCCCGATCCGAAATACGGGAATCTCGTCGTCTCCAAATTCATGAATTCGATCATGTACGACGGCAAGAAATCCGCCGCCGAATCGATCGTTTACGGCGCCTTCGACATCATCGAGGGCAAGACCAAGTCGAATCCGATCCAGGTGTTCGAGCAGGCGCTCGACAACGTGATGCCGTCGATCGAGGTTCGCTCCCGCCGCGTCGGCGGTGCAACCTATCAGGTTCCGGTCGAAGTGCGCTCGTCGCGCCGTCAGGCGCTCGGCATCCGCTGGATTATCGCCGCGGCACGCGATCGTAACGAAAAGACCATGATGGAGCGGCTCTCGGCGGAGCTGCTCGACGCATCGAATTCGAGGGGGAACGCCGTCAAGAAGCGCGAAGACACGCACCGTATGGCCGAAGCCAATCGCGCCTTCTCGCATTACCGCTGGTAACGCGACGCACCGACAGGAACAGACGAATATGCCCCGCAGCCACCCGATCGAGGATTATCGCAATTTCGGCATCATGGCCCACATCGATGCCGGAAAGACGACCACGACCGAGCGCATCCTCTATTACACGGGCAAGAGCCACAAAATCGGCGAGGTGCATGAGGGCGCCGCGACGATGGACTGGATGGAGCAGGAGCAGGAGCGCGGCATCACCATCACCTCGGCCGCGACGACCGCGTTCTGGAAAGACAAGCGCCTCAACATCATCGATACCCCGGGCCACGTCGACTTCACCATCGAAGTCGAACGTTCGCTGCGCGTGCTCGATGGCGCGGTCTGCGTGCTTGATTCCAACCAGGGCGTCGAGCCGCAGACCGAGACGGTCTGGCGTCAGGGCGACAAGTACAAGGTTCCCCGTATCGTCTTCGCCAACAAGATGGACAAGGTCGGCGCCGACTTCTTCCTTTGCCTGCGCGACATCGTCGATCGCCTCGGCGCCAAGCCGGTCGCGATCCAGCTCCCGATCGGCGCCGAGCAGCAATTCAAGGGTATCGTCGATCTCGTGCGCATGAAGGGCGTCGTCTGGGACGACGAGACGCTCGGCGCGTCCTACAAAGACATCGACATCCCGGCCGATCTGCTCGATCAGGCCAAGGAATATCGCGAGAAGATGGTCGAGGCGGCGGTCGAA
>CAZSAW010000296.1:0-1762 GCA_964604745.1 uncultured Hyphomicrobiales bacterium
GGCCTCGGCCTCTCGATCGTGGAGAGGCTTGCCCGCGTGCTCGACCATGATCTCAGCCTGCGGTCCAAGGTCGGGCAGGGATCTCTGTTTTCCCTCGATGTGCCGCTGTCCTCCGCCATTCCGACGAGCCCACCGGCGCGGCGCACGTTGCGCGTCGATCCTGGTCAGCTTGAGGGGATGGTTGTTCTCTGTCTCGACAACGATCCGCAGATTCTCGACGGGATGGAGACTTTGCTCGGAGGCTGGGGCTGCCGTGTTCTCAAGGCAACGGGTATTGCGGCCGCACAGGCTGCCGTCCGCCGCAGCAAGCTTGAGATCAGCGGGTTGCTCGTCGACTATCATCTCGACGAAGGCACGGGGATCGACGGGATTATCGCGCTGCGCCGGCTCAAGGGGCCGGAACTGCCCGCCATTCTAATCACGGCCGATCGAAGCCGCCGCGTGCGCGATGAAGCGCGCGCCCACGATGTTCAGGTTCTGCAGAAACCTATAAAGCCTGCCGCGCTGCGGGCGCTGCTTGCGCAATGGCGTTTGCAGCGGATCGCCGCCGCCGAATAATCGATAGGGTCAGCTGCCGACGGCGCTGGTCTGCGGCCATTGGCCGACTTCGATTTTCGCTGCGGCGATGACTGCCTGCGTGCGGCTTTCCACACCAAGCTTTTGCAGAATGGCGGACACATGCGCTTTCACGGTCGCTTCGGAAACGCCGAGCTCATACGCGATCTGCTTGTTGAGCAGGCCTTCGGACAGCATCATCAGCACGCGCACCTGCTGCGGCGTCAGCGTCGTCAAGCGCGCCATCAGCTCGGATGACTCGGCGTCATTGCCGGCTTCGAGATCGACATCGGGCGGCGTCCAGACGCCACCTTTGAGAACCTGCGCGATTGCCGCACGCATCTCCTCGACATCGAGCGTTTTCGGAATGAACCCGGATGCGCCGAAATCCATGCAGCGGCGAATGACGGACGGATCGTCGTTAGCCGATACGACCACGACCGGTGCGCTCGGATATTGGGCGCGCAGATACATCAGTCCGGAAAAGCCACGCACGCCCGGCATGCCAAGGTCGAGCAGGATCAGGTCCACCTCTGCCCCGGCGTCGAGAAGCTTGGCCGCCTCATCGAAGGAGCCTGCTTCGGCAATGTCCGCGCGGTTGAACAACCCGCCGACCGCTTCGCGCAGGGCGCCGCGGAAGAGGGGATGGTCATCGGCAATAATCAGCCGGTAATTCGATGTTTCATTCAATTGCGTAGCGCCTCCGGTAGCCTGGCGCGCCGATAGGACTGCACCCAATCGGCAGGAATTTCAATTGTCACGTGGGGGCCAAAGCCATGCCGGCCTGGCCCGCATGCATTCATCGTTACTGCCGGCTGCCCAGGAATTGCAGGATCACAGCCCGCATATGTGGCGCGGCGCGGTGCTCGGCAAGGTAGAGGCCCTGCCAAGTCCCGAGCATGAGCATGCCGCGGATCACAGGGATATGGAGCGAAACGCCGGTCAGCATGGTCCGGATATGGGCCGGCATGTCGTCGGGGCCCTCGGTGTCATGGACCCAGCCCGCGTTTTCCGGCGCAATCCGCTCAAGCGCGGTAAGCAGATCGCGCCGCACATCCGGATCTGCATTTTCCTGAATCACGAGTGACGCCGAGGTATGTCGCAGGAATGCAAGCAGGATACCGTCCCCGGCCCGGGCATCCTTCAGGAACTGAACCGCTTTCGCGGTGATGTCGACGAAGCCTCGGCCGCGTGTGCCGATCTCGAT
>CAZSAW010000297.1:0-3804 GCA_964604745.1 uncultured Hyphomicrobiales bacterium
CTGCCGATAGCGGGTGAGCGCCGCGCAGGCGTCGGGATAGGCCGCGACGCCGGCATGCAGCACGCCCCACACGTCCGAGAGGACGACATCGTAATCCGGCGCAAGCGCGGAAAATCGTTCGATAAAGGGTGGCACGGGACAGGGTCAGGAGAAACGGCGTGCCCGTTTAGACCATCGGGACGACGGCGTCACCTGCGCCGGGCAGACGCGGACCTTTCAGGCGACGTGGATTTGCGGCGCGGCCTCTTCGCCGCCGACAGGCGCATCCGCCTCTCTGCCGCCGTCATTGCGATCGGCCACGCCCTGCAGCGCCTCCGCCCGCACCGGGCGCGGCGGCGAAAACAGGAAGCCCTGACCGAAGCGCACGTCGTAGTCGAGCAGGTCGACGACCACTGCCTCGGTCTCGATTTTCTCGGCGATCAGGCTGATGCCGTGCCGCCCGAGCAGGTCGGAGAGGTCGGCGGCGTGGATGTCGGCCGGCGCCGCGGCACGATTGAGCAGAAGGCTCGCCGGTATCTTGACGAACCGGACGCCGCGATCGGCAAGGGTGCGCGGCTCCATGCGCAGATCGGTGACCTGATCCATCGAGAAGCGGAAGCCGATCTCCGCCAGCGCCGCGAGGCTTTCCTGCTCCATCGGCCCGAGCGCGTTGAGCGCCAATTGGGAGAATTCCAGCGTCAGGGCCGGCGCCAGCACACGATTGGCATCCATGAACTGGAAAAAGCGGCGGAAGGATTCCGGGTTGTGCAGCGTCGTCATCGAAACGTTGCAGAACAAGCCGATGTCCCGGTTCTTGGTGAGGAGACGGCGCAGCACCTGCACGCAGCGAAACAACAAGAGGTTGTCGATACTCGGCATCAGCCCTTCGCTTTCGGCAAGGGCGATGAAATCCGCGGGCAGCATCAATTCGCCGTCGCCGGTGCGCAGCCGCGTCATACCTTCGTAATAGCGGACCTTGCGCTGCGGCAGGGTCAGGATCGGCTGCAGGTAAAGATCGACGCGGCCGCTATCGATGGCTGCGCGGATTTCGGCGAGCATGTCCTCGCGGCTCTTGCCCTTGAACGGGCCGGAACCGGCGACGCCTTCGTCTTGCGTCTCCTCCTGCGGTTCGGGCTCGCTCATGGCGGTCACGCGCGGAGTCTGCGCGCGTTCGCCACCCCCGGCCGCCAGCAAGGTTTCGTGCGAGGCGACCGTTTCCGCCAATTGCTTGATCAGTCCGCCAAGCTCGCCGATTTCGGCGGCCAGCGGATCGGCCACAGCCTTGGCGCGGCCTGCGGCGGCACGTGCATCCTTCTCGACCACCGTGACACGCCGGTTGAGCTCGGCAACCTGGCGAGCGAGGTCGGCCGAACTGCGCGACAGATCGGCGATCTGATCGCCGATCACCGCACGGTCGCGAATGCGCGTCGACAACATATTGTAAAGGGTGAGCGCAATCAGCGCCGCGAGCGAAATGATCGCGGAATCGGCGACCGAAAACCCGAAAACGAGATAGGTGACGACGCCAAGCGAGCCCGCGATCAGGATCACGCAGACGGCAACGAAGACGGCGGCAATGCGCGGCATAAGCCCACCCAACCCGTCCCCTGACGGAACCCGCGATTCGCTCGGGGACGCGCACCACTCTCCCCGAGCCGCGCGTCCGGCGCAAGCGAAGTTGCGCGCAATTTCGAAAAACTGCGAAGCGCGCGTTTATGTGCCGATGGCGACTGGACTTTTCCGCCGGACGGCGAGTGCCGGTCCCGTCAGTGCGGCGTGTTGCGCGCGTGATCGGCGATAACGCCGCCGTCGACAAGCTGGATCTGCCGGTCCATGCGCTCGGCGAGGCCGAGATCGTGGGTGACGGCGACCACGGTCTTGCCATGCGCGTCGACCAGCTCCCGCAACAGCGCAAAGACCTGCTCGCTCGACTTGGAATCGAGCGATCCGGTCGGTTCGTCGGCGAGAATAATAGGCGGTTCGTTCGCGAGGGCGCGTGCAACCGCCACGCGCTGCCGCTGTCCGCCCGACAATTGGTCCGGTCGCTTGTCCACGTGCTCGCCGAGCCCGAGCGACGCGAGCACGTCCTTCGCGCGGGCGCGCATCGCATCCGGCGCGAGCAGACCGAGGGCGCGCATCGGCAGCATGACATTGTCGAGCACGGTGAATTCCGGCAGCAGGAAATGGAACTGGAACACGAAGCCCAGTGTGGCAAGGCGTGTGCGGGCGCGCTCGGTTTCGCTCATGCGCGACGTTGCGACGCCGCGGATGAGCACCTCGCCCGAGGTCGGCAGATCGAGCAGCCCGAGGAGATACAGAAGCGAAGACTTTCCCGAGCCCGACGGGCCGGTGATGGCGACGAATTCGTTGGCATCGATATGCAGGCTCACGTCGTGCACGAGCGTGGTCGGCACGATGCCGGGCAGGATGCGCGTGACCGCGCGTGCCTCGATCAGCGGGACCGTGGCAGCCGCAGGCCCCCGCGGCGCGCCGGTAACGGCATCCATGCTCACGTCGCACCCCGGATGATCTCGACCGGATGCAGCCGCGCGGCCTTGCGCGCCGGCGCATAGCCCGCCGCGAAGGACGAGATGAGCGCGACTCCAATCGCGATCAGATAATGCAGCGGGTTATAGGCGAGCGGCAGGCGGTTGGAATCCATGAACGGACTCTTGATCTCGATGGTGCCGAGCCCGAGACACAGCAGGTAGCCGAGCAGGAAGCCGGTCAACGCTCCAGCCAGCCCGATCAGCAGCGCCTCGACCACGAAAATGCCGCGCACGGTGCTTTCCGGCAGACCGAGCGATTTCATGATGGCGATGTCGCGCGACTTCTCGTGCGTGATCGTCGAGATGATGTTGTAGGTGCCGAAGCTCGCGACCAGAAGGATCGCGCCGACCACCGTGTACATGATGATGTTGCGGATGACGAAGGCGTTGAGCAGATCCTCGTGCTGCTCCTGCCAGGACAGCGACTTGTAGCCCGTTTCGCGCTCGATCCGCGCCGACACCTCGCGCGCGACCATGGGATCGTCGAGGCGCACGCGGATTTCGTTCACGATGCCGGTCTGGCGCGCCAGAATCTGTCCGGTCTTCAACAACGCATACGCGGTCGTCTCGTCGGTCGGGCGGATGCCGGAATGGAAAAACCCGACCACCTGCGCGTTGATGCTGCCACCTTCGCTCGCCTGCAAGGTGATGTTGGCGCCGATGCGGGCGCCGATCTTTTCCGCCAGCCGGTCGCCGAGGATTACCGCATTGGTAGCGCGGAACAGCGAGGCCAGGGTTGCTCCGCGCAATTGCTTCGGCAATTCGGAGACGCGCGGCTCGCGATGCGGATCGATGCCGATGAGGCTGATGGCGACGTCGCGCGAGGCATAGCGAATGATCGCCTGCACCTTCTCCGACGGCGCGACGCCACCGGGAATCCACGCCTCCAGCGCCGCCATGGTCGCGAGCGGATTCTTGATGCCACGGCGGCGGACTTCCGGCGTCAGCCCATGAATTTCCGCGGCGTTGAAGAATGACTCCGCCGGCTGCTCCGGCGCCGTGCGCCGCTCGTCGGAGACCGAGATATGCGCGAGCGAGTTCACGAGGCGATCGACGAAATCGTCCTGCGAGCCCTGCATCAGCGCCGCCATCATCACCGAAAAGCCGACACCGGTTGCGACGCCCGCGACGGCGACGAAAGTCTGCCGTGCGCGCGAACGCACATGCGTCCAGGCAATGTCGAAGATCAGGCTCACGGCTTGCCGGCTTTCACGCGCACGCGCTGCCCGTCGGCCAGGCCGGTCGGCGCCGGCGACGCAACCGTTTCGCCCTCTTT
>CAZSAW010000298.1:0-6635 GCA_964604745.1 uncultured Hyphomicrobiales bacterium
GCTGTGCCCGAAGCTGGCGTCGCCGCTCGCCTTGTGGCTTTCGGTATCGGAGAGCGGCGCATAGCAACCATCAAAGAGGGCCGCCGTCCTGATCGGCGCTAGGCCGGATCGCTTGCGCCGCAACAGTGCTGCGAGCGCAAGATTGGCGCCGGCGGAATCGCCGGCGAGGGCAACCGACTGCGCGTCGACATTCGCGCCGAGTTGTCCCGCCACGACGTGATCGATCGCGGCGATAACGTCGTCCAGACCGGCCGGAAAAGGATGCTCCGGCGCAAGCCGATAGTCGAAGCCGAGCACGGCGCAGCCGGAATGATGCGCGAGATGGCGCATGCCACCGTCATGCGTGTCGACCGATCCGAAGGTCCAGCCGCCGCCATGCACAAAGATGACGACGGGCCTGCGGTCCTGCGGGCGCGGGTGATAGAAGCGGGCGCGCATCGCGCCGGCTGGGCCTTGCACGAGCACGTTCTCAATATGCGCGACCGGCAGGGACGGTTCGGTCCAGGGTCGGGCCAGATCCTCGAAAAGTTTCCGCGCCTCGGCGATCGGCATGGTCCGGTAATCGGCGGCGGGCGTGGCGCGCATCCGTTTCAGGATCGCCGCCATATGCGGGTCGGGCTGCGGGGGCATCGGGATGTCGCTTGGGCTTTCGAATTTGCCTAGCGCGATTCACTCGGCTGCGTCGAGTCGCTCGCTCGCGGGCGTCCAGCGCAGAACGGGTTGACGCGCCGCACGGGTCTCGTCGAGACGGCGACGGGGCGCATGATACGGCGCGCCGGTAAAGCGCGTTGTGTCCTTCCGCTTCGCCGCCATCGCCAGATCGCGCAGCGCGGCAACGAATTGGTCGAGCGAGGCCTTGCTCTCGGATTCGGTCGGCTCGATCAGCATCGCGCCATGCACGACCAGCGGGAAATAGACCGTCATCGGATGGAAGCCTTCGTCGATCATGGCCTTGGCGAAATCGAGCGTGGTGATTCCGGTGTCCTCGAGCCAGCGATCGTCGAAAAGAACTTCGTGCATGCAAGGCCGTTCCCCGAAGGGAAGCGACATCAGATTCTGCAGACACGCGCGCACATAGTTGGCATTGAGGACGGCGTCTTCGGACGCCTGCTGCATGCCATCGCTGCCGTGCGACAGCATGTAGCTCAGCGCGCGGACGAACATGCCCATCTGGCCATGGAAGGCGCAGAGCCGTCCGAACGGCATGGCCCCGGCGGATTCATCCACATGCTCGATATAGCGCACCGCGCCGTCGCGCATGACGAAGGGGACAGGCGCGAACTTCGCCAGCCGCTCGGAGAAGACGACCGGACCGGCGCCCGGCCCGCCGCCGCCATGCGGCGTCGAGAAGGTCTTGTGCAGATTGATGTGCATGGCATCGACGCCGAGATCGCCCGGCCGCACCTTGCCGACGATGGCATTGAAGTTCGCGCCATCGGCATAGAAATAGGCGCCAGCCGCGTGAACGGCTTCCGCAATCGATGTGACGTCGCGCTCGAACAGTCCGCAGGTATTGGGATTGGTCAGCATGATGCCGGCGACATCCTTCGAGAGATGCTTGCGGACATCCGCGGGATCGACCGTGCCGTCCGTTCGTGCCGGCACGGTCTCGACGCGATAGCCGAGCAGGGCGGCGGTCGCTGGATTGGTGCCGTGCGCCGAATCCGGCACGAGCACGATAGATCGCGTCTCGCCCCGTGCCGCAAGCGCGGCCTTGATCGCCATCATGCCGCACATCTCGCCGTGCGCGCCGGCCTTGGGCGAAAGAGCGATGCCCGCCATGCCGGTCATCTCCAGAAGCCAGCGTCCGAGCTCGGCAATCAATTCAATGGCGCCGGGGACGGTCGAAAGCGGCTGCAGCGGATGAACGTCGCCGAAGCCCGGCAGGCGTGCCATCTTCTCGTTCAGCCGGGCATTGTGCTTCATCGTGCATGAGCCGAGTGGAAAAACCCCGGTATCGATACCGAAATTCTTCTGCGACAGCCGCACGTAGTGCCGCATCGCTTCCGGCTCGCTCAGGCCCGGCAATCCGATCGCACCCTGCCGCTCGAGCGAGCCCAATCGCGACGCGAATGCCGCCGGCTCCGCAAGATCGACGCCGGTCGTATCGGGACGGCCGATTTCGAAAATCAGCTTCTCCTCGATCATCAAGGCCCTGTTTCCGGTAAAGGTCGGATGCCGGTCATCCGTATCGGCGGGCATGCGATCTGGGCGGTTCATGACAGCACCTCGGTCAGCGCCTTGGCATAGGCTGTGCGATCGGCCTCGCTGTTGATTTCGGTGCAGGCGACGATGATCAGATCGTCGAGACCCGCTTTAGGCGCGAGCCGGCTGAACGGAACGCCGCCGAGCACGCCTTTCTTCGCCAGCGCCTCGATGACCGTGGCGGCATCTTTCGGCACGCGGATGGTGAATTCGTTGAAGAAGGTCCGGGACAGGATCGAAACGCCCGCAATTCCCGCGAGATTGCCGGCGAGGGCCACGGCGTTGGCGTGGTTGATCCGTGCCAACCGCCGCAAGCCCGCTTCGCCCAGCAGCGATAGGTGAATAGTGAAGGCGAGGGTGCAAAGCCCGGAATTGGTGCAGATGTTCGAGGTCGCCTTTTCGCGGCGAATGTGCTGCTCGCGCGTCGACAACGTGAGCACGAAGCCGCGGCGGCCTTCGGCGTCCACCGTCTCGCCCGCGAGGCGGCCAGGCATTTGCCTCACATATTTCTGTCTCGTGGCGAAGAGACCGACATAGGGTCCGCCAAACGAGAGCGCGTTGCCGATCGACTGGCCTTCGGCCACGACGATATCGGCGCCCATTTCGCCCGGTGGCGTGATCAGGCCCAGCGAAACGACCTCGGTCACGACAGCGACGAGAAGCGCCCCTGCCGCGTGTGCCTTGTCCGCAAGGGGGCGAAGATCGTGCAGATTGCCGAACACGTCCGGCGTCTGCACGACGACGCAGCTCGTGTCGCCGTCGATCATCGATAACAGGTCTTGCTGCGCTGTCGGATCCGGCGGAAGGACGGTGAGTGTGTCTTCCGCCATGCGCGACACGGTTTCGATCGTCTCGCGATAATGCGGATGCAGATTGCCGGCGAGAATGGCCTTGCGGCGCTTGGTGATGCGGTGCGCCATCAACACGGCTTCCGCCGCCGCTGTCGAGCCGTCGTACATCGAGGCGTTGGCCACTTCCATGCCGGTAAGAAGTGCGACCTGCGTCTGGAATTCGAACAGATATTGCAGCGTGCCTTGCGCGATTTCCGGCTGATAGGGCGTGTAGGAGGTGAGGAACTCCGAGCGCTGGATCAGATGATCGACGCTTGCGGGAATGTGATGCTTGTAGGCGCCGCAACCGACGAAGAACGGGACGGCGCCTGCCGCCACGTTCTTTCCTGCCATCTGCGACAGGATGCGCTCGACCTCGATCTCGCCCTTGTGCCGCGGCAATGGCAGATGGTCGCGCAAGCGCTTGTCCGAGGGAATGTCGGCGAACAAGGCGTCGATGTCGGAAACGCCGATCCGCGCCAGCATCGCTTTGCGGTCGTCGGGCGTGAGAGGAAGGTAGCGCATTGCAATGAATCCGGTTCAGGACAACGTCTTGAGGAAGGACTGGTATTCGTCGGACGACATCAAGCCGTCCAGTTCGGCTGGGTCCTTCACCCTGATTTTCATGAACCAGCCGTTGCCTTCGGCGTCTTCGTTCACGGTGGCGGGCGTGGCGTCGAGGCTCGTATTGACTTCGACGACGTCGCCGCTCACCGGCGCATAGACGTCGCTTGCCGCCTTGACGGATTCCACGACCGCCGCCTCGCCGCCTTTGGTCAGCGATTTGCCGATCTGCGGAAGCTCGACGAACACGATGTCACCGAGCTGCTCCTGCGCATATGTCGTGATACCGATCGTGGCGGTCGCTCCGTCCAGTGAAATCCATTCGTGATCTTTTGTGTAACGCGTGGCCATAAATTGCGTCCCTCATTGTCAGCGGTGATAACGATGCGCGACGAAAGGCAGCGGTACGGTCTTCGCTGGGAGAGCCTTGCCGCGAACGGATAGGTCGACGGCGGTGCCGATTTTTGAAAAATCCGAAGTGACGTAGCCCATGGCGATGGGGCCGCCCACGGTCGGCCCAAAACCGCCGGATGTCACGACGCCGATCTTGATGCCATTGGCGGCGCAGATGTCCGCACCTTCCCGCGCCGGCGCGCGGCCCTCTGGCCTGATGCCGACGCGCATACGCGCCGGCCCTTCACGCAATTCGCTTTGGATGCGTGATGCTCCCGGAAATCCGCCTTGCTCGCGGCGACGCTTCTGGATGGACCAGGTCAGGCCCGCTTCGACCGGCGACGTCGTCGTGTCGATGTCGTGGCCGTAGAGGCAAAGCCCGGCTTCGAGCCGCAACGAATCCCGCGCACCGAGGCCGATGAGTTTCACATCCGGCTCTGCCAGCAACAATTCCGCGAATGCGGTTGCGTCCTGGGCGGCGATCGAAATCTCGCAGCCGTCCTCACCGGTATAGCCGGAGCGGCTGACATGGGCCTCGTATCCCGCGATGCGCGTGGAAATCGCCGTCATGAAGGGCATGGCGGCGATAGCGGGGGCGTGCCGCGCGAGGATGCCGACCGCCTTGGGTCCCTGCAGCGCGAGCAACGCGCGCGCGTCGGCAATCTGCAATGTCACATGTGATGGAAGGCGCGCGGCGAGGTGCCGGTAGTCGGCATGCTTGCAGGCGGCGTTCACGACGAGCATGAGCGTGCCGTCCCGGTCCGGCGCGGCTGGTCGCGTGACCATCAGATCATCGAGAATGCCGCCCTCGCTATTCAGAAATTGCGTGTAGCGCTGCCGGCCCGGTGCCAGCGAAACGATGTCGGCAGGCACAAGTGTCTCGATCGCGCGCGCGGTCGTGTCGTGATCCGGACCGACCAGCAGCGCCTGACCCATATGCGAGACATCGAACAGCCCTGCTGCGGTGCGGGTATGCAGATGCTCGGCAATGATGCCGGTCGGATATTGCACCGGCATGTCGTAGCCGGCGAAAGGAACCATGCGTGCGCCGTGCGCAACATGCAGCGCATGCAGCGGCGTGCGTGCAAGGTCGGCGTTCGGTTGAGCCTCGGTCATGACCGGTCCCGCGCGCGAGTCAAAGCTCTCCCGGGCAAAGCGCCCGAACGAGCCCCTCTGTCACGGAACCTGAGAGATTCGCCGCGAGGTGGCGGCTTACTCCGTCGGTGAATGGCGCTGAACGATCCGCGCCATTGCTTTCCAGAGCGTCATCCCGTTGCGGTCCTTTTGCCTGAGCGTTTCCGGGGCGGTTGCGCCTTCGGCGCCGGTCTGTGACCGGTCTCTTCCGCAACATTCATCTGACGAGTCGGAGACTACCGCTTTGCCGGCGGCAGACGCAATGGCCTGAGCTCTATGCTTCAAGCGATGCGTAGATCGAAACGGGGGCGGTAGCCGGCAGATAGGATTGGCTGAGGGCTTCGCCGACCATATAGGCAAAGCCGAGCAGGATCAGGAAGCCAACGAAAAACAGCGCAAACAGCACCATGGAGATGCGCTTGGCCACGACCGAAATATTGGTCAGGCCCGCGGCGCCCGCGACCAGCGAAATAATCAGAAAGATAACGGCGTATTTGAACATCGCGGACGCCTCGGTTTGCGTACCGCATCAACACTTTTGACCGACTGCGGTTCCAGACGCGTCAGGCCTCAAACCCGCAATAGCGGGAGAGCATGACGGCGAGATCGAGGAGCGATTCATCGCCGCCGGCCCAGCCGATAAATGACAGGCCGACCGGGCAGCCTGAAACGGTCCCCACGGGAATCGTGATTTGCGGCAATCCGCTCAGCGTCGATGTGCAGGTCAACCGCATCACGCGGCCGCGAAAGTCGTCGAGCTCGGATTGCGATGCATCGACTCGGGGTGCGATCGATGGTGACGTTGGCAGCGCCAGCACGGTGCCCGGTTTGGCGAGGGCGTAGGCGCGTTCGCGGGCGCGGCGGCGGATGTCATTGGCCGATGCCGCGGCCGAGTCGGTCACCGATGCCGCGAATTGCATGCGCTCGCGCACGCCCGGTCCGAGGACCGGATTGTAGCGCGTGACGAAATCGCCGTAGACGGCCCATATCTCTTTGCCCTGGAGGACACGGAAACATTCGCGCCACACATCGAACCCGTCCGGCGCGGCAATATCCGAGTGCGGCGCTGGCAAGACCTCGCTCATGGCGGCGAGCGCACTTTTGACGAGCGCCGCGATCTCCGCATCTGCCGCGGCGAAAGCGTCGTCGAGGATGACGATGCTTTGCACCTTGTGCGGCGTGCTCTTGCCGCCGAGCAGCACCGGGCCGATCTGGCGCAGAAGGCCGGGTCCGGTCGTGAACCATCCGGCGACATCGAAGGAAGGCGCCATGGCCATGGCGCCGGTCAGATCGACACGACCGTGCGTCGGCCGAATGCCGTAGAGGCCGCACAACGCCGCCGGAATGCGAACCGAACCGCCCGTGTCACTGCCGAGCGCAAAATCGCAGGCGCCGGAGGCGGCTGCGGAAGCCGATCCGCTCGACGATCCGCCGGGGACGCGCCCCGGTGCGCGCACGTTCACCGGCGTACCGTAATGCGCATTGATGCCGGTGACGCTGAAGAAAAAT
>CAZSAW010000299.1:0-1537 GCA_964604745.1 uncultured Hyphomicrobiales bacterium
GAAACGGTGTTCAATTGGCCGGGTTCGGGCAACCTGCTCAACCTGGCGATTTTCCGTCGTGACATCCCGGTGCTGCAAGGCAACATCCTGGTGCTCGCGTTCTTCTTCGTGCTGCTCAATCTCGCGGTCGACGTCGCACAGGCGATGATCGATCCGCGCATCCGTCGATGAAGGAGATAGGGGTGACCGACGTACCGGCCGTCCAGTCCGCCGCCGAAGCCAGCGCTGTCGGGCCGCCGGCTGCCTCCAATGCGGGTTACTGGCGCAACGTCTGGTCCCGGCTTCGCCGCGACAAGGTGACGGTGGTGGTCACGGCGATCCTGCTCGTCATCATCCTGATCTCGGTCTTCGCGCCGTGGGTGACCACCCACGATCCTTATGCCGGAAGCGTGCTCAGGCGGCTGAAGCCGGTCGGCACGCCGGGTTACTGGCTCGGTACCGACGAGACCGGCCGCGATCTGTGGTCGCGTATCGCCTATGGCGGCCGCCTGTCGCTGCTGTCGGGAATCCTGCCGGTCAGCATCGCGTTGCTCGTGGGCGGCCTGCTGGGCGTCATCGCAGGCTATGCCGGCGGGCGCACCAACACGCTGATCATGCGGACGATGGACGTGTTCTACGCATTCCCGTCGATCCTGCTCGCGATCGCGATCTGCGGCATTCTGGGCAGCGGATTCACCAACGCCATCCTTGCGCTGTCGATCGTGTTCATTCCGCCGCTGGTGCGGATTTCGGAGAGCGTCACGGCGCAGGTGCGCTCGCTCGATTTCGTCGACGCCGCCAGGGCGAGCGGGACGACGACGTCGCAAATCATCCGTCATCACATCCTCGCCAACGTGCTTGGCACGATCCTCGTCTATGCCACGAGCCTGATCAGTGTCTCGATCGTGCTGTCGGCGGGCCTTTCGTTCCTTGGCCTTGGCGCCAAGCCGCCGCAGGCGGAGTGGGGGCTCATGCTCAATGCGCTGCGGCAGGCGATCTACGTGCAGCCGCTGATCGCCGCGATCCCGGGGGTGATGATCTTCGTCACCTCGATGTGCTTCAACCTGATGAGCGACGGCTTCCGCAGCGCCATGGATATCCGGCTCGAGCAATGAAGGTGCAGCAGGAGGTTTTGCCATGCCGCCGTTCCAGGCCTATTTCCCGCAACCTCCCGAGCCGATCCGGGGCGGCGCGGCCCAGCCGCTGCTCGTCGCGCGGAATCTGAAGAAGTATTTCCCGGTCCGCGGCGGCGTTCTCAATCGCGTCACGGCCGAAGTGAAGGCGGTCGACGACGTATCGTTCGCGGTCGGCAAGGGCGAGGTGCTCGGCATCGTCGGCGAGTCCGGCTGCGGCAAGAGCGTCACCTGCCTGACGATCATGGGGCTGAACCCGCGCCGCAGCACGATCTCGTCCGGGCAGGCGCGGCGCGTAGTAAATCGAATCGCCGACGGTCAATCGCGGATTGAGCGACGAAAAGCACTCCTGAAAGACCATCTGGACCTGCCTGCGCAGGTCCGCCCCGCTGATGCCGCGCATGTGAACGACCGGATAGCCGTCG
>CAZSAW010000300.1:0-22367 GCA_964604745.1 uncultured Hyphomicrobiales bacterium
ATTTCCCATGGGGAAACGCGAGACGTTCGAAGCCTGGGTGGTTCACAATTTCGGCCGCCGCCTGTTTGAGATGTTCTTCAAGTCCTACAGCGAAAAGCTATGGGGCATTCGCTGTGACGAGCTCGATGCCGATTTCGCCGCGCAGCGCATCAAGAAATTTTCGCTCGGACAGTCGATGCTGGCCGCAATGGGTATCGGCAAGAAGAAGCACAAGACTCTGGTCGATGTCTTCACCTATCCGAAGGCTGGCAGCGGCGAACTCTACGAGCGCATGGCGCAACGCGTCATCGCCGGCGGCGGCACGATCAGGCGGTCGTGCCCGGTGAAGCGGGTGCTCGGTCGTGGAGAGACCGTCACCGGCGTCGTGCTCGACGATGGCTCCGAGCACGCCTTCGATCATATCGTCTCGACGATGCCTCTGACGATCCTCGTCAACGGTCTCGACGACGTCCCGCCCGAGGTTTCCAGTGCGGTCGCCGCGCTTCGATTCCGCAATACGATCCTCGTCTTTCTCAGGATCGATTCCGAGCATCTGTTCGGCGACCAGTGGACCTACATCCACGAGGAGAATGTCGGCGTCGGCCGGATTTCCAATTTTCGCAATTGGGTGCCCGAGCTCTACGGCGACAGCAAAGCCACGGTCGTTTCGATGGAATACTGGTGCTACGACGAGGACGCGATCTGGTCCGCACCCGACGAAGAACTGATCGCGCGCGCGTCGGCGGAATTTGCCAGGATCGGTTTGCTCGGCTCGGCCTCAATCACCAACGGGCATGTCGTGCGCGTGCGCCGCTGCTATCCCGTCTATGCGCGCGGCTATCGCGACGCGCTTGCGCCCATCGTGTCGTACCTGAAGACTTTCAAAAATCTCTGGGCGATCGGGCGCTACGGCGCATTCAAATACAACAATCAGGATCACAGCATCCTGATGGGGCTGCTGGTCACCGACAACATCTGCGGCAGCGCCGCCCACGATCTCTGGTCGGTGAACACCGATTATGAGAGCTATCAGGAAAGCGCGGCCATCGACGAAGGCGGCCTCGGCAAGGCGGGTTGACCTAGCTCTGCTCGCGTAATTCCAGCGGCACGATTGCAGCGTCCTTGGAATTGCGCAGCGTCAGCGAGGTCTTGACGTTGCGCACATGCGGCGCGCCGGTCAGGCGTTCGACGAAAGCCTGAAAGGTTTTCAGATCGGGCGCGACGCACTTGAGAATGAAGTCGATCTCGCCCGAGAGCATCCAGCACTCGCGCACCAGCGGCTCCTTGCGCACGAACGCTTCGAACTGCGCGAGATCCGGTTCCGCCTGGCTCGACAGGTGGACCATGGCGAAAACCACGACCTCGTAGCCGAGGAGCTTCTCGTTGAGGAGTGCCCGGTAGCCGCGGATGAGTCCGGCCTCCTCAAGCGCGCGCACACGGCGCAGGCAGGGCGGCGCCGAAATGCCGACGCGCCGCGCCAATTCCACATTGGTCATGCGGCCATCGCCCTGCAGCTCGGCGAGGATTTTCCAGTCGATTGCGTCCAGCCGGGCCAGCATGGCGGTCGGGCCTTTCTCAGAGCTTGGAATCATGGGAAATGACGCGTATCCGGCCGGTTTTTCGCGATTCCCGAGCGTCGACCTTAGCCCGCTATGGCGGCAGGCGAAAGAATATTGCGCGAAGTACCGGGGTTCCGAAGGCAAATAACGTGGAATCAACTGAGGCTGTGGGCTCCGGGTTGCGTTACTTGCATAGCTCGGCCAAATCCCTAAATTGACGCCCGTTAGCGCCGCCCTGTGACCGACCGGTCCCCCGGCGCCGTTCCCCACCCCCAGGGACGTGCGATGTCTTCGATCCACGCGAAGGTTGTGATTATCGGCTCCGGGCCGGCCGGCTACACGGCTGCCATCTATGCCGCACGCGCCATGCTCGAACCGGTGCTGATCCAGGGTATTCAGCCCGGCGGCCAGCTCACCATCACCACCGACGTCGAGAATTACCCGGGCTTCGCCGACGTGATCCAGGGTCCCTGGCTCATGGAGCAGATGCAGAAACAGGCCGAGCATGTCGGTACGAAAGTCGCCACCGATCTCGTGACCGATCTCGACGTCACGCAGCGGCCGTTCCGCCTCACCTGCGACAGCGGCGCGATCTATCTCGCCGACGCCGTCATTCTCGCGACCGGCGCGCAAGCGCGCTGGCTCGGATTGCCGACGGAAGAGCAATTCAAGGGCTATGGCGTTTCGGCCTGCGCCACCTGCGACGGCTTCTTCTATCGCAACAAGAACGTGGTCGTCATCGGCGGCGGCAACACCGCGGTCGAAGAAGCTCTGTTCCTCACCAATTTCGCCGCCCGCGTCACGGTCGTGCATCGGCGCGACTCGTTCCGCGCGGAGAAAATCCTGCAAGACCGTTTGTTCAAGAATCCGAAGATCGACGTGATCTGGGACAGCGCCCTGGAAGAAATCGTCGGCACAACGGATCCAGTGAAAGTGACGCACGTGAAACTCAAGAATCTCAAGACCGGCGCGGTGACGCATCGTCCCGTCGACGGCGTGTTTATTGCGATCGGTCATTCGCCGGCGACCGAGCTCGTCGCCGGCAAGGTGGAGATGAAGCCGTCCGGCTATATCGCCACCGCCCCGCATTCCACGGCGACCTCCGTGCCCGGCCTCTTCGCCGCCGGCGACGTCACCGATGACATTTATCGCCAGGCCGTCACCGCAGCCGGCCAAGGCTGCATGGCCGCGCTCGAAGCCGAGCGTTTCCTCGCCGCGCAGGCGGAACACCGCGCCGCGGCGGAGTAGAGATCACGATGCCAAATACCCCCACATCGAGCGTGATGGACTGGGACAAGCTCAAGGTCTTTCACGCCGCCGCCGAGGCAGGCAGCTTCACCCACGCGGGCGAACAGCTCGGCCTCTCGCAATCCGCCGTCTCGCGGCAAGTGAGCGCGCTCGAACAGGCGCTCTCGGTGTCGCTGTTCCATCGCCATGCGCGCGGTCTGATCCTGACCGAACAGGGCGAATTGCTCTACCGCACGGCACACGACGTCTTCATGAAGCTGGAATCGGCGCGCGCCAAGCTGACCGACAGCCGCGACAAGCCGAACGGCGAATTGCGCGTGCAGACAACGATCGGCATCGGCGTCAACTGGCTCACGCCGCGCCTGGGCGAGTTTCTCGAACTCTATCCCGACGTGCGCCTGACGCTGATCACGACCGACGAGGAACTCGACCTCGCCATGCGCGAGGCCGATGTGGCGATTCGCCTGCGCCAGCCAGTGCAGCCGGACCTGATCCAGCGCAAATTGTTCTCGGTCCATTTCCACGCCTACGCGTCGCCGGAATATCTCAAGCGCTTCGGCACGCCGCGCAGCTTCGACGATCTCGACAACCATCGGCTGCTCTATCTCGGCGGCACCAATATTCCGACCTTTCTGCAGAACCGGAGCTGGCTGCTGGAGCACGGGCGCAACGGCAAAGGCCCGCGCACGCCGACCTTGACGATTCACAACGTGCTGGGGCTGCTCGCCGCCTGTCGTCGCGGTTTCGGTATCGCGCTACTTGCGGACTATCTCGTCGAGGAGAATAGCGGTCTGGTGCAGCTGCTCGGCGAGCAAGACCCGCCTGCTCTCGACGCGTATTTCGTCTATCCGGAAGAACTGAAATCTGTTGCACGCGTGCAAGTCTTTCGCGATTTCCTCGTCTCGAAAGCGCAGCGCTGGAATTATTGAGCGCAAACTCAAGCAAAACCACAGACTTGCGGGGTCCGCATGGCTGACATACCGCCCTTTGCGTTGTGTCAGCGGCGTGCGGACCTCATAGTCAAACCGTTGTTGGCGAGCCGCTCACGAATCCTCCCAGGTCGTCGGTCAACTCGCTGACAATAGTTCCCCTCTGGAAGGTGAATTGCCGGCCTTTTCCCGCGCCGGCAACTTAATAGCCGGGCCCCTTTTGGGGCCCGGTTTTTTTTCACGCCGGTTTACAAGAGCGCAATCGTGCGATGCGCGCTTGGCATCGCTTGCCAGGACTCAACGGCAGCGGCTCACGCCCACAGGCGCTCGTTTTCGAGTCCCTTGTAGAGATCGGCGACATACTCGCCGTAGCCGTTGAACAGAAGCGTCGGCCGCCGTTCGCCTGTGCCGATCAGTTCCTCCGACGCTTGGCTCCAGCGCGGATGCGGCACCTGTGGATTCACGTTCGCCCAGAATCCGTATTCGCTTTCCTGCAACGCTTCCCAGAACGTCTTCGGGCGCTCATCGGTGAAATTGAAACGCACAATCGACTTCACCGACTTGAATCCGTATTTCCACGGCACTGCCAGCCGCAACGGCGCGCCGTGCTGTTTGGCGAGCGGGTGGCCGTAGGCGCCGGTGACCATGAAGGCGAGGTCGTTCGTCGCCTCGGCGATGGTGAGGCCTTCGGTATAGGGCCACGGATACCACGGCTGGCGCTGGCCCGGCGCGACCGACTTGTCGACGAACGTCTCCATGCGCACGTACTTCGCCGACGACAACGGCTTGGCGAATTCGACGAGCTTCCTGAGCGGAAAGCCGGACCATGGGATCGCCATCGACCACGCTTCGACGCAGCGGTGACGATAGAGCCGCTCTTCGATCGTCATCGTACGGATGAGATCGTCGATGCCAATCTCCTGCGGCTTCTCCACCATGCCGTCGATCTTCACCGTCCAGGGACGCAGCTTCAGCGCCTTCGCGGCGTCGGCGATTTCCTTCGACGAACCGAATTCATAGAAATTGTTGTAGTTGCCGTTGATCTTTTCATCCGTGACCGGACGATCGAGCGTGAATTTATCGTTGCGCTTGGCGGGATAGAGACTGGCGGTCGGATCCGGCAAGTCGGCGATGCGCTGCGCGAACGCAGCTTGCGGCGCGAGCGCCGCGGCCGCCGTGGCACCGAGAAACGCGCGGCGATCGAGAAAGAGTGCTTCCGGCGTTGCCAGCCGTTCGGGAATTTCCCAGCCGCGACGACGAACGGGATGCATGAGCCTGCCTCCTCGACTGATCCTGACCGGGCGCAACTATGGCACGACGCGCTTCACAGGCAAGTCACAGAGCCGTCAGAGGAACCCCGGCAGCGGACGCGCGTTCGACATGATGCCCGCTTTTTCCGGACGTCGTGCCCATGACTGAGCGCCCGGTTAGGCCATTGCCGGTCACTGAAGATATGCGTTTCCAGAAGGCCGCCTGGATCGTCGAGCGGATCGGCTGGGGCGTCTTCGCGGTCGTGATCGTGCTCGGCCTCTGCGGCGTCTTCTCGCGCGGCTATCTCAGCCAGTCGGCAGCGAGCGTTCCCGATTCCTCTTTCGCGATCCAGTTCGAACGGTTTCAACGCGTCAGCGTGCTGACGCGCCTTTTTATCACCGTGACGCCGCACGAGGACGAAGCGCGCGTCCATTTCAACGCGGCATTTCAGGAAGCATACGAAATCGAGGCGGTCGAGCCGCGCCCGGTGCGCACCAGCGCCGGACAGAACGGCTTCGATTTTTATTTCGAGCCAACATCGGGCGAAGCGCTCAACATTGTTCTTTGGGCGCGGCCGCGCCGGATCGGACTTCTGTCTCTCGAAGTCGCGGGACCGGGCGCGGCAAGTTTGCCGTTCCGGGTTTTCGTTTACCCTTGAGGACGACATGGACAGCGTGCTCAAGGCCGCCGCCATCTTTGTCTTTCTCTGGATCGTCATCCGGCTGACCGGGCGCCGCGCCATCGGCCAGCTGACGGTGTTCGAGTTTGTCCTCTTCCTCATCATCGGCGGCGCGACCCAGCGCGCGCTGACGGGGCAGGACTATTCCTTCATCAATGCCTTTCTGATCGTCATCACCCTCGTATTTCTGGACGTCGGCGTTTCGCTGCTGGAGAGCCGCTTTCGGTTTTTCGCCAAATTCGCCAAGGGCGTGCCGCTCGTTCTCGTCGAGGAGGGCCGGCCGCTGCCGCAACGCATGCGATGGGCGCGTATCACCGAGGACGAAGTGATGGAATCGGCGCGCCGCCATCACGGGCTCGAACGCATGGAGGAAATCAAATTCGCCATTCTGGAGACGAGCGGCGCGATCTCGATCATCCCGCAATCGGCTCCGAAGGCCGCGCGCAAGCGAGGCCCCAAGCGGACATGACGACCGGTGATACTCAGGCGCCGGCGTTGACCGGGAACGGGCCGAGCGGCATCAATTCGCGCGCGTCGGACAAAACCGCGCGCCGCCGCAACAGCGCAATGAACGTGCGTTTGTCCATCGGCTTCGCAAACAGATAGCCCTGCCCGAGATTGCAGCCCAACGCCTGCAGCCTGTGGCTTTCGTGATGTGTCTCGATTCCTTCGGCGACGCTTTTCAGGCCGAAGCGGCGGGCAAGCTCGATGATAACCTCGCACAATCCGGCATTGGTCTTGTCGCTGTTGCAATTGGTCACATAAGAACGGTCGATCTTCAGCTCGCTGAAAGGAAGCTGACGCAGCCGCGCCAGCGACGAATACCCGGCGCCGAAATCGTCGATGGCCAGACTGCAATTCTGCTCCTGCAACGCGTGCGCGGCATCGTTGGCGATCTGCAGATCGTTGACGATCTCGTCCTCGGTGACTTCGAGGATGAGGCCGGGCCAGTCGGATGAGCGTGGCTTAAGCTCGCGCAGCACCTGCGCGATCGGCAGTTTAACCAGTGCGGACACCGGCGTGTTCACCGCAAGTTTCAGCAGGATGCCCTGACGGGCGAATTCGTCCCAGTCGCGCAGCGCCGTCGCGATCACATGCTCCGTCAAGCGCAGCATGTCGTCTTCGCGCGCGCCCGGCAGGAAGCTGCCGGGAAAGAGAACGCCGTGCTTGGGGTGACGCACGCGGATCAATCCTTCCGCGCCCACGAGCCGCTTCGTCGGCAGATCGATCTTGGGTTGATACCAAAGCTCGAGCCAATCCTTCTGCAGCGCCTGCGCCAGCGTCACTTTCTGGCGTCCTTCGGGATCGCGGCGCAGCCCGAGATCGGAAACAAGCGACTTGACGAGATCATCGCGATAAGGCGGCTGCAAAGCCGCCGGCATTTTCAGTCCTCGCTGTTCGCCGAGCATGCGCAGTTGGCCGACCGCGCCGATCTGCTCGTAAGTCACGACCGCGACCGGACTGACAAGCTGAATTGCGGGCTTCTTCGGCAGCGCCGACAGGCCGAGGATCGCTTCACCTGCAGCGGTGACGCCGAGCGACAGGTCGAAAAAGACAAGATCGGGATTCTGTTTCTGCGCTGCGCCGAGCATCGCGTCCGGTTGCGCGAAGATGTCGCCGCGCAAGCCGAGCGGATCGAGCATGGCCGAGATGGGCGCAAGACGCGCCTCGTCACCCGTCAGATAGCAGACGGGCTCCGGCTCGCTGCCAAACAGCAGACTTCGAATCGTCCAAAGCATACGGCGCCATCCGATCGGATTGCCGGTTCTCGGTGCCGGCCGGCTGATCCGTGCAATCGGGGAGATAGCGCGTCGCAGTTAACAAAGCCGCCGCGGCAGCAACACGCGAGACAGGGTTATGGTTTGCGAAAGGTAACGCCGTCAGCGCGAGTGCGCGTCGATCAGCGATTGACCGGCGCGCACGAACTGGCAGGCCGGTCCTTCATGGCCGATGCTTTGGCGGCAAACAAAAGCACCTTCGAGCAGCATGAAGAGCTGGTCGGCCAGCAATTCCGGCTGATCGATAGCGGCGCGCCGGCACAGCGCAACGAGCTTGTCGCGCGAGATCTGCTTGCATTGCTCGATCACGCAGCGGGCCGGATGGTCCTTTTCTGGCAGTTCCACCGCGGCGTTGGCGAGCGCGCAGCCGCGCGATTTCGGATCGCTGACATTGACAGCGACCTCCTGCAGCCAGCCGCGAAGCTGGCCGCGCGGGTCGTCCGGATATTGCGCCTCGAGCTTCGACCAGACCGCATCTTTCTCGCTGGCCAGGCAGCGCAGGTATTCCGCCACCAGCTCATCTTTCGAGGCGAAGTGCCGGTACAGCGTCATCTTGTTCGTGCCGGCCGCTTCCGCGATGGCCTCGACCCCCACGGCGCGGATGCCGTGCCGGTAGAACAGGTCGCGCGCGACGCTGAGCAGCCGCTCCCGCGGCGGTAGCCGTTGCGGATCAGCAGGAGAAGGCGCTTTGGCAAAAGTCGTAGTCATCAGCTCTTGACACAGGTGTTACCGGTCAGTACCTCATATATGTTACCGATCGGTATCAGAAAAGACCACTCGGTGCACTGTCTTTTTCCCGGTCCCCGGGGCCGGGCCTTGAGGAGAGCGAAGCATGAGCCAATCGATGTACGTCAAGAATGCCCCCGGCGGTAGTACGCGCCCTGCGGCCAAGCTCACCTATCCCGACATACTTTGCGATCCGCTCATTCGACTCGTGATGGCGGCCGACGGTGTCGACCCGCGCGAACTGAAGCATCAACTGCACGCGGTCGCCGCGGCCCGCGGCATCACGCCTCCCGCAAGCACGGCCGGCTGCGGCTGCGCCGCCTGATTTTCTCTCGCGTGGCGTCCCCGAGCCACGCGCCGCGCCGGGCGACCTTCCAATGTTCCCCTCTCCAAGGAAGGCGTCCGGCGTCCCCTCTCACAACAACAAACTTCCAGGACTCCCGACAATGACCATCAATGTGCAAAGCCCGCAGGCCGACCGCGCTGCCAACACCCTCCTGTCGCCCACACGACTGGGCGAGATGCCGCTGAAAAACCGCATGGTGATGGCGCCGATGACGCGCAGCCGCGCGCTCCCCGGCAACATCCCCAATCCGCTCGCCAAGGACTATTATGTGCAACGCGCAAGCGCGGGCCTGATCGTCACCGAAGCTTCGCAGGTAAGCCCCCAGGGCGTCGGTTACATCCGCACGCCCGGAATCCACACCGCCGAGCAGGCGGCGGCATGGAAAACCATCACCGATGCGGTGCATAAGGCCGGCGGCAGGATATTCCTGCAGCTCTGGCATGTCGGCCGTATCTCGCATCCGGATTTCCACGGCGGCGCCTTGCCGGTCGCGCCTTCTGCGATTGCCGCCGAGGGCGAAGTGTTCACCGAGCGCGGGCCGCAGAAGATGGTCACGCCGCGCGCGCTCGACATCGCGGAAATTCCCGCCGTGGTCGAGCAGTTCCGCCGCGGCGCCGAGCGCGCCAGGGCCGCAGGCTTCGACGGCGTCGAGCTGCACGGCGCGAATGGCTATCTGCTCGATCAATTCACGCGTGACGGCGCGAACAAGCGGGGCGACATCTACGGCGGCGCGATCGAAAACCGCGTCCGCTTTCCGCTGCAGGTCGTCGATGCCGTGATCGGCGTGTGGGGACCGGACCGCGTCGGCTATCGCATCTCGCCCAAGAGCCCGTTCAATTCGATGTCGGATTCCGATCCGGTCGCGACGTTTTCCTATCTCAGCGAGCAGCTCAATCGCCGCAACATCGGCTATCTGCACGTCGTCGATCCGGCGGCTCCGGCGGAAGGACGCGTGACGCCGACGCTGCGCAAGATTTTCCGCGGCACTTACGTGGTCAATGGCGGCTTCGATGCAGCAAGCGCGGAGGCGGCCATCGCCAAGGGCGAGACCGATCTGGTCGCGTTCGGCGTGCCCTTCCTTGCCAATCCCGATCTGCCGGCGCGGTTCGAGAGCCGGGCCCCTCTCAACACCCCCGACCGCGCGACGTTCTATGCCGGCGAGGACAAGGGCTACGTGGACTATCCGGCGCTCGACGCTGCCTGACCTCGAACGCCAACGGACGCATGGCGGAACCCTTCGCCGCCATGCGTCTTCGCGACCGCATGACGTGCAGGCCTGACCGAAAACACGTGTGACGCTTTGCGTTTACGCACAATTTACGGGCACTTGCGCCTTTGCTACGCGAATGCTTATGCCCATCGCGGCTAAATTTCGGCGCTCATATTTTGTAGCCCGAAAGCCGCTTCGTGCCCGTATCCAGACGCCTGCATCGTCCAAAAATCGAAACAAGCGGCGCGCGCCAGCAGGCCACCCGCCAGCAAGCGCATCGTCTCATGCAGCAGCGCGACCGCCTGGTCGCCGAGCTGACCGCGCTGCGCGCGGCAGAACCGCGTTCGCCGATTGCGGACAAGGCCTTTGAATTGGTGACGCGCTGGTGGGGCCCGGCGTCATGGACCGGGCGCGAACAGCTTCTGAAAGCTGCCACCTGGCTGGTTCGTCTCGGCAAGCTGCAAACAAGACAAGCCTAGGCGCGTGTCATGGCCGAGGATCAGAAGGAACCGGACGAACGCAAAGAGAATTTTGGCTGCGTGCCGCTGATCATCATCGCGATCGTCATCGCGGCGGGATGGGCGTGGAAGCATTTTCAGCAATAGCGGCAAACGAAGGAGGCGCGAGGAACCCTAGAAGACAAATCGGCGCTCAAAAATAACGAAGACAACATTGGGACCAGGCCGCACGACGGATCTGGATCGGGGGAGAAAACGACCATGTGGAATCAGGTTTACAATCCGACGGGAAGTACTGCGCTGTCGACGCTTTGCGCCGCCCTGCCGGTGGTGACGCTTCTCGTTCTGATCGCGTCGAACAAGGTGAAGGCGCATCTTGCCGCCATCATCGCCCTTGTCGTCGCCAATCTTGTCGCCATCCTGATCTTCACCATGCCCGCCGGCATGTCGATCCGCGCCAGCATCCTCGGCGCCGTGACCGGATTCTTCCCGATCGGCTGGATCGTTCTCAATGTCATCTTCCTTTATCGCCTGACCGTCGAGACCGGCGCGTTCGCAACGCTGCAGACGACGATCGGCGGCGTCACCAACGACCGGCGGCTTCAATTGCTGCTGATTGCATTTTCCTTCGGCGCGTTCTTCGAGGGCGCGTCAGGCTTCGGCACGCCGGTCGCCGTGACCGGCGCCATTCTGATCGGCCTCGGTTTCTCGCCGCTCGCCGCTTCCGGTCTCTCGCTGATCGCGAACACCGCACCCGTCGCCTACGGCGCGCTCGGCACACCGATCGCGGGGCTTGCGAGCGTCACCGGAATTGATCCGTTCCTTCTCGGCGCGATGGTCGGGCGGCAATTGCCGTTCTTCTCGCTGATCGTGCCGTTCTGGGTGGTCTGGGCCTTCGCTGGATGGAAAGGCACGAAGGAAATCTGGCCGGCGGTGCTCGTCACCGGCGTCTCGTTCGCCATTCCGCAATATCTGATCTCGAATTTCATCAATCCGTGGATTGTCGATATCGGCGCCTCGCTCATCTCGATGGCCTGCCTCATCGGCTTCCTGCAGGTCTGGCGGCCGAAGACGATCTGGACCTCTGCCGCCCTGCGCAGCCATGACGACTCCGCCACGGGCCGTCCCGCGCCGAAGACAGGGCCGAAGCCGACGACGGCGCAGGTGTGGATGTCGCTCGTGCCATGGATCATCGTCTGCATCGTCCTGCTGGTGTGGGGCACGAACTGGTTCAAGGGCATCGTCAATCCGTGGGCGACCTGGAACTATGCGGTTCCCGATCTGCACAACATGATCAACAAGGTGGCGCCGGTCGCCGCCAAGCCCACGCCCGAAGGCGCGGTGTTCTCCTTCACCTGGCTCACCTATACCGGCTCCGGCATGCTGATCGCCGCGATCATCTCCGGACTCGTAATGGGTTTCTCGCCGATCAAGATGGCTGCGGAATATGGCCGCACGATCAAGGTCTGCGCCTATTCGCTGATCACGATCTCGGCGATGCTCGCGATCGGAACGCTCACGCGTCTGTCCGGTATCGACGCCACGCTCGGTCTCGCCTTTGCCAGCGCCGGCGTTCTCTATCCCTTCTTCGGAACCCTGCTCGGCTGGCTCGGCGTGGCGCTGACCGGTTCCGATACCGCCTCCAACATCCTGTTCGGCAATCTGCAGAAGATCACGTCCGAACAATTGGGGTTGTCGCCGATCCTGATGGGCGCGGCGAATTCTTCCGGCGGCGTGATGGGCAAGATGATCGACGCACAATCGATTGTCGTCGCTTCCACCGCCACGAACTGGTTTGGCCATGAAGGCACGATCCTGCGCTTCGTTTTCTGGCACTCGATCGCGCTTGCATGCCTCGTCGGACTCCTCGTGATGGCACAAGCTTATGTCTTCACGGGGATGATCGTGCACTGACGTTACGCTCCCAAGCGCGACAGTGCATCTTGGCCCCGCGTTTTCCCGGCGCGGGGCCTTTTTTTCGACTTGCAACCGGGACGGGGGAAGCGGCTAATTAGCCTCATGTTGAGTGCAACCGGCATCATCACGAAGCGTGCGCGCTTGCGGCCCGCGCAGACGCAGCTTGTGAACATTGCCCTTTCGTTGTGCCTTGTCGTGGCGCTGACCGCGGCAATCGGCTTTGTGTCGCAGTTCATCGATCTGCGCCGCGTGTCGATCCTCTACCTCATTCCCGTCCTGATCACGGCCATGCGCTGGGGAATCATCCCTGCGATCATCTGCGCTGTCGCCGGCGTTGCCGCCTCGGCGTTCTTCTTTTATGCGCCGATCTACGATTTTCGCGTCTCGAATCCCGAGCAGGTGATCGATCTCATTCTCTTCATCATCGTGGCGGTCGTCACCGGCAAGCTCGCCGCCGACGTGCGCGACGCGCAGATGCGGGCCGAGGCCGAGGCGCTGCGCGAAGCGTTCATCGGCTCGGTGTCGCACGAATTGCGCACGCCGCTGTCCTCGATCGTCGGATCGGCGTCGATTCTAGCGCAGGCGCCCGACATCGCGAAAAATCCGCATCTCTTTGCGCTAACCGGCGTCGTGCGCGAGGAAGCCGAGCGGCTCAACGAGGATATCCAGAATCTGCTCGATGCGACGCGCATCAGCAGCGCGGGCCTGCGGCCGCGTCCCGGCTGGGTCGACCCGGCCGACATCGTCAATGCCGCCGTGGAGCGCAAGCGACGGCTGCTTGCCACGCACGAAACCAAAGTGACCGTTGCCGACGACCTTCCGCTGGTGCACGTCGATCCGGCCCTGATCGAAAAAGCGCTCGGGCAGTTCATAGAAAATGCTGTCAAATATTCACCACCCGGATCGCTGATTGAAATCACGGCAGCGCAGAAAGAGGACATGCTGGAAATTGCGGTGCGCGATCACGGTGTCGGCCTGTCGCCAGGCGAGGACCTGAAGATTTGGGACCGCTTTTATCGCAGTCCCCATGTGCGCGACCGCGTCGCAGGATCGGGACTCGGATTGTGGATCGCACGCGCGCTCGTTGCCGCCTGCGGCGGGCGGACGGATGCCGTGAGCGCGGGCGTCGGCTACGGTTCGATCTTCTCCTTGCTGATTCCTGCCCAGCATCCCGATCTCGAGGTTCTCGATGACTAACGCGCAGCCGGTCGTTCTCATCGTCGACGACGAGGCGCAGATTCGGCGTTTTTTGCGCGCGGGCTTTGAAATCGAGCACTTCAACGTGCTTGAGGCGGATAACGCCGAGGCTGCGCTACGCCTTGTCACGCTCCATCCGGTCGACCTGATGGTGGTCGATCTCGGCCTTCCCGATCTCGACGGCGAGGTAATCGTCGAGCGCGTGCGCACGTGGTCGGCGGTGCCGATCATCGTCTTGTCGGTGCGCGCCAGCGAGGAGGACAAAGTGCGGCTGCTCGAGGCCGGCGCCGACGACTACGTGGTGAAGCCGTTCGGCATGGCCGAATTGCTCGCGCGTGCGCGGGCGGCCCTGCGGCGTCAGGCGCGCAGCCACGATGGCGAGCCTGTGGTCAAGGTTGGACCGCTGAGCATCGATCTGACCTCGCGCACGGTGTCACTCGATGGCGCCCGCATTCAGCTTTCGCCCAAGGAATATCGCCTGCTGCAGGTGCTCGCGCAGCATGCCGGCAACGTGGTCACGCACCCACAATTGCTGAAGGAAGTTTGGGGCATCAAGCACGTGCACGATGCGCATTACCTGCGTATCTTCGTGCGCAAGCTGCGGCAGAAGATCGAGAAGGATCCGACGCAGCCGCGTATCCTCGTCACGGAGCTCGGTGTCGGTTATCGCCTCGCGCAGGGTGCTGAGCACGAAGCAGCGGCGCTCTGACAAACCGTTTACATGGATTTTATGTACCCGCCGCGCTTTGCTACGGGAAAGTTTATGCGCGCCGCCGTTACCCTGCCCTGCAACAAATCGGGGGGGGGGGCAGCGACGTGTTCAACATCATCATCGGCATTCTCATCATCGCAGCGTCGACGGTTGGCGTGATGGCCTGCCGCGCGCGCAACGGCGAGGCGCGGCCCTTCATGACCAAGCCCGTTCTCAGCTGGGCGATCCCGGTCGGACTGCTCTCCGGCTTTGCCGCCGGTCTGGCGCTGACGATCTCCGGAGGCGCGGAATACTTCTAGCGCCGGGGCTCACGGTGCCGGCAGCCCGTCGTTTCAGGCCGGCACTTGCGCACTCTCCCAGAATCTCGGCGCTCTGGCCCCGCGCTCATCGCGCGGGGCTTTTTCCTCACTCGGCGGCGCGGCGAGCCGCCACGATCTGATCGGCCGTGCGGCCGGTCAATTCCGCCATGTGATCGAACTTGAAGCTGAAGCTGCCGACGCCTGCGGTGGCGGAGCGGATTTCCACGATCAGGTCGCCGATCTCGGCTTCCGCCATCTGCGCCTTTACCACATCCCAGCCCGGCCATCCCTCGCGCGTGTCAAAGCCGAGGATGTGGCCGCGCCGGCCTGACAGAATGGCATTGATCTTCGCCGTCGCTTCCGACGGGCAAACGATCTCCACGATGTGGATCGGTTCGAGCAGAACCGGCTGGCATTGCGGCAGGGCTTCGACGATGCCGATGCGGCCTGCGGTGCGAAAAGCCTGATCCGAGGAATCCACGGTGTGGTAGGAGCCGTCGATCAGCTTCACCGCCACGTCGACCACGGGAAAGCCGAGCGGGCCCGTCCTCAGACCGTCGATCACGCCTTCCTCGACCGAAGGAATGTAATTGCTCGGCACCACCCCGCCCTTGATCTCGTCGGCGAAGGTGAAGCCCGATCCGCGCGGCAGTGGCTTGATGTCGAGTACGACATCGCCGAACTGGCCGTGACCGCCGGACTGCTTCTTGTGCCGGCCGCGCTGCTGGATGCCTTTGCGGATGGTTTCGCGGTAGCCGACGCTCGGTTTGCGCTTGTCGATGGCGACGCCGAAACGTTCGGCGAGCCGCTCCATCGCCACGCGCAGGTGCATTTCGCCCTGGCCCCAGAGCACGACCTCATGCAGGTCGGCGTTGTGCACGATGGTGATCGAGGGGTCTTCCTCCAGAAGCTTGTTGAGCGCCTGCCCGAGCTTGACGTCGTCCTTGCGCTCCTTGGCGGCGATGGCGACGGCAAGTACAGGCGGATACGGCCTGATCTCGGCGATAGACGGATGCGCCTGCTTGCCCGAGGAGAGCGTGTCGCCGGTTTTGGCGCCGTCGACCTTGCCGAGGCCCATGGTTTCGCCGGCGCTCGCCGCGCCGCGCTTCTCGCTTGTCTGGCCCGTCAGCTTGAATACGCCCGACACGCGGCCCGCTTCTCCCTCCTTCGAGAGCAGCGTCGTGCCGTCGCCGACCTGCCCCGCAAGCACGCGTGCGACCGACATCTTGCCGCCATGCGCAGTGTTGTGCGTCTTCAGCACATAGGCGACTGCCTCGCCCCTGGCATTGACGCCGAGGCGTTTCGCCGTCGCCTCGACATTCGGCACTTCGTGCCGCAGAGCCTTCAGAATGCGCAGCACGCCGTTGCTGCGCGTCGCGACACCGATCAGGACGGGAACGACCTGACCGTCGCGCAATTCCTTGGAAAGATCGTCGAAGACCTTGTCGCGCGGCGGCGGGATATCCTCCAGCAGCTGCTCCATCAACTGGTCGTCGTGATCGGCGAGCGTCTCGAGCATGGTGAAGCGAGCGGTCCTCTCGCGCTCGAGGTCCTCGCCCTTGAGTTCGATGACCTCGGATGCCGCGTGCTCCTTGTAGACGTGCGCGCGCTCGAGCGCGAGATCGACGAAACCGGTGACGATGTCGTTCTTCCAGATCGGGATCTGGCGCAGCAGCAGCGGAATGCGGGAGGCCGGCTGCAGAATCTTGAGCGTCTCGCGGATGCGCTTGTCGGCCTTGTCGATCTTGTTGAGAAAAAGAATGCGCGGAATTTTCAGGTCTTCCAGCTCGCGCAGGATGAGCTGGAGCTGCGGCACCTTCTTTTCGTCGGCCTCGCACACGACCACCGCGGCATCGACCGCCGGCAGCACCGCACGCATGTCGTGCACGAATTCGACCGAACCGGGGCAATCGAGGAAGGTATAGGTGTCGCCCATGAAATTTGTCGTGGCGACGGAAAGCTCGACGCTCATCTTGTGGGCGCGCGCTTCCCTCGACCCGTCTCCGACCGAGGTGCCGGCGTCGACGCTGCCTGCACGTGCGATCGTGCCCGCGCGCGCCAGGATCGCTTCAAGAAGTGTGGTTTTGCCGCTTTGGAACGGGCCCACCAGCGCAACACACCGTGGACCCGAAGGCCTTGTGCCGTTTGAATTTGCTGCCGCCATCGACGCCTCCCGTGAAGGCGCCTGACGCGAAGGGCCGGTAGTCTCCGGCCACAGTCAGACGCCGGAAGCTTATCGTCTCAGGGGAATGCGGCGAAGGCAAGGGCCAAATCCGAAACGATTTGACCCTGTTTCAACTGGTTTCCTTGAGCAGCATCGTCACGCGCACAAGCTCCGCCAGATTGCGCGCGCCCATGCGTTCCATCATCCAGGCGCGATGGATTTCGACCGTGCGCGGACTGATGCCGAGACGTGCGCCGATTTCCTTGTTCGACAACCCGCTCGCCGCGAGCTCCATCACCTGCCGTTGCCGTTCCGACAAACTGTCCACCCGCGCGCGCAGCTCGCGCGTTTCCGCCGACGCATCCTCCCTGCGCCGTCCCTGCGCGACCGCGCTGCGAATACTTTCAAGCAGCCGCTCCTCGTCGAACGGCTTCTCGATAAAATCGAACGCGCCGAGCTTGATCGCAGCGACAGCCATGTCGACGTCGCCGTGCCCTGTGATTAGAATCACCGGCGTCGTGATATTGTCCGCCTGCAGGCGCCGGATGAGGTCGACGCCCGACAATCCCGGCATCCGCACGTCGGCGACAATGGCGCCATAGCCTTTGATGCCTTCTCCGGCGGCGACAAACGCATCGGCACTGACAAACGGCGTGACTGTAATGCCCTTGCGCTTGAGGAACAGCGCGAGCGAATCGAGCACAGCCTCGTCGTCGTCGATCAGCGCAATATGGACAGGATCAGGCATGCGCCCCTGCCGGTAACGTAATCTGCACCACCGCTCCCTGTGCGCTGCCGCCGAGCGTCAGGCGCCCGCCATGCGATTCAACGATCGAGCGGCTCAACGACAATCCGACGCCCAATCCTTCTTCCTTGGTGGAGGACAATGGCAGAAATTGCTCCGTGACGACTTCGGCGGGAAAGCCGGGCCCGGTGTCGCGGATGCGCATTTCGACGCCGCCCTGCGCATCGCGCCGCGCCTCGATGGTAATCAGGCCGCCCGGACGATTCTGCATCGCCTCGATCGCATTGCGCATGAGATTGAGCAGCACTTGCTCGATCTGCAGAAGATCGACGACCACGGGCGGCAGATCGGGATCGAGCAGCAGACGTATCCTGATATTGTGGCGGTCGAGATCGGGCTGCAGCAGATTGATCGTCTCGTGCACAATACGCTCGATCGTCGTCGGCGCGCGGCCCGACTGATCGAGCCGGATCAGTGCGCGCAGGCGGCGCACCACCTCGGCGGCCCGCTCGATCTGGTTCGCAGCCTTGCCGGCCGTCTCGATCGCGTCGCCGGCATCCTTGCCGCCGCTGCGCAATGTGTCGACAGCCAGGCGCGCGTATGTTCCCGCGGCGGTAAGCGGCTGGTTGATCTCGTGCGCAACGGCGGCCGCCAATTCGCCCATGCTGCCGAGCCGCGCAAGCCGGGCAAGAGAATCCTGATGCAGCCGAACCTGGAACTGGATGCGGCGGTGTTCGGTCACGACCATGCCGGCGATCAGACCCGTCAACGTCAGCACCAGCATCAGCGCCTGGAAGGCAGTCACATCGATCTCCTCGGCCGGCAAAAGCTGCACACCGACGATCAGGCCGATCTGGGTGAGCAGGATGCCGACCGTCACGCCTTCGATGCCCGTGCGCACAGCCATCCAGACGATTGGCAGGAACAGCACGTAGAAAAGCTGGAAATGATGTTTCTCGGCGAATGCAAAGACCAGCGCGAGCGCCGTGACGATTGCCAGAAGCTGGGCAACGGTTTCCTTGGAGGCGGGCAAGAGCCGGCCACGCGCAAAGAGGATAAGGACCAGCGGCGTCACCACGGCGACGCCGATGAGATCGCCCACCCACAGCCGCAGCGCGGCAACGAAAAACTCGTTTGGCGGGACGAGCCCGCCTGCAACAAGAATGCCCACATAGGCGGCGGCCACAATCGTCGCGCTCAAGCCCGCACAGGACAGAAGCACGATCAGATCGCGCATCGAGGCAAGAGCTGGATTGAAGCGCGTGGTCGGCCGCAGGAGATAGAGGAGCGCCGCCGCATAACCCGCCCCGATCACGAGCGCGGTGGCCAATTCGATCGGCCAGGGAAATGGGGCGCGCCGCACGGCGAGATCGGCGAGGATCGGCGCAACGAAGAGAAACGGAATGAGCCGCTGCCCGAACAGCAGGACGACGACAAAGCTCAGTCCCGTGAACGGATTCCACGGCGTGATGCCGAAAGCGGCGAACGGATAAATGAAGCTGACCCAGTCCAACGCCACATAACAGGCGAGATAGATGACGCCGAGCAACGGCAAGGGCAGCGAAAAGAGACGCGGAAAGGCCATCGCGACAGCACGATGCTTCGTGGATCCGTTCGCAGTGGTTTCTAGCGCCGATTGCATCCGGGCACGCCTAAGGGCGACCCCCTAGGGGTCCATACGCAAGCCTATCACCCTAGGCATGCAACCTGAATTGTCCGTTGCCGCAGCGGCCGACAGGCTTCCCGCGCAGGTTCAAGCCCCGGGGAAAGCCATGTCGATTGCTGAAAACATTTCGCCTCAACGCGAGGCCCCGCTCGAAACCGCTCTCGTTCTCTGCGCCGAGGAAACGACGCGCGACGCGATCGCCTATTGGCTGTCCTTTGCGCACACGCAGGCGCTGGTCCCGGCCGATGGCTACGAGGCCGACCGCATTCTCAAATCCAGGAGCTGCCGCCTCCTGATCACGGACCGCATTCTGCCACCGTGGCCGGGGCTCGAAACCTTCATGACGCTGCGGCAAGCCTATCCGCAGATGCGCATCGTGTTCGTCGATAACGGCAGCCCCGATGCACGCAGCCTCGCCCAGGTGACGGGCGCCCATACCGTCTTGCAGCAGCCGCTGACAAGAAAGGCGCTGTTCGCGGTCCTGCCGAAGATCGCGGCGACGGCCTGATCATGACGTCGCTCGGCCTCAGCCCGGATGTCGTGCAGATCACGGCGACCGCGATTTTCGCGATCGCCATTCTGCACACCTTCTCGACCTGGTTCTTCGGACATCTCGCGCATGTGCAGCCCAGACACGCAGGGCTGTGGCACCTGCTCGGCGAGGTCGAGGTCGTGTTCGGCTTCTGGGCGATGGTGCTGATCGTCTTCATGATGATCAATGCGACACCGCATGACGCACTCGTCTATCTCGAAAAGCAAAGCTTCCGCGAGCCGATGTTCATCTTTGTCATCATGGTGATCGCAGCCAGCCGGCCGATTCTCGATTTCGCCGGAGCCGTGCTGCTGCGGACCGCGAAACTTCTGCCGCTGCCGCCCTCGACCTCCTACTACATCACCGTTTTGTCGGTCGGCCCGCTGCTCGGTTCCTTCATCACCGAACCTGCCGCGATGACGCTCTCGGCCATGCTTCTGCGCGAGCGTTATTTCAGCAATCAGGCGCCGGGCGCTTTCAAATACGGCACGCTCGGCCTTCTCTTCGTCAACGTCTCGATCGGCGGCACGCTCACGCCCTACGCCGCACCTCCCGTACTGATGGTCGCCGATCGCTGGGGCTGGGACCTGACCTTCATGCTGCAGCATATCGGCTGGAAGGCGGGGCTCGCCGTGGTCGTCAACACGCTCGGCGCGACGTTCCTGTTCCGCTCCTATCTCGCGCAATTGCCGACCATCTCCGATGCGCTCGGCCGCATCGACGTGCCAAAGACGGTCGTCGCCGTGCATCTGGCGTTTCTCGCCGCTGTCGTCGTCGGCAGCCATCATCCGGTGGTGTTCGGCGGATTGTTCCTTTTCTTCCTTGGATTCACCGAAGCCTATCATCGCTACCAGAGCCGGCTGATCCTGCGCGAAGGCCTGCTGGTCGGATTCTTCCTTGCAGGACTCATCGTGCTCGGCGGGATGCAGCAATGGTGGCTGCAACCGCTTCTGTCCGGGATGACGGCAACGCCGCTCTATTACGGCGCGACGGCGCTCACCGCCATCACCGACAATGCCGCCCTCACCTATCTGGGTTCACTGGTCGACGGCATGAGCGATCAGGCGAAATACGCGCTCGTCACCGGCGCGGTGACCGGCGGCGGTCTGACGGTGATTGCCAATGCGCCCAATCCAGCGGGCTTCGCCATCCTCAAAAGTACATTCGAGGATGGCGTGATCAGCCCGCTTTACCTCGCGCTTGCGGCAACCCCGCCGACGCTCGTCGCCATCGCCGCCTTTCAGCTCTTGCCTTGAGGGACATTCTCGCGCTCGACGCTCAGGCCGAACCACGGGCGGATATACGTGCCGACAATGCTGCCGACAAACGCCGCGGCGAGCCAGAGCCAGCCGTGCACGCTCGATGAAGCGATGCCGCTGAAATACGCGCCGATGTTGCAGCCATAGGCGAGACGCGCGCCGTAGCCGAGCAGCAATCCGCCGATGACCGCAGCGACAAGCGAACGCGCCGGGATGCTCCAGCCGGGCTTAAACTTGCCGGCGAGGCCGGACGCCAGCAACGCGCCGACGATGATGCCGAAATCCATCACCGACGTGATATCGGCGAATACGCTTTCACGCAGCGCCTGCGCGCGTGCGGCGGGCTGCCAATAGCCCCACGAGGCGACATCGACGCCGAGACCCGCGGCAGCCTTCGAGCCCCACAGCGCGAAGGCCGACGTGATGCCCCAAGGCCGGCCGGCAAGATAGAGCGTCGCAAAATTCCCGATCGCCAACGCGATGGCACCGGCGACGAGCGGCCAAGGCCCGTGCAGAAAGCGGCTGAAACCGCGCCGCCTGGTCGCGACGCCCGAGCGCAGGCTGCCGTGGCGCTTGCGCTCGACAAAGACGGTGAATGCCGCGATGGCCGCAAAACCGACGAGACTGACGGCCAAGGCCGGAGCCCAGCCCCACGAGTCGATGAGCGAAATTGCGCCGACATTCGGCTGCGCCGACCACCAGGGCAATTGATAGGCGCCGAGCGCCGAGCCCACGATGAAGAAGAACAGTGTCACCAGCATGCGCGAATTGCCGCCGCCCGCGGTGTAAAGCGTGCCGGACGCGCAGCCGCCGCCGAGCTGCATGCCAAGGCCAAACAGGAAGGCGCCGACGATAACGGACGTGCCGACCGCGCCGTATTCGCCATGCACCGATTGGCCGAACAGCGTTCCGTGCGCAAGCGTCGGAAAGAACAGGATCGCGGCGACTGCGAGCATCGCCATCTGCGCGCGCAAACCCGCGCCGCGCCCGTCAGCAATGAACACGCGCCAGGCCGACGTGAAGCCGAACAACGCGTGATAGAGAACGAGGCCGAGCGCGCCACCCAGAAGAAACAGCGTGCCCTGCCGCCAGGAATAATAATTCGCGAGCGCGAGCGCGCCGGCGGCGAGCAAGGCCGACGCGAAGGTCACGACGGCGGTGTTGATGTGAGGGCCTGCGTCGCGATCGGTTGCAAGCAGGCGGGCGTCGACGGAAAGGTCGGTCATGGTGTGTCTTGTCCTGTGGCCGCGCCGAAAGGCGCAAAGTGCGCGCAAGACGTAAGACACATGCGCCGCCAATCACAGTCGCGCACGTTTCAAAGTTTGAGCGATCTGGCGCAAATTCTGCTCCGCGCCCGATGACGAAAAGCAGGATTTTCTAGAAGCGCGGAATGTCCGGAAAAGCGATCTTTCCGGCGTGGATATGCATGCGCCCGAGTTCCGCACAACGGTGCAATTGTGGAAAGACCTTGCCCGGATTGAGCAGGCCCTCGGGGTCAAACGCGCATTTGAGGCGTTGCTGCTGGTTGAGGTCGATCTCGTTGAACATCGCGGGCATCAAGTCCCGCTTTTCGACGCCAACGCCATGCTCGCCGGTCAGAACGCCTCCGACCTCGACGCAGAGCCTGAGAATGTCCGCGCCGAACGCTTCCGCCTTTTCGAGCTGACCCTTTTTGTTGGCGTCATAGAGAATGAGCGGGTGCAGATTGCCGTC
>CAZSAW010000301.1:0-17972 GCA_964604745.1 uncultured Hyphomicrobiales bacterium
CTTCTGCGAATCGACGAGCGCCTTCGCCTTTTTGTACATGGGATAGTCGACAAACCGGCCATCGATCCGCACCGAGGCGGAGCCTGCGGCTTCGGCCTTTTCGAACTCCGACACGATGGTCTGCGCGCGCTTGAGTTCATCGGCATCAACGGAAAACGCGTCGTTCACCGGCGCGACCTGTTCCGGGTGAATGCAGGCCTTGCCCTGATAACCCATGGCCCGGGCATTGCGGCTCGATCGCTTGAGGCCGTCGATATCGCCGAGCACCGGATAAGAGGTGTCGATTGGCGCATCGAGACCGGCTGCGCGGGAATGAAGGACAACGCGGGCTCGTGCGTCGGCGATATGGACTTCGTCGGGCATGTAAGTGATGCCGGTATCGAGCGTGAAATCCCACGCGCCGAAGGACAAGCGGCGCACGCGTGAGCCGGCACCGCAGATTTCCGGCAAATTGACGATGCCGGCGGCGGTTTCGATGATCGGCAGGATATCGATGCCGCGTGTCGGGAGGTTCTGACGTGCCTCAAGCTGTGCGATCAACCAGTCGATCGTGAGGAGAGTGGACGCCCGTTCGATCATCGGCACGATGATGCCCGCGAGGCCTTTTTTGACGATAGCTTCGACGTCTGACAGGCAATGTGGCGTATCAAGGCTGTTGATCCGCACATAGAGCGGCGCGCCCCTCGGCGTATCGAGCACCGCGGCAACTTGTTGCCGCGCGGTGGCTTTCTCGGCGGTTGGCACCGCATCCTCGAGATCGAGGCAGACGATATCCGCGCCGAACGAAAAGACCTTTTCGATCTTGCGAGGCTGATTCCCGGGCGCGAACAGGATCGAGCGAAACACGGATGTCCCCACGACGATGCCTCGGTGCCGATCTCACATCGGGACGCGATAGGCGGTGATGACCGCCGGGTCCGGATCGCAGCCAAGGCCCGGGCCCTCGGGCAAATGGAAATGACCGTTGCGCGGAAGCGCGCGGCCGCCGAACAGATCGGCTTCGAGCTTCAGCTTAAACCATTCGATGAGCGAGTCATTATCGCGAGCCGCTGCGAGCTGCAGGGTCGCCAGGAATCCCGGGCCGTAATAGGGGGAATGCGGGTAAACGGGGATGTTGCGCTTGCGGCACAAATCTTCGACCTGACGGAAGGTCGTGATGCCGCCGACTTTCGTTACGCTCGGTTGCGCGAAACTGACCGCGCCTGCGTCGATCATCGTTTCAAATTCGCTGACGCCGCAGGCGTTTTCGCCGGCGCTCAGCCGGACGCCACTTTCCTTCTGGCAGCGGGCCAGCGCCTTGAAGTCCTCGGGCGGAAAGATCGGCTCTTCGAGCCAGAAAATGTCGAGATCCCGGAACGACAACGCGGCTTGCAGCGCCTGTTCAGGTGTCCATGGGCAGTTCACATCGACCATGATCGGAATGTCGTCGCCGACAGTTTTTCGCGCGATCTCGATTTCCTTGTAACCGGTCTCGTGCAGCTTGATGGCGCGGAATCCTTCGTCAATCGATTCCTGACACATGCGAGCGACGGTTTCGGCATCGTTGTATTTGAACAGGCTGGAATAGCCTGGCACCGCCGTCCGGCCATTGCCGCCGAGCAACTTGTACAACGGCTTGCCGGCAAGTTTTGCCTTGATATCCCACAGCGCAATATCGACGCCGGACAGGGCATATTGAATGACGCCATTGCGCCCGAAGATGTGGAGGATCTGCGCGATGTCCCGCATGAACGCCGGGATGTCGGCGATCTCACGCCCGACGACGAGAGGCGCGATCATGGTGTCGAGCGCGACCTTGACGGATTGCCAGCTGCCATAGCCGAAGGCATCGCCCCAACCCACTGCGCCCTGGTCGGTCTCAAGGCGCACGAGAACCATGTAGATCTTCGACCAATCCTGTCCGCGAAATCCCGCCCGCTTGGCTCCGTGGTCGAACGGAATGGCCAGAGCGATGCTTTCCAACCTGGTGATTTTCATTTTTTGTTCAAGCCAAGCGTACGGTGGGGCGGGCGTCGCTGTCAGCGAATGACGGAACCGACGCCGCGCCGGAGAGGACGATCACGTGCGGAAGGGGCGGAAATTCGGGGTGCGCTTCTCGAGGAAGGCCTTCGCGCCCTCGGCCTGCTCGCCCGTTTCGAAATAATGCGGCGCCAGTTTCCGCACCATCTCGTCCTGCCGCAGATTGATGATCGGATTCAGATGCTCGTTGAACGTCGCCTTGAGAATGCGCATGCAGGTCGGAGCACCTTTGAGGATGTCGTCGGCAAAGCGGCGCACCTCGGCATCGAGCTCGGCATAGGGCACGACGGAATTAACAAGGCCCCAATTCATCATGTGCTGGGCGGAATAGCGGCGACAGGTCATCCACATCTCTCGCGCGCGCTTGTGGCCGAGAATGTTCGCCGAGTGCGCGACCGTGGCGCCCGCCGCTGGTGAACCGACGCGCGAACCGTTTTGCCCGAAGATCGCATGATCGGCCGCGATCGTCAGATCGCAGAAATAGGCCATGTGATTGCCGCCACCGATCGCGTAGCCGTTGACACGAGCGATCACCGGCTTGGGGCAATTCAGGATGTGAAGATGGGTCTGATATTCGTGGTCCTGGAATTCGTCGCTCGATTCCCAGTTGACGTCGCCGCCGGCGCAGAAGGCGCGTTCTCCGACACCCGTCAGAACGACAACGCCGCAGTTCTTGTCCTTGGCGGCGGCCTGCAGCGCGTCGTGAATTTCAACAAGCGTTTTGGGCGTGAATGCGTTGAGAACCTTGGGGCGATTGATGGTGATGCGCGCGATATCGTCGGCCACTTCGTAGAGGATGTCTTGGTACACCTGTTATGCTCCCTGTAACTCCGCCGAAGCGACCTCGCGGATCGCGTCGATCGATTCCGGATTCGTAAGCGACGACGTGTCGCCGGCAGGCTGTCCGGTAATCGCCGCGCGGATCGCGCGTCGCATGATTTTCATGTTTCTTGTCTTGGGCAAATCTTTCACGAACAGTACGCGATCGGGCTTGAAGGACTTGCCGAGATCCTTGGCGACGAAATCGCTGACCTCCTTTGCGAGTTTCTGATCGGGCGTGACACCTGGCATCGGCACGCAGGTGAGGACGATTGCGGTGCCTTTTTGCGGATGCGGCGCGCCGATCGCAGCACATTCGCGAAAACGCCCTGTGTTCATGAGGACGTTTTCGATTTCCGCCGGCCCTACGCGTTTGCCGGAAATCTTCAGCGTATCGTCCGACCGGCCATGCAGGAACCATTGGCCGTCCTCGTCGCGCGAGGCGAAATCCCCATGTACCCAAACGCCAGGAATGCGCCGCCAATAGTTTTCGATGTATCGCTCCGGTTCGTTCCACAGCCCTTTGATCAGACCGATGGACGGCTGGCGCATGATGAGCTCGCCGAAAACATTCGGCGGCACGGGATTGCCGGAATCATCGACGACGTCGGCCCCCATTCCCGGGATGGCGATGGTGAAGGAGCCGACCTTCATCGGATGATGCAGATCGCATTGCACGATCGAGCCGCTTACCTCGGTGCCGCCCGCGCTGTTGATGATGGGCACCTTGCTCTTGCCGACCACCTCGAACAGCCACTTCCACGGACGTTCCGTCCACGGCTCGCCGCCGGTGATGATCATGCGTAGCGACGACAGATCGTGGCGCTGAATGAGATCGTCGCCGTACGTCATCATCGTGCGGATGAGCGCAGGCGACAATTCCGTATACGTGGCGCGATGCTTGGCAATGATCGCCCAATAGCGATCGCGTTCCGGATAATCCGGAGTGCCTTCGGCGATCACCAGACTGCCGCCGTGCACGGTCGGCAGGACAGCAAGCTTTGATCCGACCATCCAGCCCATGTCCGCCATGCAGAAATGGCGGTCGCTCTCACGGAAGTCGGTGAGAATGCCGTGATCGAGCACCATTTTCGCGGCGATGCCGATATGGGTGTAGATGCCGCCCTTCGGGCGTCCGGTCGTGCCGGACGTGAAATGCAGGATTGAGGGGTCGTCGGCGACCATCTCTTCGGTCGGGCAATCAGGATCGCCTTTGTCGAGAAGCTCTTCCCAACGGTGATCGGTCGCCGCATTCCAGGGAACGTTTGCGCCGAGCCGCGATACGCTGATGACCGTAATCGGCAGGGACTTTGTCGCTTCGTCCGCGATCGGTTTCATCAGAACTTGCTGGCCGCGGCGCAACGTGCCGTCGGCGGTTACCAGCACCTTGGCTTTCGCCAGTTCCAGGCGTTCGCGCACCGCACCTGCACCAAATCCGGAAAAAAGCGGCATCGCCACGGCGCCAATCTTGACGGCGGCGAAGTATGCCATGAGCGTTTCAGGCAGGAGCGGCATGTACAGCGCCACGACGTCGCCGCGCTGCACGCCAAGCGATTTCAGCGAGGATGCGAACCGGCTCATCAGCCGGTCAAATTCACGATAGGTAAATGTCCGCTCGGCGCCGTCTTCGCCGCACCAGATCAGATAGGTTTTGTCATAGACGGGCGTGTTGCGGTGCTTGTCAAAGCAATTGAGGACCAGATTGGTCGTGCCGCCAAGACACCAACGCGACCACTCGATGCCACCACTGGTGTCCATGACCGTGTGGTAGGGCTTGTAGAATTTGAGGTCCCCGAATTTAAGAACGCCATCCCAAAACCGGGATGGATCCTTCTTGCTCAAGGCGTCCAGTTCTTCGAACGTCTTGAGATTCATATATTTGAGGAATTCCGTTTCGCGCGTGCCCGCGATAAATTCGGGTGTGGGAATCCAAGCGTATTTTTTCTGATCAGCGGCCGCGTTCATTGATCTTATTTTCCTCCCAAAGCACGCACTGGGGTGGACAATTAACAAAAATTGTCAACTTTACAAGTAAGAACCATGTCGTAGCCTTATTTCCCGAATATGCGATAATTTGTATAAGTGCCTGACGATTGGGCTTCCAAATGTCGGCGTGGAAATTATGTATTATCAAGTGTGCATTATTGACCGGCTAGAACGGGGCGCGCCGGAGGGATTTTCCCGCGAGGGATTTGGGGGCTTCAGCCAATGCGAGTGGAACGGGCGAGGACATTGCAGGGAGCAAAGGCGGTGAGCCTGACCAGCGAAAACCCCTCCTCAAAGCAGCCTCGGGTCGCTTTGAGCGATTTCATCTACCACAAGCTTTTCGCCCGCATCGCCGCCGGCGAATACGCCCAAAACCAGAGATTGCCGAGCGAGAATGAACTCGCCCAGATGTTCGACGTCTCGCGCCCGATCGTGCGGGCGGCGCTCGATCGTCTTCGCAGCGACGGCTTGGTTTATTCGCGGCAGGGCTCGGGCAGCTACATTCGCACCGAGACTACGGAAGCCGTGGTCGGTTTCGGCGCCATCGAAACGATCGCCGACATTCAGCGCTGTTACGAATTTCGTATCGCGCTCGAAGGCGAGGCCGCGTTCCTGGCCGCATCGCGCGCCGACAAGAATATCCTCGATGAGCTGAATACCGCGATGGGGCCTCTGCAGAAAGGCGCCACTCATTATCGCTACGAAGATGAGGCAGATTTCGCCTTTCATCATGCAATCGCAAAAGGCGCCAACAACCAGTATTTCGTTCGAACCCTGATGGCTTTGAAGGATCACATTTCTGTCGGCATGAAAATCGGCGGAACATGTCTCGTCGGCTCGAACCGCCAAATCGATCGTGTCATCGACGAGCACGAGGAAATCATCAAGCAGATCACGGATCACAATCCCGAAGGCGCACGGCAAGCGATGAAGAACCACATCTTGAACGCACGCACGCGTGTGTTCGAGGGAAAGTTGCTCGATCTGTCTCTGTAATGACCGGCGGGCGTCAGCCTTTCGCCGCGCGCGCAAGACCGCCGAGAGCCAGCGATTGCCGCTGATAGCGAAGCGTCGCTTCGATACATTCGCGGAATCCGCTTTCCGTCATTTCGCGGAAGCGCTGCTTGTTCAGTTGCATGGCAGTCTGAGGCTTTTGCGCGAGCCGTTGAGCGAGCGCAAGCGCTTCCGGCAGGACCTGTTCCCGCGAGACGAGCTGGAAGAACAGGCCAAGCTGTTGGCATTCGTCAGCGTCCATCAGCCGTCCGGTAAGAGTCAGGTCGATGCAGCGGTTGAGCCCCAGCATCTCGCGCATGATCCACGGGCCCATAACGCTTGGAATGCCCGCATCGATCTCAGGCTGGCCGAGACGCACGCCGGGATGCGCAATTCTGAAGTCGGCGAGCAGCGCCACGTGGAAGGCGGACCCGACTGCCACTCCGTTCAGAGCGGCAACCAAGGGCTTCGTCAACGAACGAATACGATCGTACAGCTTCTCCCATTGCCGAACCCATTGTTCGACATTTCCCGTCGTCAGGAGATCGATTTCCTTCAGATCCTGCCCGGCGCCAAAAGCGCGGTCGCCGGCGCCCGTGACGACGATGGCGCCAACCCGATCGTCGGCGTGCATTGCCGATAGCGCAGAGATGAATTCCTCACGCATCGCCCGATGCCAGGCATTGAGAACGTTGGGCCGATTCAGCGTGACGATGCCGACGCGATCGCGACGATCAACGAGAATAAACTTCGTCACATCTTTCAGCCCGATGGCGTGTTGAGGAAATTCAACGGCAAGCCGGGACGCGGCCATTCGACGGCAAGCAGAGAGCCATAGCCGGAGAGGGTGATGTAGGCGGTGCGAAGATCGGGGCCGCCAAAGCAGATATTCGTGCAATAGGGATCCGGTGTTTCCCAGAACTCGACCAGCTCACCCTGCGGCGAGATGACCGAAATGCCGCCGTGGATCAATGTCGCGACGCAGATATTGCCATTCGCTTCCACGGCCATGGAATCGAAGCGTCGATAGCTGGCCCAGCCAAAGAGGAGCGCACCGCCGTTCGGCGATGGCCATGCCTGTTTTTTGATTTGCCCGTGGCCCGGAGAGCCGAATGCCCAAAGTCTCGCGCCCTCGGTTTCGGCGACGTAGACAGTTTTTTCGTCCGGAGACAGCCCCACACCATTGGGAGTGACGAAGGGAAAAATTGGCTCTGCGACCGAACGGCCGTCAGGCGTTGCGTAGTACACCGCGCCGCGATCGGTCTGCCGCTCATGCACCTTGCCGAGATCGGTGAACCAGAAGCCTCCCGACTTGTCGAAGACAATATCGTTCGGGCCCTTCAGTTTCTCGCCAGCACAGGAATCGTAGAGCCGCTCGAATTTTCCGGTTGTCAGGTTGATGCGCTCGATGCGTCCGCCCGAGTAATCGGCAGCCTTCAAGGTTGGCCGAAGCAGTCCATCGGGGTGCTCGACCCAGGTAAAGCCGCCGTTGTTGCAGACATAGCAATGCCCGTCGGGCCCGATCGCGGCTCCGTTGGGGCCGCCGCCCAGTTCACTGATTGTGGTCTTCTTCCCGTCAGGATGAACACGGGTCAGGCGGCCGCCCGCGATTTCAACGACGATAACCGAACCATCCGGCAAGGCGATCGGGCCTTCCGGAAATCGCAAGCCGTCCGTGACCTCGCGGCCTTGCAGCTTCAGCTTTTTCATTTTCTTGATCTGCCAAAGACAGCGGTCGCGGCACCAAAGTGCCGGGCGGATTACAGAAATGCCCCGGTAATGGTCCCAAAGTCCCCGTAGCGCGCGACGAAATGCGAGCCTTTCGTGACGTGCTGTGGGATCGTCATGCCGCCGGTCGAGATAAATTCGCCGCGATGCAGGCCGATGCCGCGCTTCGAAAGCATGTTTGCGGTGTCGACGACGACCGCAAGAGGAATGCAGCGATCGTCGCCGAGGACGTTTTCGGCCGCGGGGCCGTCGTCGACGCGAATATCGATGACGAGATTCTGCAGATCGGCGTCCGTCCAGCCCGTCATGACGTCGCCGAGAACGACGCCGATGCCTGTGCCGTTATCGGCGATTTCATCGAACGTGCTGAGCTTCGGCGGCGTGGGTTTCTTCGGATAGCGGTTGCCGATGATCTCGATCGAGGGATGGATCGCGACCTTGCCCTGAATATCGGCGCGCGTGTACGGCTCTTTGCGGGGTGGCAGATCCGCGAGCATCACGGCCGCAAATTCCGCCTCGATGCGCGCATTGGGAAAGCGTGCGATCGGCATTTCCGCAGGCGTGTGGAATACGGTGCCTTGCAAGACGCGGCCGACGATCGGTCCCGAATGACCCTCGCGCCGGCTGATGGCCGGGCTCGTCGCGCCCATCTTCCAGCCCAGCGTCGGTTTGTTGATGATGCGCGCCATTTCATCCTGGATCGCATAGGCTTCTTCGCGATCTTTCGGGCGCTGCCGGTCTGGTAGCATTTCCGGCATGTCGGAAGCTGCAAGCCATGCGCGCGCGAGGGAAGCCGCAGCTTCCTTGATGTCTTTCTGATCCATTTTCCTGAATTTCCGCCTTTAGGCTTTTTCCTGCACCGTCGTGCCGAAGAGGCCGGACGGCTTGATCATGAGAACGGTGATGAGCACGAGGAACGAGTAGACGTCCTTGTATTCGCCGGCGAGAAAGCCGGCGCCGAGACTTTCGGTCACGCCGACGATGAGACCGCCGACGATGGCGCCGGGAAGGTTGCCAAGCCCGCCGACAACCGCTGCCGCGAAGGCCTTGAGCAGCACCACGGCGCCCATCTGAACGTGAATGTAAGTGATCGGCGCCGCGAGGACGCCGGCTGCGCCGGCGAGCACGCAGGCAACGCCGAAAATGAGCGAGATGGCGAGCGGGACATTGACGCCCATCAGGTAGGAGCTGCTCTTGCTGTGCGCGACACCGCGCACCGCAAGACCCAGCCGGGTGTGCTTCAGGAAAAAGTGCAGCAACGTCACCAGCACGATCGAGACGATGATGATGACGATGTATGTGCGCGGCAGCGACATCGCGCCGACGCTGATCGCAGGGCCGAAATCGACATGCAGGCCGCGCGGTGCCGGACCCCAGATCAAATAGGCCAGGTTCTGCAGCGCGGTCGAAATACCGAAGCCGCAGATGATGAGGCCCATGCCCGCGACCGTCAGGCCGCCGCCGCCCTCGGTCAGACGCCGGTAGAAGAGCCGCTCGACGATCACGCCCAGGACAGCCGCACCCAGCGCAGCGACGATGAAGGCGACCGGATAGGGCATTCCCGCCTGGATGGCACTATTGGCGATAAAAGCGCCAAACATGAATATCTCGCCGTGCGCGAAATGCACCATGTCGAGGCCGGAATAGATGAAAGAAATACCCAGCGCGATCAGCCCATAGAGCACGCCAACCGTCAGACCGATGATTACGAGATCTACGAAATACTGCATGGATCGATCCGGTCCGTTACTTCCTCGCAGCTATGATTGCTTGCCGACGACGGTGCCGCCGAGATAGGCGAGGCGCACACGTTCATCGTCGATCAGCTTGGCAGCTTCGTCTTCCACTCCGACGACACCGTCGCGGATGACGTATCCGTATTCCGCGAGCAGGAGCGCCATTCGGACGTTCTGCTCGACCAGGAGCACCGTCAGCCCGTCGCGGCTGATACGTCCAATCGTGCGGAAAATGTCGAGCACTGCGATCGGAGCCAGCGCGGCGCTCGGCTCGTCGAGCAGAAGCATCTTCGGTTCGGTCATGAGGCCGCGGCCGATGACCAGCATCTGCCGCTGACCGCCGGAGAGAATCGCGGCGTAATCGCTGCGGCGCTTCGCCAAGTCCGGAAAATAGGAATAGACGCGTTCGAGATTTCTTCGGGTGCGCGAGGAGTCGGTGTAGATGAAGCCGCCCATCTTCAAATTTTCTTCGACCGTCATCGACGGGAAGACTTCCTTGCCCTGGGTCACCTGCGCGAGCCCGCGGCGAACGATCTTGTCAGGGCGCATTCCCTGAATGTGCTCGCCATTGAATTCAATGACGCCGTCTGTCGGTTTCAGAAGTCCGGAAATGACTTTGAGAAGAGTCGATTTTCCGGTGCCGTTGCCGCCAAGGATCGTGACGATCGTCCCGGGGTTCACCGTGATGTTGATGCCGTGCAGGATCGGGATGCGGCCATAGCCGGCTTTGAGATCCCTGATCGTGAGCATTGTCCGACCTCGTCGCAGCTCATTCAGGCTGGACCGGTGATCGGCCGCTCGCGCTGAAGCATTTCATCCCGTCCGCACCGATGGTTTTTACAGGTTCGGCGTATGGCGGCGCCGACCGGTGCTGTTGCGACATGATTTCTAAGGATGCCAACTTGGTTTGACAAGAAAGAATTTGTAATTTCTTGTAAGATGTGGCCAAAATGGATAGACAGACGCGCCGAAAACAAGAAGCGCGACGGCCGGTGTTAGGGAGGTCCTATGATTGCAAGCTGCAACGTGAACGGCATCGGCGTGGTTCCGGCGTCGAGCGGTCTCGTCGTTCTCATTTTATCGCACGCCCCGTGCGAATACGCCGCGGCGATTCAGGCCGATGAGCGCGGCAGTTGCGCGCAGTCGATGCTTCGTTCGTTTCGATAATTCGAATGACGGACATACTGGCGTTGCAGCAGGCTCCGGAAAAAAAGCTGTCGACGAGCGCCTGGTCGGCGGGCGCTGTCGCGGCAGTCATCGCGCTGTTTTTCCTGCCGATGATGACGACCAACGACTATCAGATGCATCTGGCGGATATCATCTGCCTCAACATCATTCTTTGTGTCGGCCTGAATATCGTTAAGGGCTTTACCGGTCAGATCACCGTCGGACATATCGGCCTTTATGCGGTTGGCGCCTATGCATCGGCGTTGCTCAGTCTGAACTTCGATTTTCCCTTTTGGCTTGCGCTGCCTTGCGCGACGGCTATCACGGCGCTCGTTGGTCTTGTGGTTGGCGTGCCTTCGATCCGACTTGAGGGCGCCTATCTCGCGCTGGCGACGCTCGGATTTGCTGAAAGCGTCCGCGTCGTCCTGCTATCGTCGGAATATTTCGGCAGCTCGCAAGGGCTCGCCGCAATCCCGCCTCCCGCGATTGGCAGTTATCATTTCGACACACCGGCGAGGTATTATTACATACTGATGCCGGTTACGCTGATCGGCATCTATTTCTCGTTTTCCATCCTGCGGTCTCGCGTCGGTCGCGCCTTCATGGCCATCCGCGAGGATCGGCTTGCCGCCGCCGCGGCCGGCATCGATGTCCGGCGCTACAAGCTGCTCGCGTTCGTTATCAGTGCCGTCTATGCGGGCTGCGCGGGAAGCCTCTACGCGCATCTGGCACCCGGTTACATCCACCCAAACAGCTTCACCATCACGGAAATGGTCGTGCTGCTGCTGATGGTCGTGATCGGCGGCATCGGCAATATCTGGGGCGGGGTGGTCGGCGCCATCGTCGTAACGCTCGTGCATGATCTCTTGCGAGAATATTATCAGTACGAGTATCTGATGTTCGGCGTGATCATCGCGTTGTCGGTCGCCTACATGCCCAAAGGCTTGGGCGGGCTGCTGAGTCGCTTTGTGAACGTGCGCCGCTTCCGCATGCTTCGGGAGCGAGGCAAGTGACCATTCTCGACATTCAGGGCGTTACGATCCAGTTCGGCGGTCTCACCGCCCTGTCGAACATCAATCTCAAGGTCGAGCGAAGCGATACGCTTGGAATCATCGGGCCGAACGGCTCCGGCAAGACGACCCTGTTCAACGTCATTTCCGGTATCTATAAACCGAAAGCCGGCAAGATCGTCTTCGACGAGCACGACATCACCAACGCCAAGCCGCACCTGATCGCGGCCGCGGGGGTCGCGCGCACATTCCAGATGCTGCGGATCTTTCGCGACATGTCCTGTCTCGAGAACATGCTCGTCGGCTTCCACCAGCATATTCATTACGGAACGTTGACTGCGGCGATCGGCCTGCCTGCCAAATACAGGAACGAACGCGCCGCCAGGCGCGAAATGATGGAACTGCTCGATTTCGTCGGGCTCGCTGATTACGCCGACATGCCGGCAGGCGAGATGTCCATCGGTCAACAGCGTCTGCTCGCGCTTGGCCGCGCCGTGGCGATGAAACCCAAGATGCTGATGCTGGATGAGCCGGCTGCAGGTCTTTCACCGCTCAATGTCGATCGGCTGCTCGATACGGTATCTGCATTGCAGAAGAAGTTCGATCTGACCGTGATCGTCATCGAGCATGTGCTCAAGGTGGTCATGGACATGTGCAACCGCGTCGCCGTTCTCGATCATGGCCAGAAGATCGCCGAGGGCACGCCGGCTGAAGTCAAAGACAATCATCTCGTGATCGAAGCCTATCTCGGCAAAGAGATGGAAGACGAGCAGATCCGGGCCGCGCTGCATTCCTGACGGACTGAGAAGAAGAAACGATAAAGAGACGAAGCATGGCCCCGGTGAAGATTGCTGTCATCGGCTTTGGTGCGATCGGTAGAAGACACGCCGAATTCGTGCGCAGTGGCGACCAATCCGAGCTTGTCGCGGTTTTCGGCCGCACGCGGCGAGGCGCGGAGGATGCGGGTAAATTCGGTGTTCCCTTTTACACCGATCTCGACCGGATGCTCGACGAGACGAAGCCCGATGGCGTGATCGATGCGACGCCCACGCCGGAGCATCTGCGCATCGGTCTTGCCTGCGCCAGGCGCGGCATTTCACTTCTGGTCGAGAAGCCGATCGCCCTGACAATCGGGGAGGGAAAAGCGCTCATCGAGGCGGCGAAACAGGCTGGGATCAAACTTCTGGTCGGCCATCATCGCCGCCATAATGCACTCTTTCAGGAAGCGCGCGCGCTCGTGAAAGGCGGGGCACTCGGCGAATTGCGAATGGTCGTGAGCCATTTCACTGCGCTCAAGCCCGACGCCTATTACCAAGAGAAATGGCGGGCGCAGGCCGGTCAGGGACCGCTGCCGAACAATCTCATCCACGAGCTGGACGCGCTGCGGTTCGTCTGCGGCGAGATCGAGAGCCTGCACGCGTTCACGTCGTCAACGGCGCGCGGGCTGCCCTTTACCGACACGCTGTCGGTCTCTCTGCGCTTTGCAAGCGGCGCGCTCGGCGTCGTCGCGATGTCGGATTCCGTCACGTCTCCGTGGGCGTTTGAGATCACGGCGGGCGAGGATCCTGGCTTTCCCCGAAATTCGGAGAATTACCTGCGCCTCATGGGCGCGGCAGGTTCACTCGCGTTCCCTTACATGGATATCTGGACGCATCCGGAAGGACGCCGGCTCGGCTGGCGCGGGCCGCTGGAATGCAAACGGCTGCAAGTGCCTCCGGCCAATCCGCTCGAGCGTCAGGTTGCACATTTCTGCCGCGTCATCCGCGGCGAGGAGGAGCCGCTCGTCAGCGGCGAGGACGGGTTGCGAAGCCTCGCAACCGTTATCGCCATCGATGAATCGGGCCGGCGTGGTGCGCCCGTGTCTCCCGCCAGTTTGCTGAATTGAAGGTTTCGAACAGCGGCCGCGCTGCGGCCCAAATGTCATAGGTGAAGGAATGAGCAAGGATACGTCGAAGCCGCATCTCGTCGTTGCAGGATCGGGCGCCATGGGCTGCCTGTTCGGCGGCCTTCTCGCCGAGGGTGGGTTGCCCGTGACGTTGCTGGATGTGTGGCCCGAGCACGTCCAGGCCATCAACAAGGCCGGCGGCCTCAAATTCGTCGGCTATGGCGGCGAGCGCCTCGTGCCGCTCAAGGCGACAACCGACGCATCGAGCATCAAGTCGGCCGACGTTGTCTTCTTCCAGTGCAAGGCCATGTACAATTCCGCTGCGGCCGCGAGCGTTCGTCATCTTTTCAAGGATGGCAACGCAGTCGCAATCAGCTTCCAGAATGGCCTCGGCAACGAGCAGGTGATTGCCGGCGTCGTTGGCGAGAAGAATGTGCTCGCCGGCCTGACCTCGCAGGCCGCGAGCATCGAGGGCCCCGGCGTCGTTCGCGATTACGCCAAGCTGCCGAGCTATATCGGCGAACTGAAATCCGGCCCGTCCGACCGCGCCTCGCGTCTGGCCAAGATCTTTTCCGACCATGGACTGCCGACCGAGGCAAAAGCCGACGTCATCCGCGACAAGTGGAAGAAGCTTTTCGCCAACATCGCATTCTCTGCGACCAGCGGTGCAACCGATCTGACGCTCGGACAGGTTGCCGAGCATGCCGAGCTGCGCGAGATCGCGTTGCGCGCCATCGAGGAAGCGGCGGCGGTGGCCGCGGCGGAGGGGCTCAAGTTCAGCCAGGACGAGTCGCGTGAGATCTTCCACCAGCTTGTCGGCCCGGGCGGTTCCGGCGCGAACAAGTCGAGCATGCGGCGCGATATCGACAATCGTCGCCCCAGCGAGGTGGACTACATCTACGGCACCGTGGTTACGCTCGGCCGCAAGAACAAGGTGCCGACGCCGACGCTTGAAGCGCTGGTCGCCATCATCAAGGGCATTGAAACCCACTACGTCAAACCCGGCGCCGGCCGATGACCGGAAACGCAGGCAAGGTGGCGGTCGTCACCGGCGGATCGCGCGGCATCGGCCGCGCGGTTGCCGACCGGTTGGCGGCTGACGGATTTGACGTTCTTCTTGTGTCGCGCTCGGCTGAATCGCTGCAGCGCGCCGCGGCGGATATCGGCAAGGCATCCGGTCGCCGCGTCCTGTTCTGCGCGGCCGACCTGCGCACCGAAGACGAAGCGAAGCGTGTTGCCAAATACGCGCTCGATCAATTCGGGCGAGTCGATGTGCTCGTCAATTGCGCTGGTGCCACGCGCGGCGGCCCGTTCACGGAACTCGGCCACGACGTTTGGCTCGACGGCTTCGCGCTGAAATTCTTCGGCGCGGTGCATTTGAGCCGCGCTCTCTGGCCGGCATTGAAAGCGGCGCACGGAACCGTCGTCAATATCGGCGGCGGCTTTGCGAGAACGCCCGACCCCGATTTCATGATCGGCGGCGCCGTCAATGCGGCGCTTGCCAATTTCTCGAAGGCGTTGTCGAAGCAGGGGCTGCGCGACGACGTCAACGTGAACATCGTTCACCCCGGCACGACGGTGACCGAACGCATGAACGAAATTGTCCGGACGCGCGCCGCCGCCGAGAGAAAAGACCCGGCCGACGTGGCGAAATCGATGGTCGCGCGCGAAGGCATCCGCCGGCTGGGCCAGCCGGAAGAGGTTGCTCATCTCGTTTCGTTTCTGTGCGATCCGAAATCGCGACACATTCAGGGGTCGGCAATCACGATCGACGGTGGGGCGACGGCCTCGAATTTCTGACAGGTGCCCGCGTCAGCGGGGCGGAGAATCGTCCGATGCATCGGATTGGCTTGATTGGACTGGGCAAGATCGGTTCGGTGCATGCGCGCAATGTGTCGGAAAATCCCGAGCTGACGCTTGCCGCCGTGTACGACCCGGTGCCGGAGCGGCGGCGCCAATTTGCCGACCGGTACGGTGCGCGCGCGCCGGAAACGCTTGAGGCGCTGTTGTCGTCCGCTGACCTCGACGCCGTGATTGTCGGTTCCTCGACCGACACGCACAGCGACGTCGCGACCGCAGCGGCAAGGGCCGGCAAGGCCATCTATTGCGAGAAGCCGATCGATCTCAGCCTGCAAAAGGCGCGTACCACCGTCGCGGCCATCCGTGAGACGGGCGTGCCGGTGATGATGGGATTCAACCGCCGCTATGACGAAAGCCACGCGGCACTTCATGCCGCCGTCAAGGACAGGAGCATCGGCAAGCTGCAGATCCTGCAGATGACGTCGCGCGGTCCGAACACGGCGTTTGCTCCTGAATATATCCGGGTCTCGGGTGGCTTCTATCGCGACAAGGGCGTGCACTTTTTCGATCTCATGCGGTTTATTTCCGGCGATGAAGCGGTTGAGATTTCGGCGATGGGAGCTTGCCTGTCGGACCCGTTCATCGGCGACCTCGGCGATGTCGATACAGCCGTCATGAGTGTACGACTGGCGGGAGGCGGCCTCTGCCAGATCGACAACACGCGGCGCGCGACCTACGGCTACGACGAGCGAATCGAAGTCTTGGGCACGAGTGGGCTGATCGAGTCGGGCCGTGCGCCCCGCGCAAGCGTGACGCGTACGTCGGGCACGAACTTCGTATCGTCCGGCATCCATCAGGATATTTTTGAGCGCTTTGGCCGCACCTACAGCGGCTCGATTGCTGCCTTCGGACGCTTCCTGTCCAATCCGAAAGAGCCGGTTCCGTCGCTGGAGGACGGGCTTGCCGCGCAAATTCTTGCCGAGGCTGCGACCGTGTCCAGTCAGCAGACGCGTGTCGTCAAGATTTCCGAGATTGAGGCAGGATAGGCCGCCTTGGGACGTGAGCATTTCCGTTCGACTTATGGAGCCAAACGTTGCGTATCCTCACACTTGGATTTTTGACGCTCAATTTTCCGCCCGCCGGCAATGCGCCGCCGCTTGATACGGTCAAGGCGGCGGCCGCCGCCGGTTTCAAGTCGGTCGGCTTGCGCATCGCCGGGCGGCGTCCGGGTGATGACTATCCGCCCGTCGTCGGTAATGCGGCCGCGATCCGTGACATTCGCAAGAGGCTCTCAGACGCAGGGATGCGGCTTTCCAGCACGATCGGCTACGGTTTTTTTCCGGATGTCGCTCTTGGTGATCAGGCGCGCATTCTCGATGCGACGGCAGAGCTTGGCGGCGACACTGTGATGATCAATGTGTTCTTCGACGATCACGACGCATTCGCCGGCACGCTCAATCAGTTTTGCGCGCTCGCGGCCGCACGCGGGATCAGGGTCGCGATCGAGTTCATGCCGTTCAGCGGTCTCAAGACAATTGAGGACGCGGACCGGCTGATCACCGCGTCGAAAGCACGCAATGCAGGCATCGTCGTTGATTCCCTGCATCTCGCACGGTCCGGCGGTGTGCCGGCCGACGTCAAGAAGATTGCCAGTGAGCGCATCTATCTCGGCCAGATTTGTGACGGGAAGAACCGCGCCGACCGTCCTACGGATGACGAATTGCGGGCCGAGGCGAGGGCGCATCGGCTTTATCCGGGTGAGGGCGACTTCCCTATCATGGAATTGATCGACACCCTCCCTGCGGAAATGGAGATCGAATACGAAGTTCCGCGATCGGATCAGACCGGAATGCCGCTTGTGGACCGGGCGAAGAAGGCAGCGCAGATCTTTTTTGACTACATGGCGACTTACGAGAAGCATCGTGCCGGCAACGCGGGGCGCAGCCGATCATGAGCGGCACCGGCAAGATAGAGTCGCGGGCGGTCGTCGAAGCGATCAGGAGCCGGCGTAGCATCCGCGGCTTTCTCAAGACGCCGGTTCCGCGTGAGGCGATTGTCGAACTTCTGGAGGCGGCGCGCCGCGCGCCGAGCGCCAACAATACCCAGCCCTGGCGAGTCTATGTGTTGACCGGGGCCGCGAAGGAGCGGCTCTCGGCGGCGATCCTGAGCGAACGCGCTACGGGGGCAGACGAGCCGCCGGCCGAATATCAATATTATTCCGGCAAATGGCCGGAGCCGTATCAGACGCGCCGGCGCACGCTGGGATATCGGCTGTATGACCTGCTGGGTATCGCCAAAGGCGATCGCGCTGCCGCGCGGCGATGGCATGACCGCAACTTCGAATTCTTCGGCGCCCCGGTCGGCATGATCTTCACCGTCGAGAGAAGCCTTGCAGTCGGGTCCTATATGGACGTCGCCATGTTCGTCGAGAACATATTGATCGGTGCCCGTGGCCTCGGGCTCGATACATGTCCGCAGGCGGCCTTCGCCAATTATCACGCGACGATCCGTCGCGAGCTTTCGCTTTCGTCCGCCGAAATTGTCGTATGCGGGCTTTCGCTCGGCTATGCCGATCATGACGCCGTCCCCAATACGCTGCAGACGGACCGGGAGCCATTGGAAAATTTCGCGACGTTTCTTGAGCGATAGGTCGCTCGTTTCTTTTCACACGCTGACAAGGGCTGATCGCCATGTACGACAATCTTCTGGCTGCTGTTCCGACGGATTTGTATGTGGGCGGCCAGTGGCGCAAGGCCTCGGACGGTCAGCGCTTTGACGTGATCGATCCGGCGACGGAGCGCACGATCGCCTCGGTGGCGAGCGCGAGCG
>CAZSAW010000302.1:0-5467 GCA_964604745.1 uncultured Hyphomicrobiales bacterium
AGATTTCCGAGGAAACGCTGTTCTATTGCCAGCAGCGCGGCTTGTCGGAAGAAGAAGCCGTGGCGCTCGTCGTCAACGGCTTCGTCAAGGAAGTGCTGCAGCAGCTGCCGATGGAATTCGCGGTCGAGGCGCAGAAGCTCATCTCGATCTCGCTCGAAGGCAGCGTCGGATAATCCTGATGCGCGCGGAGCTCCCGGTGATGACGGACGCCGCCTATGTCGCCTCCGGCGACAAGGATGTGCACCGTCTTGCCGCCGGGGCGGCGGCGGAAGAGGCCGCGGCAGGTGTGACCGTGCGCCCGACTGTGATCGTCCTCAACAAACAGGAATTGCTGGGCGACGCGCTGCAACGCGCGCCCGCCTATCGCGCGCTGCGCGCGGCGTTTCCCGAACACCGGCTTGTCTCGCTTTCGAGCAACGCGTCGGCCTTTGCCGGTGTGCTGTCACCTGTGCGGCACCTCTTTCTCGATGATGCGGTTGGTCATCAGCCGTTGATTGGCAGCGCCGCGCAGCTTCGCACGCTCGCGCAATCCTACGGGCCGCTCGATCTCGTGCTCGATTTTCGCGCCAATACGCGCGTCGTCGGCGGCGTGATGGCGCTTTATCCCGCCGCCCCGCGCTACATCGCCAATTGCCCGCTTTTTGCGATCCGCAAGGGCGTGTCGCTGAGGCCGGAAATCCGCCCGCATTCGAATGCCGAGCGTTTCCACCGCATCGTGGAGATCGCCGCCGGGCATCGGCTGCCGTTCGATTCCGTCCTGCCGTCGCTGCCGGCCGCCGAAAAGGAGGCAGCGACCCTCTTGCCGCAAGGCGAGCGTTATTTCGGCATTGCCGCTGGCCCGATGACCTCCAAGAAGTCGTGGCCGCGCCAGGGCTATATTGCGCTCGCGGCGCAGATCCGTGCATTGGGACTTCGTCCCGTGTTCCTGCTCGGGACCGACGAAGTCGAGCAACGCGGCTGGTTCGAGCGGAACGTGCCCGGCGCGATCGTTATCGATCTGCAGGCCGCGCGTGGCGATGCCATGTATCTCTTCTGGCTCCTGCATGCCTGCGCTGGGCGGCTTGCGGGCTGCGTCGCCAACGAAAGCGGCCTCGGCCATCTCGTGGCGACCCGCGGCATTCCCCTGCTGACGCTTGCAGGGCCCACCAACGCGCCGCGCTGGAAGCCGCTGACGTCGGCCTGGTGGTTGTTGCGCGCGCAGGATTTCGGATCGAACGACGTCGCCGCTATTCCCGTGGAGGCGGTGGAAGAGGCGATCGGCGCCATGGTCCGCTGGAACGAGAGCAATCGACAAAACGCCCTGCGCATCGATGCCGCGCAAGGCTCGAGCTGAATGGATTGGCGCTCGCCTCCGATGGGCGTGCGCCAGAACGAAGTCAGGAAGGCAAGCTGATGGCACTGTTGGAAATCAAGAATCTGCACGTCGAGATCGAGGACAAGAAGATCCTGCGCGGTCTCAATCTGACCGTCGAGAAGGGGCAGGTCGCCGCGATCATGGGTCCGAACGGTTCGGGCAAGTCGACGCTCGCCTACGTCCTCGCCGGCAAGGAAGACTATGTCGTCACCCAAGGCGAAGTCCTGTTCGACGGCGAGAACGTGCTGGAGATGGAGCCCGATGAGCGCGCGGCGAAAGGCGTGTTTCTTGCGTTCCAGTATCCGCTCGAAATTCCCGGCGTCGCCACGATGACGTTCCTGCGCACGGCGCTGAACGCGCAGCGCAAGCGGCGCGGCGAAGCGGAATTGAGCACGCCCGATTTCATGAAACGCGTGAAGGACGCTGCCGCGAAGCTCGAAATCAATCCGGACATGCTGCGCCGTGCGGTCAATGTCGGCTTTTCCGGCGGCGAAAAGAAGCGCAACGAGATTCTGCAGATGGCGCTGCTTGAGCCGCGCCTTGCCGTGCTCGACGAGACCGATTCCGGTCTCGACATCGACGCGCTCAAGATCGTGTCGGAAGGCGTGAACCGGCTGCGCTCGCCCGAGCGCTCCTTCATCGTCATCACGCACTATCAGCGGCTGTTGAACTACATCGTTCCCGACGTCGTTCACGTCATGGCGCGCGGTCGCGTGGTCAAGTCGGGCGGCAAGGAGCTTGCGCTCGAACTCGAAGCCAAGGGCTACGCGCAATACCAAGACGAGGCGGCGTAATGAACGCGGATATCCGCCAGATCAAGACGACGGCCGAGCAGGGCCTTGCCGACACCTTCGCCGGTGCGCGCGACCGTCTGCCGGGCGCGACGATTCTCGCCATGCGCGAAGCCGCGTTCGAGACCTTTCAGTCGAAGGGCTTGCCGCACCGGCGCGTCGAGGAATGGAAATATACCGACCTGCGCACGCTGATGCGCGACGCCAAGCCGCTCGCCGCGCCGCCGGATGCGGCGGCGAAGGCGCGCGCGAAGGATGCCGGCAAGATGCTGGGCAATCTCGACCGGCGCCGCATCGTGATCGTCGACGGCAGTTTTGTTGCGGAATTGTCGGATCTCGCTCGGCTGGAGTCGGGGCTGCGTATCGCATCGCTTGCGGATGCGCTCGGCAAGGACCCCGACGCCGTGAAGGATCTCGGCCGCATCATGCCGATGGACGGCGATCCGGCCGTTGCGCTCAACACGGCGCTGATGGGCGACGGCGCCGTCATCCATATCGCCGACGGCGCGCAGATCGAGCGGCCGATTCATCTCGCCTTCGTGACGACCGGCGCCAAAGCGACGGCGGCCTACATCCGCTCCCTTGTTTTTGTCGGCAATGGCGCCAGGGCGACGCTCATGGAGACGCATGAGGGCCCGAACGGCGTCGACTACCAGATCAACAACGCGCTTGAACTGAAGATCGGCGACAAGGCCACGGTCGGGCATGTGAAGATTCTGCTCGAAGGCGACAAGGCGCTGCATATCTCGTCATTGATGACGGCGATCGGGGCGGACGTGACCTACGACGACATGTCCTTCGTCGCGGGCGGCGCCGTCGTGCGCAACCAGCTTGCGGCTCAATTCGGCGGCGAGAACACGACCGTGAACCTGCGCGGCGTGTCGCTACTGCGCGATCGCCAACACGTCGATACGACGCTCGTCGCCGACCATGCCAAGGGCCATTGCACGGGGCGCGAATTCTTCCGTTCCGTACTCGCAGATCAAACCCGTTCGGTCTTCCAGGGCAAGATCATCGTGCGTCAGCACGCGCAGAAGACCGATTCGAAGATGATGTCGAATTCGCTTCTGCTGTCGGAAGACGCCGAGGCCGACAACAAGCCGGAACTGGAAATCTTCGCCGACGACGTGATCTGCGGACATGGTGCGACGGCCGGCGCGCTCGATGAGGACTTGCTGTTCTATCTGAAGGCGCGCGGCATCCCGGCTCATGAGGCCGAGTCCTTGCTCATCCAGGCGTTCATTGGCGAGGTCGTCGAGGCCCTCGGAGACGACAATCTCAAGGACGCGCTCATGGCTCATACGCGCGACTGGCTCGCGGCACGAGGCTGACGATGTTGACCGCGGCGAACGGATCCTACGACGTTGCCCGCATCCGCGAGGATTTCCCCACGCTTGCGCTCAAGGTCTATGGCAAGCCGCTCGTCTATCTCGACAATGCCGCGTCGGCGCAGAAGCCGAAGGCGGTACTCGACCGCATCGCGCATGCCTATACGCATGAATATGCGAACGTGCATCGCGGCCTGCATTATCTCGCCAATGCCGCGACCGAGGCCTATGAAGGCGCGCGCGAAAAGGTCGCGGCGTTCCTCAACGCCCCGCGCAAGGAAGAGGTCATCTTCACGCGCAACGCCACGGAGGCGATCAATCTCGTCGCCTATACATTCGGGCGCGAGCGTATCAAGGCGGGTGACGAGATCGTGCTCTCGATCATGGAGCACCATTCCAACATCGTGCCGTGGCATTTCCTGCGCGAGCGGCAGGGCGCGGTGATAAAATGGGCACCGGTCGATGAGGACGGCAATTTCCTCATCGACCAATTCGAGAAGCTGCTGACACCGCGCACCAAGATCGTGGCGATGACGCAGATGTCGAACGCGCTCGGCACCATCGTTCCGGTCAAGGAGGTGGTGAAGCGTGCGCACGCGCGCGGCATCCCTGTCCTGATCGACGGCAGCCAGGCGGCGGTGCATCTGACGATCGACGTGCAGGATATCGGCTGCGATTTCTACGCCTTCACCGGACACAAGCTGTACGGGCCGAGCGGCATCGGCGTTCTCTGGGGCAAGAGCGAGCATCTCGAGGCGATGCCGCCGTTCAACGGCGGGGGCGAGATGATCCGCGACGTGTTCGAGGATCGCGTCACCTATGGCGATCCGCCGCACAAGTTCGAGGCGGGCACACCGCCCATCGTGCAGGCGATCGGCCTCGGCGCGGCGATCGACTACGTCAATTCCATCGGCAAGCCGCGCATCCGAGCGCACGAGGACGAACTGATCCGCTACGCCCATGACCGGCTGCGCGAGATCAATTCGCTGCGCATCATCGGGCAGGCGAGGGAGAAAGGCGCCATCATCTCGTTCGAGATGAAGGGCGCGCATCCGCATGACGTGGCGACCGTGATCGACCGCGCCGGCGTCGCCGTGCGGGCGGGCACGCATTGCGTGATGCCGCTGCTCGCGCGCTACGGCGTCAACGCCACCTGCCGCGCGTCATTCGCGCTCTACAACACGAAAGAGGAAGTGGACAGCCTTGCGCGGGCGCTGATCAAGGCCCAGGATATTTTCGCATGACCGAAGACACGAAAACCGCAACGCCCGAAGCCGGGGACACAGCCCACAAGAACATGGTGCTGCCGGTATCGGCCGAAACGTCGAACCTGCCGCGCGAGGAGATCGTGCGGCTGACCGACGAGATCATCGCCGCCCTCAAGACCGTCTATGATCCGGAAATTCCCGCCGATATCTACGAGCTCGGCCTGATCTACAAGGTCGACATCAAGGACGACCGCAAGGTGGACGTCGAGATGACGCTGACGACGCCAAATTGCCCGTCGGCCGCGGAATTGCCGGTGATGGTCGAGAATGCCGTGTCGAGCGTGCCCGGCGTGGGCGAGGTGAAGGTCAATATCGTGTGGGATCCGCCGTGGGATCCGAGCCGCATGACGGACGAGGCGCGCCTCGTCCTCAACATGTGGTGAGTTGCGCGCCCGCACGAGTCACCCCAGATTAAGGGCGCAGGAGAGAAGAAAACATGGCCAGTATTCGCCCCCGACCCCAGGTGATGCGGCTGACCGATGCCGCCGCGGCGCGGATCAAGGACATCATGGCGAAATCCGAAAAGCCCTATGCCGGCTTGCGCGTCGGCGTGCGCACTGGCGGCTGCGCCGGCATGGCCTAGACGATGGAATATTCCGAATCCGCCCAGCCGACGGACGAAGTGGTCGAGGACAAGGGCGTGAAAATCCTCATCGATCCGAAGGCCGTGCTATTCCTGTTGGGCACGGAGATGGATTACAAGGTCGACAAGTTGTCGGCGCAGTT
>CAZSAW010000303.1:0-1667 GCA_964604745.1 uncultured Hyphomicrobiales bacterium
AGCCGATCGCGATCAAGGTCGGCGACGAAATCGAGGTGGCGCTCGAGACGATCGAGGACGGCCACGGCGAAACCAAGTTCTCCAAGGAAAAGGCGGAGCGCATCCGCACCTGGGACAACCTCGCCAAGGCGTTCGAGAAGAGCGAGATCGTCATCGGCACCATCACGGGCAAGGTCAAGGGCGGCTTCACCGTCGACATCGGCTCGGTCCGCGCGTTCCTGCCGGGCTCGCTGGTGGACGTGCGCCCGGTGCGCGACACCGCCTACCTGGAAGGCAAGCCGCTCGAGTTCAAGGTCATCAAGCTCGACAAGCTGCGCAACAACGTCGTGGTCTCGCGCCGCGAAGTGCTGGAAGCCGAATACAGCCAGGAGCGCGACAGCCTCCTCGCCAACCTGCAGGAAGGCGTGGTGCTCAAGGGCGTGGTCAAGAACCTGGTCGAGTACGGCGCGTTCGTGGATCTGGGCGGCGTCGACGGCCTGCTGCACATCACCGACATGTCCTGGAAGCGCGTCAAGGACGCCTCCGAAGTGGTGCAGGTCGGCCAGGAACTCGAGGTCAAGGTTCTCAAGTACGACCGCGAGCGCAAGCGCGTTTCGCTGGGCCTGAAGCAGCTGGGCGACGATCCGTGGAATGACATCGCCCGCCGCTATCCGGAGAAGACCCGCCTGTTCGGCAAGGTCACCAACATCACCGACTACGGCGCCTTCGTGGAAATCGAAGCCGGCGTGGAAGGCCTGGTGCACGTCTCCGAGATGGACTGGACCAACAAGAACGTCAACCCGAACAAGGTCGTGCACATCGGCGACGAAGTCGAAGTCATGATCCTCGACATCGACGAAGAGCGCCGCCGCATCTCGCTGGGCATGAAGCAGTGCAAGCCCAACCCGTGGGAAGAGTTCGCGCAGAACCACCAGAAGGGCGACAAGGTCAAGGGCGCGATCAAGTCGATCACCGACTTCGGCATCTTCGTCGGCCTGGAAGGCGGCATCGACGGCCTGGTGCACCTTTCCGATCTCGACTGGAACGAAGCGGGCGAAGCCGCCGTGCGCAAGTACCAGAAGGGCCAGGAAGTGGAAGCCTCCGTGCTGGCGATCGACGCCGCGCGCGAGCGCATCAGCCTGGGCGTGAAGCAGATGCAGTCCGATCCGCTCACGCACTACCTCGCCGAGCATCCGAAGGGCACGAGCGTGAAGGGCCTGGTCAAGGCGGTCGACCCGCGCGGCGCGATCATCGAGCTGGCGCCGGGTGTCGAGGGCTACATCAAGGCCGGCGACCTGGCGCGCGAGCGCATCGACGACGCCACCAAGATCCTCAAGGTGGGCGACACGCTGGAATCGCGCTTCATCGGCGTGGACCGCAAGAACCGCCAGCTCGCGCTGTCGGTGAAGGCCAAGGAGATCATGGAAGAGGAAGACGCGGTGGCCGAATACCGCAGCAGCAGCGCGGGCAGCGGCAAGACCTCGCTGGGCGACCTGCTCAAGGAAAAGATCGGCGGCGAGAAGGAATAAGCCGCTTCAAGGCATCGTCAAGAAGGCCGCGCGGAAGCGCGGCCTTTTTGTTTGCGCCGCTGTCACCGATTCGCATTGCCGCCCCGCCGGCCCGCAGGCAGCGTAGACGGCGTGACCGGAGCGGGGATGTGGCGATGTGGGCGAAGCTTGCGAGCGTGA
>CAZSAW010000304.1:0-5319 GCA_964604745.1 uncultured Hyphomicrobiales bacterium
GAACGCGATCTTCGACAGCATGCCAAGGCCGAACCAAACGACGAAGATCGGCACAAGCACGACGCGCGGCATGGAGTTTGCCGCCTTGATGAGAGGCTCCAGCAGTTCGCAGGTTTTGGAATCCAGGCCCAGCCAAAGGCCGAACACCAAGCCAAGAAATAAGCCGGCAAGAAATGCGGATGCGGTCTCAAACAAAGTAACGGCAAGGTGTTCCCAAATAATGCCGCTGTGAAACCAATCATAGACTTGTGAAAGCACAACGAGCGGCCGGCCAAAAAAGAACGGTGACAGAACTTTTGTTTCTGTCAGCACGTACCAAAGGACGAAGAGGCCGATGATCAGGAGAGATTGCCGAAAAATACGGCCGCCCACGATTATCTGAATCCAATTCCGCGATTCCGTCGACTGAAGTTCAAGTCCATTAGCCATCTGTCGTGCACCGCTTCAATGGGATGGTTTCGCCGAAATGGAGGTGTTGTAACTGTAAGCCTTGAGAACCTCAGCCTTCATATGGCCCCAGATTTCCGCATGAAGCTCCATGAAACGGCGATCATGCTGGATCTCCGAAATGTCGCGCGGACGAGGGATGTCGATATGAAAGTCGCCGATCGGCCGGGTTCCCGGTCCAGCCGAAAGGAGCACGATCCGGTCGGACAGTGCGATGGCTTCGCCCAGATCGTGGGTCACGAACATGACCGATTTTCGGTCCGTAGACCAAAGGTCCAACAGTTCGTTCTCCATAAGAATGCGCGTTTGGATATCGAGCGCGCTGAATGGCTCGTCCATCAACAGGATTTTGGGGTTGAGAATTAACGTCTGCGCCAATGCGACTCGCTTTCGCATACCGCCGGATAGCTGATGAGGATATCGGTCCTCAGCCCCGGCAAGACCGACACGGGCGAGCCATTTCATTGCCTCCTCGTTGCGTGACGGCTTATCGACCCCGCGAAACTGCAGGCCGGCTGCCACATTCTCCAATGCAGTGCGCCATGGCATGAGCGAGTCAGTCTGGAACATGTAGCCCGCCTGACTATTGATGCCTTTTAGCTCCTTGCCGAAAATCTTTACGGATCCCGAGGACGGGTTGAGAAGGCCAGCGGCGATATTGAGCAGCGTCGATTTTCCGCATCCGGTTGGACCGACGATGGAAACGAACTCTCCGTCTGCAATATGCAAAGTCGAGTCTCGGAGCGCCACGTGCGGCTTCCCGCCGTGCGTGACGGGAGCAAAAACGCGTGAAACACCCTCAAATTCCAACGCCAGATTGGTTCGCGAGGCTGGTTGCTTGCGCATGGCCAGGAAAGTTTGGTCCATTTCCTCCGTACCGTCTTTTATTCGTAACATGGCAGGTACAACCTGAATTTACTCTATTGTCTGGACATTTCCAAGGCATATTGTGCCGTAAAATACGGCACTTTTCGCAAAACTGCGTTGCGCAGACGCGCGATAAATTCCTCACTGGTTGTCCTGCTTCATCGAGTCGCATCTGGACGTGAAATGAAAATTGGCTGGTGTCTTCCATTGAGCGAAGCGGCGCTGATCCGCCGCGTTGGCCTCGATTTTCTCGAGGCGCCGCTTGCGCCGCTAGGGCTTGAAGATCACGCCGGTCTCGCAGCGGCCAAAGCGCGGGTTGTCGAGTGCCAGGTGCCGATAGATGCATTTGGTTCGATGTTCCCGCCCGGCATGAAGGTCGTCGGTCCCTCTGCCGAGAAGGATCGCATCATTTCTCATTTGGGCCGGATCGCTGAATTGGTCGAATGCGCAAAGGCGAAGATTGTTGTGTTCGGCGATGGCAAGGCGCGCTCTTTTCCAACCGGATTTGATCGCACTCGTGCCGAAGAACAATATTTAAACTGTCTCGTGTGGGCAGCTGACGCCCTCGAAGGTAGCGGAGCCACACTCGTGATCGAGCCTCTTAATCGAAATCGATCAAATCTCGTGAACAGTTTGTCAGAAGCCGTCCGCTACGCAAAACTGGTCAACCGCCATAACGTTAAGCTTGTTGCCGATATTTATCACATGCGGGAGCAGCAAGAGCCGCTTTCAGAAATCGGCGTTTATAAGGATTGGCTTGCTCATGTGCATCTCGCCGACACCAATCGCAGAAACCCCGGTTCTGGAAGCTACGACTACAGCACATTCTTTTGTCAACTGAACGATGCCCGCTATGCAGGTCGTCTCACTGTAGAATGCATTTTGGAGGAGCCGGAGCGAGAGATGAAATTCAGCGCGGCCTTTCTCAGGCGATATGTGAGGGCCTGAAGCCGCCAGCCGCCGGGGACAAGCGCCGGTCACTCCTGATCAATGCTGTGCCGCGCGCAGGCGACTTGCGGCCCGTGCGCGATCTTCGATCGCCCGCCACGCACCCTCCTTGATTGCCGTCGTTGGGGCGATCCAGGAGCCGCCCACGGCGACCACCTTTGGATGTGCGAGCCATTCGGCGGCGTTGCTTTCGCCGATGCCGCCGGTCGGACAAAAATTGACGCCGGGAAACGGGCCGCTGAGCGCGTTCAAAGCCGGAATGCCGCCGGCGGATACGGCCGGAAAGAATTTCACGACATCGAAACCGGCCGTGACGCAAGCGATCAGATCGGATGCGGTCTGGATCCCCGGCACATAAGGCAGATCAGTCGAGGCGGCCGCGCGCAAGAGGTCGGGCGAAAAACCCGGACTGATGGCGAAGGCTGCGCCGATCTTGCCGCATTGCTCGAGGTCCGCCGGGGTCAGCACCGTTCCAATGCCGACAACGGCTTCCGGCACGTCGGCGATGATGGCCGTCGCGGCTTCAATCGCCGCCGCGGTGCGCAACGTGATTTCGATGGTGCGCAGGCCGCCTCTGACCAGTGCGCGCGCGAGCGGCACCGCGCCGGCGGCGTGATCGATGGTGATGACCGGAATGACCGGCGCGAGTTTGAGCATGCCCCGGGCTCGCATTGAAGAACCGTTCATGCTCGTGCCCCGCCTGGCAGAAGATTGGACAAGACGCTGTCGGCGGTGTCGCGATTGAGCGCCAGCAGAATATTGCTGAGCACCGCCACGCGAACCAGCGCCTTGACGTCGACATCGTGAGGATGCGCGGACAGCGGATCAATGAAGAATACCAGCACGTCGATCTGGCCTTCGACGATCCTGGCGCCCATTTGCTGATCGCCGCCAAGAGGGCCGCTGAGCAGACGCTCGATCGTGAGCGAGGGGCAGCGTCTCATCAGCTCGAGCCCTGTATTGCCGGTGGCCACCAGGTCGCATGAGGCGAGCCGGTCTTCATGGGCCTGCGCCCAGTCGGCGATCTCGTTCTTCTTGGCGTCATGCGCAATGAGCGCAATCCGGAGCTTGTCAGCCATGCGCCTGTTCCCGGTTGGAACGGCCGCATTTGTGCAACAGCGCGTAGACCTGGTCTGCTCTCGGAATGGGCGTCACGGCGCCATAGCCTTCGGTCGAAAGAGCCGCTGCCGCGGCGGCATAGTGCCCGGCGTGTTCGATATTGTCGCCTGCGACGATGCGGGCAATGAAAGCTCCGCCAAAGGTATCGCCGGCGCCGGTCGCGTCGACGACGCGGCAGGGATACGGAGAGATGTGATAGCGCCGCTTGCCGTCGGCGACCAAGTTGCCCTTGGAGCCGAGCTTGAGCCCCACGATCTTTGCGCCGGATGCCAGGCACCAGTCGACAATCTCGTCCGCATCCTTCAAATCAAACAGCTGAACGATATCGTCGAAGCTCGGCAAACATATGTCCGCTTGTGACATGACGTCCCGGATCACGGCGCGGGCGCGTCCGAGCGGCCACAGCTGACGCCGCAGATTGGTGTCGAACGACACTATCACGCCGTTGGCGCGGGCCTGCTCAATGGCGCGATAGCAGGCATCACAGGCAGAAGTAGAAATACCGAGCGAAATGCCGGACAGATGCAGCACCTTCGCGCGAGAAATCGCCTCGAGTGGCAGATCCTGCGGCGTATAGCGGCTCGCTGCCGATCCGGTGCGGCAGAAATCGAACCGATGGCCATTCTCGCCGTGGCTGACGAAATAAACGCCGGTCGGCGCATCGGGCATCGTGCGAACATGCGTATCGTCGACGCCTTCGGCGCGCCAAAGCTGACGCAGCAGGGCGCCGTTCGTGTCGGCACCGACAGCCGAGATATAGCCCGCTTGCGCGCCCTGCCGCGCCGCCGCGACGGCAAAATTTGACGAATCGCCCCCGCAGCCGCGCAGAAACGTGGCGCCGTTGCCTTCGCGCGTCTGATTGAACTCCACCATGGGCTCGCCCATGGACAATATGTCGATCCGTTCGTCCATTCGTCTTGTCGGCATGCGGCGCAGGAGCAAGCGCCAACGAGCCCTTCTATATCATCCTTTTCGCAAACGGCGCGCCGTGAGAAGGGCACAGGCCGTGACAGAATGCTTGGTCGAAGCGGCACACGCGGTCGCCGTGAGGTTTGGATTTTCCCGGTATGCATTGTGTGCTATAAATGATTTGTCCATAAGGCCAGATGGGAGAGACCGGCCCGCAGCAGGGCCGGCGCCGACGGAGCAACTCCCCAGGAAACTCTCAGGCAGACCGTACTGTCTGGCCGGACAATCTGGAGAGAGGCGCGCTCGCGCGCCCGCCGAAGGGGACACCGGTCCAGGCCGGAACATCTCTCAGGCAAAGGGACAGATGGGGATCGCCGGTCGGGCAACCGACCACGTGGTTCACCCGTGTCCAGCGAGGCTCCCATGCGCTCCATTGCCGTGATCGGCGCCGGTATTACCGGCGTGACGGCCGCCTACCATCTGCTCGACAAAGGTTATGCGGTGACGGTGTTCGACCGCCATCGTTATCCCGCCATGGAGACGTCGTTCGCCAACGGCGGCCAGCTCTCGGCGAGCAACGCCGAAGTCTGGAACAGCTGGTCCAATATCCTGCATGGACTGCGCTGGATGTTCCGCAAGGACGCGCCGCTTTTGATGCGGATGCGCCCTGGCTGGCACAAGCTGTCCTGGCTCGCCGAATTCGTTGCGGGCATCCGCAATTACGAAGCCAACACAGTTGCCACTGCGAAGCTCGCCATTGCCGCGCGCGACGACATGTTCGCTCTCGCCGAGCGCGAGCAAATCCGGTTTGATCTCGAGACGCGCGGCATCCTTCACGTTTATCGTGACCGCGCCGGTTACGAGCATGCCGCCAGGGTGAATGCGCTCCTCGCGCAAGGAGGCCTCGAGCGGCGCGCCGTGACGCCGCAGGACATTGCGCAGATCGAGCCGGCGCTGGCAGGCGAGTGGTACGGCGGCTTCTACACGTCGTCCGATTCCACCGGCGACATCCACAAATTCACCCGCGGC
>CAZSAW010000305.1:0-4529 GCA_964604745.1 uncultured Hyphomicrobiales bacterium
CGCGACGGCGACACGGTCTGCCTGGTCGGCGGCGGCGGCGGGCTGGTCGAAGCGTCATACCTGTTTTCGGCGGTGGAGAAACGGTTCCTCGAGACCCAGCATCCGCGCGACCTTCATGTCATTCACTCGCTCGGCATCGGCGATCGCAAGACGCGCGGCATGAATTGCTTCGCGCACGAAGGCATGGTCAAGCGCGTGATCGGCGGCCACTGGGTCTGGTCGCCGCGCATGCAGCAGATGGCACGCGACGAAAAGATCGAGGCCTATGTGCTGCCCGGTGGCTGTGTCATGCAGCTCTATCGCGAGATTGCCGCCAAGCGGCCGGGGCTGTTCACGCATGTCGGCCTCGGCACCTTCGTCGATCCGCGCATTTCCGGCGGCAAGCTGAACAAGCGCACCACCGAGGATCTCGTCGACGTCGTGACGATCGGTGGCAAGGAATTGCTGCACTACAAGCCTTTCCCCGTGAACGTTGCTCTCATCCGCGGTTCTTATGGGGATGCGCACGGGAATATCAGCCTCGAACAGGAGGCGGCGAATGTCGAAATCTATGCCGTCGCAGCTGCCGCTCACAATTCCGGCGGCAAGGTGATCGCGCAGGTGCGCACCGCCGTGGAAGTGGGCACCCTGCCCGCGCGCTCGGTCCGCGTGCCGGGCGCGATCGTCGATGCGGTCGTCGTCGATCCCAACCCGTCGATGACCTACGACATCGTCTACGATCCGACCATGTCGGGCGAACGTTTCGGCCCCGTGCCGCATGAGGAGCCGGAGCCTTTCACCGTGCGCCAGGCCATTGCCCGGCGCGCTGCGGAAGAACTTCGCGACGGCGCCGTCATCAATTACGGCTTCGGCATTCCCGATGCCATCGCCAAGCTCGTCGCGCAGCGCGGCGATCTCGACCGTTATTACCAGACGATCGAACACGGCACCTATGGCGGCTCGTTGCTGACCGGAACCCTGTTTGGCTTCGCGCGCAACCCGACCGCGATGATCGACGCGCCGTCGCAGTTCGATTTCTATTCAGGCGGCGGACTCGACATGGCCTTTCTTGGCTTCGGCGAGGCCGACTCGCATGGCCATGTCAATGTCTCCAAGCTCGGCGGACTGACGGTCGGTCCCGGCGGCTTCATGGATATCGCGCAGAACGCCCGCAAGGTCGTCTTCTGCGGCACATTCGATGCCAAGGGCAGCGACGTGTCCGTGGGCGGCGGCAAGATCACCATCGGGCGTCATGGCGAGGTGATGAAGCTGGTGCAGGATGTCGAGCAGATCACGTTCTCCGGCACGGTGGCGATGCAGCAGGGACGCGAGGTTCTCTACGTCACCGAACGCGCCGTGTTTCGCTTGACGCCCGAGGGCATGATGCTCGCCGAAGTCGCGCCGGGTGTCGATATTCGCAAGGACGTCGTCGGGCGCATGGCGTTCAAGCCGCTCATTCCCAAAGATCCGACCATCATGTCGGCATCGCATTTCACCGCCTGACCGTGCCGGAGATTGTCATGGCTCCCGTTCGCATTGCATTGATCGGCGCCGGCGGCATCGGCAAGCGCCATCTCGAGGCGATGAAGGGCAATCCGGATTATGTGGTTGCGGCAATTGCCGACCCGAGTCCCGCCGCCGCGCTGCTCGCGAAGGAAGCCGGCTATCCCTATTTCGACGATTTCAAGCGCGCGCTCGACGAGACAAAGCCGGACGGCGCCATCGTCGCGACGCCCAATCAGCAACACGTCGTCGTCGGTCTCGCCTGCGTCGCGCGCGGCATTCCGGTTCTCGTTGAGAAGCCGATCGCCGATTCCGTGGCGCAGGCGAACGAGCTCGTGTCCGCCGGCGCGAAAGCGGGTGTGCCGATCCTGACGGGTCATCATCGCCGCCACGCGCCAATCCTCAGGCGCGCGGCGCAAGCGATCGGGGACGGCGCGGTCGGACGCGTGACGGCCGTCTCGGCCGTCTGGCTCTGCCGCAAGTCGGACGATTACTACACTCTCGGCTGGCGCAAGGAGCCGGGCGGCGGCCCGGTGCTGATCAACAGCATCCACGACGTCGATTGCCTGCGCATGCTGTGTGGCGACATCGATACCGTTCAGGCGATGACCGCCAACGGAGCGCGCAATTTCGTCGTCGAGGACACGGCGGGCGCGGTGCTGCATTTCAAGAGCGGCGCCATCGGCACGCTGCTCGTGTCCGACGCGGTCCCCTCACCCTGGACCTGGGAGCGCGGCTCCTACGAAAATTCGATCTGGCCGCACGAGTCGGAGAATTGCTACCTGATCGCAGGGACGCACGGCACGCTTAGTATTCCTTCTCTGGAGCTCTGGTCGCAAACCTCGAACGGCGGCTGGATGGATCCGCTGCGGCGCGATCGCTTTCATTATATTCCAGCCGACGTTTACGCCCAGCAGATGCACAATTTTGCCGAGGTGATCCGTGGTCAGGCGCAGCCGGTCATGAGCGGCGCCGAAGGGGCGCGCACACTGGCGACGACGCTCGCTATTGCGGAATCGGCAAAGACGGGAAAGCCGGTGCGCGTTGACGATCTGATGAAAGGCTGAGAGCGAGCGGGCTACTTGCCCTTCCAGCGGGGCGGGCGCTTTTGCGCGAAAGCGAGCGAGCCTTCAAGCGCATCTTCGCTTGCCAACATTTTCGCCGAGGCCGGATGCACGTCGACGATGCTTTGTTCGAGCGGCACCGACAGGCTCGACAATGCGACCGCCTTGGAGGCTTCGATCGCCAGCGGCGCCCCCTTGATGATCGCCGCGCCGTATTCCCGCGCTTTCGCCATCAGCTGGTTCGCCGGCACAGCCTCGTTGATCAGTCCGATCCGGACGGCCTCTTGCGCGCCGATGCGCTGCGCCGTCAGGATGAAGCGCATCGCCTGCTTCAGAGGGATTTGCCGCACCAGCCGCTGCAAGCCGCCGCCGCCGAGAGCGGCGAGACCCACCAGTGGCTCCGGCAGGCCGAACACAACATGATCGGCGGCAATGGCGAGATCGCAGGCCAGCACGATTTCGAGGCCGCCGCCGATAGCTGCCCCGTTGACCGCGGCGATGACAGGCTTGTTGAGATCGAAGCGCTTGCAGATGCCGGCAAAGCCCGTGACCGGCATGTCGTCGACCGGATTGCCCGCGTCCGCCTTCGCCTTCAGGTCGCTGCCGACGCAGAACGCACGCTCGCCGCTGGCGGTGAAAATCGCGACGCGGAGCGAGGGGTCCGCGGCATAGAGATCGAACGCGCGTCCGAGTTCATGGTGCGCCGCCGGGTGCAGGGCGTTCAGCACCTGCGGCCGGTTGATGGTGATCGTGGCAATCTGGCCCTCGGTGGCAAACGTGCAGAACTGAAACTGGCTCATTCTCAAATCCCGGCCGCCCTCGTTGTCGGCCTCTCAATAGCGCAAGGCCCGCGGGATTGCGCGGAACATTTCGCCTTGCCTCGACCTTTTTGTTCGGTAAAATTCAGGTCAGACAACGGGGATGGGGTCCCCCAAAACCGCCGAAGAGGCTGATGACTCCTGCCAGTCGCATCAGTGCGAGCAGGAGTCCCATGTCGAAGCCCCTACCCCTCTCTCTTTCCTGTCGTACGACAGTGTTGCGCCATTCGGCGCGGCGCGTGGCCGGTTTCCCGCCACGGCTTGCGAATCTCTCATCGCGGCCTGCATTGTCTTTCGCCGCGCAGACTCACGGGACCTGAGCCGCGATGGAAAGCTATCTCTGGATCGCAATCGGCAGCGCGCTCGGCGGCATGGGGCGCTACTGGTGCTCGGGCATGGCCGCACGGCTTTTCGGCGAAACGTTCCCCTGGGGCACGCTGATCGTCAACGTCGTCGGCTCTTTCATCATCGGCTTCTTCGCCACGCTGACCGGGCCGGACGGCCGCGTCTACGTCAACTCGGTGGCGCGGCAATTCGTGATGATCGGCATCTGCGGCGGTTACACGACCTTCTCCTCCTTCAGCATCCAGACGCTCAACCTGATGCAGGACGGCGAATGGGTGCGCGCCGGATCCAATATCGGCTTCTCGGTCGTTCTGTGCCTTGTTGCCGTCTGGCTCGGTTATCTGCTCGCCACGAGCCTCAACAGCATGAAGTGGGTGTGACCATGCAGATTCCGCACGAGGCCGTCCTGCTCCGCATCTTCTTCGGCGAGGACGACAAGTTCGAAAACCTTCCCCTGCACGAGGCGATCGTGCTGAAGGCGCGCGAGATGCATCTCGGCGGCGCCACCGTGTTGCGCGGCCACGCCGGCTTCGGCCATTCCAGCCGCATTCACACGACGAAAATCCTGCGTCTGTCGCAGGATCTGCCGGTAATCGTGGAGATTGTCGATTCGCGGCAGAAGATCGACGAATTCCTGCCGATCCTCGACACCATGATGTCGAGCGGCCTCGTCACGCTGGAGGACGTGCGCGTCCTGCAATACGGCGTCGAGAAGGTGCAGCCCGCCGCGCGCTGATGGGGCCGGCTGCGGTCATTCCGCGCCCGGCGTCATGAGCGCGGCATAAACCGCAAGTGTCTGCGCACACATCCGCGCCACGTC
>CAZSAW010000306.1:0-1708 GCA_964604745.1 uncultured Hyphomicrobiales bacterium
TAGCTTTCGACCTCGAAATCCGCATCGAACGAGAAGGTCGGATTGGACCGGTCCTGAAAGCGGCGGCCGAATTTGCGATGCAGGGCAGCATCCGACAGGTAGGTGATGTGCGCGCCCATGCGCGCCACCGCGAGCCCACGGCGGGGATTCGTGCCTTCGACGAGATAGCGGCCGCTGCGCCAATCGGGATCGGCCATGACGGCTTGCCGTCCGACCTCGTGGAACGCGATGTTCTGCGCCGAGTGGCGCGTCGAACAGGCTATCGGCAAAGCGGCAAAGACCCGATCGGGATAGCTCACGGCCCATTGCAGAACCTGCATGCCGCCCATCGAGCCGCCGGCCACGGCGAATAGCGTTTCGATGCCCAGTTCATCGAGTAGCATCGCTTGCGCGCGCACCATGTCGCGGACGGTGATAACGGGAAAATCGAGACCCCAGGGCTGGCCGGTCTTCGGATTCAACGACGCCGGCCCAGTTGACCCGATGCATCCGCCGACGACATTCGTGCAGATGACGAAATACCGCTCGGTGTCGATGGGCCGACCTGGCCCCACGAGGCTCTCCCACCAGCCCGGCTTGCCGGTGACGGGATGAATGCTGGCGACGTGCTGATCACCCGTCAGCGCATGGCAAATGAGAACGGCATTGCTGCGCTCGGCATTCAGGGTGCCGTAGGTCTTATAGGCAATCTGGAATGGCGCTAGTTCGACGCCGGCATCGAGCTTGAGCGGCTTCTCGGGACCGAAATGGGCGACGAGCGAATCGCGCGGATTGTCCGCTTCGGTGGAACGGCCTGCGGCGTCGATTCTGGCAGTCACATTGGCTTTGACCATCATTCTCTAGTCCCGGCAGGCCATAGCCCGGCAGGCGGCCGGATGGAGTTAGGTAAGTCCCCCGCCGCCCCTGTCAATGTTTTCTTTGATTTCGTAAGAGGCGGGTCCTATCAATGCCGGCCGATCGCCTCCTCGCCGCACCGATCTCAGGCCGCGTGGTTAACAGCCCGGGACCGATTTTTCGCGGCACAATGGGGATCGGCGTCAGGCTTCCGGGTTGAGCACGCCATGCCGAAACCGAACGACCGTGTCACGCCTTCGCTCGCCGACTTGCGGGCCGAGATCGACCGCATCGACGAGGCAATGCACAACCTGCTGATGGAGCGCGGTGAGATTATTGAGAACCTCATCGCGGTGAAGCGCACCCAGGAAACGGGATCGGCTTTCCGTCCGGCGCGCGAAGCCTCGATGATGCGCAAGCTGGTCGAACGGCATCACGGCCTGCTGCCGCTCGACACGGTCGAGAGCATCTGGCGCGTCATCATCGCGACCTTCACGCATGTGCAGAATCCGTTCTCCGTGCATGCCGACCTCACCGCAGGCGAAGCGGCGATGCGCGATTCCGCGCGCTTTCATTTCGGCTTCACCGTGCCTTTCGTTCCTCATATGGGAGCCGCCGGCGTGATCGCTGCTATCTCGGCTTCCAAGGGCGATCTCGGACTTGTGCCGGCCACCGCGCTGGCCGGCGCGGGCGATTGGTGGACGGCGCTCGAAGATCCGAGTGCGCCAAAGATCATCGCGCGACTGCCCTTCGTTGAGCGGCCGGATCATCCCGCCTCGCTTCCGGTCTTCGCCGTGTCCCGGTCGTCGCCCGACGCCATGGTCACCGAAGTGGAGGTTCACAGCCTCAAGGTTTCCGGTTGGAGCGCCGCCGC
>CAZSAW010000307.1:0-1796 GCA_964604745.1 uncultured Hyphomicrobiales bacterium
GAATCGATCGCCAATCCGGGCGGCGTCATCACCGACATCGAGGCCGTGTCGAACATCGCGCGGCGCGCCGGCGTACCGCTGATCGTCGATAACACACTCGCTACGCCGTATCTGTGCAGGCCCATCGAGCATGGCGCGGATATCGTTGTGCACTCACTCACCAAGTTTCTTGGCGGTCACGGCAACTCGATCGGCGGCATGATCGTCGATGCCGGCACATTCAACTGGTCGCGCGAAGGCCGCTATCCGATGCTGTCGGAACCGCGGCCCGAATACCAGGGCATTGTGCTGCACGAAACGTTCGGCAATTTCGCCTTTGCGATCGCGTGCCGCGTTCTCGGCCTGCGCGATATCGGTCCGGCGCTGTCCCCTTTCAACGCATTCCTTATCCTCACCGGCATCGAAACGCTGCCGTTGCGGATGCAGAGGCATTGCGACAACGCCAAGTCCGTCGCCGAATGGCTATCGACCAACAACAAGGTCGCGTGGGTCAGCTATCCGGGCCTCGCCGGCGATCGCTATCACAACCTCGCCAAGAAATATGTGCCGAAGGGTTCGGGTGCGGTGTTCACGTTCGGCCTGAAGGGTGGCTACGACGCCGGCGTCAAACTCGTGTCGAACGTGAAGCTGTTCTCGCATCTCGCCAATATCGGCGATACGCGCTCGCTCATCATCCATCCCGCCTCCACGACACATCGGCAATTGTCCGATGCGCAGAAGGTGCAGGCCGGCGCCGGCCCCGACGTGGTGCGCCTGTCGATCGGAATCGAAGACAAGGACGACATCATCGCCGACCTCGAGCAGGCGCTCGCGGCTTAGCGAAACAAGATTTATACGGCCGTTGAGGCAGCCGGGGCGCCGACCAGCGCCCCGGTTTTGCTTTGGATCGCTCGATGCGCGTGAATTGTTGCGATGGTCAGTACGACCATTGCGATGCCTTGGTGCGCGAGCGCGAGCGGCAATGGCGCCTGATGCAGCAACGTAACAATCCCGATGATCGCCTGCAGCGAGATCGCCAAAGCAAGAAGAAGTGCCGTGCGCTTGAGTCCGGGATCCGCCTCGCGGTTGACGCCGAGCACATGCAGCCAGGCAATCGCAAAGATCGCATAGGCGATCATGCGATGATCGAATTGCACCGTCAGCACGTTTTCGAAGAAATTGCGCCAAAGAGGCGTCTCGAAGAAGAGCCGCTCCGCCGACGGCACCAACGTGCCGTCAATCAAAGGCCACGTATTGAAGGCAAGCCCCGCGTCGAGTCCCGCGACCAGAGCGCCGAGATAAATCTGAAGAAGCACGAGCACCAAAATTCCGAAGGCGGTTTTACGAATGTGCGGCGGCGGCGGCACGGTGCGCGCCGCCGAAAGTCCCTGAACCACCCAGACAAGCGCAGCATAGATCAGGCATGCGAGCGTGAGATGGAATGCCAGCCGATATTGCGAAACGCTCACGCGATCGGCGAGACCTGACGCCACCATCCACCAACCGACCGCTCCCTGAAACGCGCCAAGCGCAAAGATGCCCGCAAGCGGAACGCGCAAGCCGCGCACGATCCAGCCACGCCAGAGGAAGAGCACGAACGGCAACAGGAAGGCAGCGCCAATCACACGGCCGAGGAGACGATGCGTCCATTCCCACCAGTAGATGACCTTGAACTGATCAAGACTCATGCCCTGATTGAGCTGCCGGTATTGCGGGATCGATTGGTACTTCTGGAATTCGGCCTGCCAGTCGGCCTGCGACATCGGCGGCAAAGCTCCCGTAACCGGCTTCCACTCGGTAATGGACAGGCCGGATTC
>CAZSAW010000308.1:0-5089 GCA_964604745.1 uncultured Hyphomicrobiales bacterium
GCGTCGAACGAACGCCGCCTGTGGAGCGCCGGACGGCGCGGCGTCCCTCGCCCGGACGCCCCGCATCCCGAAAGGGAATGCGGACAAGGACTGGTGCGCCTTCCGGCGCTCCACGCCCCTCGCTGCGGCGAGGACGCGAAACGCCAGGCGCACCCGGCGCCTGTTCAAACAACGCGGGTGGCGGAGCGTTGGCTTAGAGGAAGCGCTCGGCGGCGTAGGGCTTGGGATCGGTGAAAGGCGTCTTGCCAGTCATCATCTCGGCCAGGAGCCGTCCGGAAATCGGTCCGAGCGTCAGGCCCCAATGCGCGTGACCGTAATCGAGCCAGAGGCCGGACTGGCCGGGAGCGCGGCCGATGACCGGCCTGGAATCGGGGAAGCACGGCCGCGAACCGAGCCAGGGCTGATCCTCGACCGGATCGCCGATCGGAAACAACTCGCGCGCCGCCGGCATCAGCCGGTCGAACTGCACGGGGGTCGGCGGCGCGTCGCGCAGCGCGAATTCCGCTCCCGTCGTCAGCCGCAGTCCCTGCTCCATCGGCGCGACCAGATAACCCCTTTCCGCATCGAGTACCGGGCGCGACAGCCCGGCATTGCCGCGCGGACGGAAATGGCGGTGATAGCCGCGCTTGGGCATGAGCGGCAGCTTGATGCCGAGCGGCTCGAGCAGATCGGGCGCCCACGGCCCGAGCGTCACCACCGCCTGCGCGGCATCGACCGGACCTTCCGCGGTATCGACGCGCCAATATTGGCCGCTGCGGTGAAGCGTCGAGGCGTCACCTTTCAGGATCGTGCCGCCGAGCGAGGTGAAGTGTTTTGCATAGGCCTGCGTAACGCCGAGCGGGCTGCTCACGCTCGCGGCCGTCGGCCAAAAGACCGAATGGCGGAATACGGGCGCGAGATCGGGCTCAAGCGAAAGCACGGCGTCGCGATCGAGAATCCTGAATTCGAGGCCCGCTTTGGCGATGACGTCGAGATCGGCCCGCACTTTCTCCAGCCCGGCATCGGAGCGGTAGATTTTCAGCCAGCCATTCTTGCGCAGATAGCGGTCGGCCCCCGCCTCTTTCATCAGGGCTTCGTGTTCGGTCGCCGCGCGCGAAAACAGGGGCCGCATCGTGCGGGCGAAATCGAGCATCGCCTGCGGACGCGAGGCGGCGGCATAGGCGAAAAACCACGGCGCAAAGCGCGGCAGCGCCGAGAGATGATAGTTCGCCTCCGGCGCCTGTTTCAGCGCGATGCGCAGCAGGCTCTTCAGCGGCGGAAAGGGATAGGAGAAATAGGTGTTGCTCTCGAGCACCCCGGCATTGCCGTAGGACGTTTCCTCGCCCGGTGTCCGGCGGTCGACGAGCGCGACGGAAAGACCGTTCTTGGCAAGCTGCAAGGCCGCCGTCGTGCCGACCACGCCGGCGCCGAGCACGATGACGTCTGTGCGAACCATGGAATCCTCGATTGACGATTGTGCAGCGGCTGCTGAAAAAGGGCCCGGGCGCTGGCTGTCATCTGTGGCTTGCGCGCCGTGCGACGTAACAGCAGGAAAGGGTTTTCACAACCCTCCCTTCGTCCGACCGGGGCGCGTTGCCCGCCCCGCCCCCCGATGTTACAGGGATGCAGGAAATCACGATGACTCGCCCGCTCCTCATCGCGCCGTCGATCCTCGCGTCCGATTTCGCAAAGCTCGGCGAAGAAGTGCGCGCCGTCGAGGCTGCCGGTGCCGACTGGATCCATGTCGACGTGATGGATGGCCATTTCGTCCCGAACATCACCATCGGCCCCGACGTGGTGAAGGCGCTGCGCCCGCACACGAAGAAGACGCTCGATGTGCATCTGATGATCGCGCCCTGCGATCCACATCTTGAAGCCTTCGCCAAGGCGGGCTCGGACATCATCACCGTGCATGTGGAAGCGGGCCCTCACCTGCATCGCTCGCTGCAGGCGATCCGTGCACTCGGCAAGAAAGCCGGCGTCTCCATCAATCCCGCGACCCCGCCCGAGACGATCGAATACGTGCTCGATGCCGTCGATCTGATCCTGGTGATGTCGGTCAATCCGGGATTCGGCGGGCAGGCCTTCATTCCGGCGGTGGTGGAAAAAATCGCGCGGCTGAAAGCGATGATTGCCGGCCGGCCCATCGATCTCGAAGTCGATGGCGGCGTCACTCCCGGCACAGCGCCGCGCGTGGTGTCCGCGGGCGCGAATGTCCTTGTCGCAGGCTCCGCCGTCTTTAAGGGCGGACCGACCGCCTATGCCGGCAATATCAAGGCGATCCGGCACGCCGCGTCGCTCGCGCGCGGCGAGGCCGCCTGATCAGTTGATCGCGGCGGCGATCGCCTCGCTCTCCTCCCACAATTGCCTCGCCACCGTATCGTCGCGGGCCGCCGCATTCGGTTTCGCGGGCCGGCATTCGAAAAAATATCCGCCGCTTGTCGCGGCGACATCGGGCGAAGATGCGAGATAGACGATCGTTTCCGCGCCTTTCTCCTGCGAGATGGCGAAGAGCTTCGCAAGGCGGACGCCCCAGGTGAAAAGGCCGCCTGCCTCGTCGCCAAAGCGAGTCGCGACAAATCCCGGATGCAGGCAATTGGCCGTTACGTCCGTGCCCTGCAGCCGGCGCGCCAATTCGCGCGTAAAGAGGATGTTGCAAAGCTTCGACGTCCCGTAGACCAGATACGAGATGTAGCGTCTGCGCCACTGCAGATCGGTAAGGTCGAGATTGCCGCGCCGATGAGCGTTCGACGCCGTATTGACGATGCGTCCGGCGCCCGAGGCGATCAATCGTTCGCGCAGCACATCGGACAGAACGAAATAGGACATGTGGTTGAGCGCAAAGGTTCGCTCGAGGCCTTCGTCCGTGAGGATGCGGCGGCCGAAGACCGCACCGGCGTTGTTGATCAAGACATCGATCCGCGTTTCGGCAGCAGCAATTGCCGCGCCCACGCGCTTCGTCTCGCGTATCAGCGACAGGTCCGCATAATGGATGGCATGGCGAGCATTGGGGCCGGCCGCGCGCAAGCGCGCCATCGTCGCCTCGCCCCGCGTCCTGTCGCGCGCCACAAGCACCAGCCGTGCGCCCATGGCTGCGAGCCTTTCGGAGGCAACGAGGCCGATGCCCGATGTCCCGCCGGTGATGACGACGACCTTGCCCTGCATGTCTTCTCTCCGCCCCGAGGCCATGCATATGTTGACGGCGGCGGCGAGATGAAAGCCTCGAATTGCCGCCTGCCTGTCGTTCTGTTACAGCCTCACGCGATGAGAGACATGGCATGATTCCGCGTTACACCCGGCCGGAAATGGCGGCGATCTGGTCGCCGGAGACGCGCTACCGCATCTGGTTCGAGATCGAGGCACACGCGGCCGACGCCATGGCCGAGCTCGGCACCATCCCGCCCGACGCCGCACGCATTATCCGCGAAAAGGGGCAGAATGCCACCTTCGACGTCGCCCGCATCGAGGCGATCGAGGCCGAGGTCAAGCACGACGTTATCGCCTTCCTCACCCATCTCGCCGAGATCGTTGGACCTGAAGCGCGCTTCGTCCATCAGGGCATGACGTCCTCGGACGTGCTCGACACGTGTTTCAATGTTCAGCTCGTGCGCGCCGCGGAATTGCTGCTGACCGATATCGACAAGGTGCTCGCAGCGCTCAAACGGCGCGCCATTGAGCACAAGATGACTCCGACCATCGGGCGCTCGCATGGCATTCATGCGGAGCCGACGACTTTCGGTCTGAAGCTCGCCTATGCTTACGCCGAGTTCGCGCGTTGTCGCGCCCGGCTGCACGCTGCCCGGCATGAGGTCGCGACCTGCGCGATTTCGGGGGCAGTCGGCACCTTCGCGCAGATCGACCCTCGCGTCGAAGCGCATGTGGCAAAGGCGATGGGCCTGAAACCGGAACCGATCTCGACGCAGGTCATCCCGCGCGACCGTCATGCGATGTATTTCGCGACGCTCGGTGTCGTTGCGTCTTCCGTTGAGCGCTTGGCGACGGAAATCCGCCACCTGCAGCGAACCGAAGTTCTCGAAGCGGAGGAATTTTTTTCCGAGGGCCAGAAGGGCTCGTCGGCGATGCCGCACAAGCGCAATCCGGTCCTGTCGGAAAATCTAACCGGCCTTTCGCGCATGGTTCGCGCCTATGTGACGCCGGCTCTGGAAAACGTTGCCTTGTGGCACGAGCGCGATATTTCTCATTCGTCGGTCGAACGCATGATCGGGCCTGATGCGACGGCTACGCTCGATTTCGCGCTCAACCGCCTGGCCGGTCTCGTCGACAAGCTCCTCATCTATCCGCAGAACATGCAGAAGAATCTGGATCGCCTCGGCGGGCTTGTCCACTCGCAGCGCGTGCTGATCGCGCTCACGCAGAAGGGTGTCGCGCGCGAAGAGGCCTACCGGATCGTGCAGGACAACGCCATGAAGGTCTGGCGCGGCGAAGGCGACTTCCTCACCCTCCTCAAGACCGATCCACGGCTCAAGGGCAAGCTGACCGAAGCCGAGCTCGCCGACAATTTCGACCTCGGCTATCACTTCAAGCACGTCGATGCGATCTTCGCGCGGGTCTTCGGCACCGCCAACGTTTGACCGCGGCGGCGCTCAAGTGGCCGTCGGCTGCCGCGGATGAATGCAATCCTTGAAGTCGTCGAAACTCTTCCAAGCTGGCTCGACCGGTTCGCAGCCGGGCTGCGGCACGTAGATTGACGGCTCGAAGAGCTGCATCGCCGGAATGTAGCGCGGACAATTCGGAAAGATGACGTCCGCGGCCACTCGCACGATCAATTGCGCGCCCACGGTCTGTGCCATCAGCGGATCGTCGCGCCGGACGCTTGCGCGTCCGTTGACACGAAGCCGTTTCGGCTTGCCGTGCATGGCGATGAACAGCAGGCCGACATGCGGGTTGACGGCAACGTTGCCGAGGCTCTTGAACATGCCATTGCCGTCATAGTCGGGAAAAGCAAGCTCGGCCTGACCGGTCACGCGCACGAAACCCGCGGGGCCACCCTTGAACGAGCAATCCGGCCGACCCTCCGAATCCGCCGTGGCGATGAAAAAATAAATTGCGCTTTCGATGAAGTCCTTGTCGTCGGGGCTGAAGCTGGTGC
>CAZSAW010000309.1:0-5615 GCA_964604745.1 uncultured Hyphomicrobiales bacterium
TTCTCGCCCGAGCTTTATTTCCTCTCGCGGCTGCCAGCGATCATGGATCCCGGCGAGACGACGGCGGTGGTGTTGATGGCCCTGACGCTGTCGCTTCTGGCGACACTCTATCCGTCCTGGCGTGCCGCGCGCCTCGATCCGGTCGAAGCGCTGCGCTACGAGTGACGGGCTGATGGCTGAGGACAACGATCCGCCTGTCATCTATCTCCACGCCGTGGAGCGGCGATACCGGCAGGGCGAGGCGGAGCTCGACATCCTCAAGGGTGCCGATCTCGGCATCTGGCTCGGCCAATCGGTAGCGCTGGTGGGCCCGTCCGGCGCCGGCAAGTCCACGCTTCTGCATATCGCGGGCCTGCTCGAACACCCGGACGCCGGCGAGGTCTACGTCGACGGCAACGGTACGACGACGCTGTCGGACGCCGAACGCACCCGCATCCGCCGCAACGACATCGGCTTCATCTACCAGGCGCATCACCTGCTGCCGGAATTTTCCGCGCTTGAGAATGTGATGATGCCGCAGATGATCCGCGGTCTCTCGCGCCGCGAGGCACGCAACCGCAGCAGTGAATTGCTGAGCTATCTCGGCCTCAAGAACCGTCTCGTTCACCGCCCGGCGGAATTGTCGGGCGGCGAGCAGCAGCGCGTCGCCATCGCGCGCGCTGTGGCGAATGCGCCGCGCATTCTTCTCGCCGACGAGCCGACCGGCAACCTCGATCCGCATACGGCCGAGCATGTGTTCGAAACGCTGCGCCAGCTTGTGCAGGCTTCGGGGCTCGCGGCCATCATCGCGACCCACAACATCGATCTCGCCCGCCGCATGGACCGGCGCGTCACCATCCGCGAAGGCCTCGTTGTCGAACTGGATTAGATTGCGCGGAATCCGCGGGCGTGCGGCGCGTCAGCGATTGCCTTGATGGCCGATGAGATCGCTGCCCGGGTTCAAGCCATTGCCGCCATAGATTCCGCCATAGCCGCCGGCCTGACCGAGATACGTATCGATCATGCCGCCGGGCACGACCGCCGGCAGGCCGCCCGGGACATATTGCTCGATCTGTTTCTGGATCTGCTGCCTGTTCGGCGTGCGCGGGCGTTTCTTCGCTCCCTTTTCTTCGGCGACCAGCAGTACCGCACCGGGTCCTGCCAGGAGCATCGGTGTCGCCGGCATGGCCGCACTGGCGGGATGTGTGACGCCGCCGAGTGCCGACGCCAAAAGGCCACCAATCACGGCGAGCGAAAGCCGCGCGAAGGTTCTCATCAATTCGACCTTTCCCCTGCACACGCCAAGCCGGCGGCAACGTAGCAGTTGATGGCCGCGGCCGTCACAATCAGCGGGTCGCTTAGGCTGAAAAGGCTCACGCTCGACCCATCTGTAGAAAACGCTTGACGTGAGAACAAACAATGAACTATGTTCTCTGTCCGTTCAGGGAGGACAGCATGTTTCGGGCCGTTGTTCAGGAAGCCGCTGCGTTGACGTCGCTGGCGTTATTTCTCGGCATGATCGCGATCTGGGCGCAGGTTCTGTCAACCCTTTGAAGAATAATCAGAATCATCTCGAAGCCGGCCCACCCTCCGGCGGCGCAGCGGGTGAGGGGCGACGAATTCAAGTCCCCGTATCGTCGCCTCTCACCCGGCTCGTCCGCCCGCGGCGCTGGTGCTCTCGGCAGATCAGTACTTGTTTCCGGGCCGCGGCGCGTGCCGGTCACCACGCAGATGGGGACAACGGGATTTGCCCTGCGCGCGAGGCGCATCGCGATGGACAGCAGAGCCTCGACGCCGCAACCATACGTGACTGACCCATCGAGATTCGGAGTCCCGCCTTGGCCGCGCCCGGCTTCGTGCATTTGCACGTCCATTCGTCCTATTCGCTGCTCGAAGGCGCGCTGACCATCGCGCGACTCGCGGAACTGGCGAAAGCAGACAAGCAGCCCGCGCTTGCGCTCACGGACACCGACAACATGTTCGGCGTCCTCGAATTCTCCGAGAAGATGGCCGGCAGCGGTATCCAGCCGATTGTCGGCACCTGCCTTGCGCTCGATTTTGGCGATATTGAACGAGACCCGCGCCAGCCGCACGGGCGCAAGCATCCGCGCATCGTTCTCCTCGCCGCACGCGAGGACGGCTATCGCAGCCTCATGCGTCTCAATTCGCGCGCGTTCCTCGAAACGCCGTCAAACGAGGCGCCGCATCTGAAGCTGGAATGGCTCGACGGGGAGACGAATGGAATCATCGCTCTCACGGGCGGGTTCAACGGGTGCCTCGACGTTGCGATCGCCGGCGGCCAGCACGAACTCGCCGCGGCGCGCTGCGAAAAGTTGCGCGCGCTGTTCGGCGACCGCCTCTATGTGGAATTGCAACGTCATGGCCGGCCAGACGAGCGCGCAAATGAACCCGTTCTGGTCGAACTCGCTTACGCGAAAAGCCTGCCGATCGTTGCCACCAATGAGCCGTTCTTCGCTGCCCGGGACGATTACGAAGCGCACGACGCGCTGATCTGCATCGCCGAGGGCCGGCTGATCGCAGAAACCAATCGAAGGCAACTGACCCCCGAGCACCGGTTCAAGTCTCGCGCGGAAATGGCCGCGCTTTTCTCTGATCTTCCGGAAGCGCTCGCGTCCACTGTCGAGATTGCGCAGCTTTGTTCCTTTCGGCCGCGCACGCACCATCCTATCCTGCCGCGCTTTTCGACCGGCGGCGTTGTGGTCGACGAGGCGGACGAGTTGCGCAAGCGCGCCAAGGATGGGCTCGCGCGCCAGATTGCCCAGCATGGCGTCGCACCAGGCGCGACCGAGGAGGATTACGGCAAGCGGCTCGAATTTGAGCTCGACGTCATCGCGCGCATGAAATACCCCGGCTACTTCCTGATCGTCGCCGACTTCATTCAGTGGGCGAAGGCGCAGGGCATACCGGTGGGGCCGGGCCGCGGCTCGGGCGCGGGCTCGCTCGTTTCCTACGCCTTGACGATCACCGATCTCGATCCGATCCGCTTCGGCCTTCTGTTCGAACGCTTCCTCAATCCGGAACGCGTCTCGATGCCGGATTTCGACGTCGATTTCTGTCAGGACCGGCGCGATGAAGTGATCCGCTATGTGCAGAATCGCTACGGCCACGATCAGGTGGCGCAGATCATCACCTTCGGTACCTTGCAGGCGCGCGGAGTGCTGCGTGACGTCGGCCGCGTTCTCGAAATGCCGTACGGGCAGGTCGACAAGCTCTGCAAGCTCGTGCCGCAGAATCCAGCGCATCCCGTCACGCTTTCACGCGCCATCGAGGACGAGCCGCGGCTGCAGGCTGCGCGCGATTCCGAACCGGTCGTTGCGCGCGCCTTCGCCATTGCGCAAAAGCTCGAAGGCCTCAATCGTCACGCTTCGACCCATGCCGCCGGCATCGTTATCGGCGATCGTCCGCTCTCGGAACTGGTGCCGCTCTATCGTGATCCGAAATCGGACATGCCGGTGACCCAGTTCAACATGAAATGGGTGGAGCAGGCGGGTCTCGTCAAATTCGACTTTCTCGGCCTGAAAACGTTGACGGTGCTGCGCACCGCCGTCGATCTCGTCAAGCGGCGCGGGGTCGATCTCGATCTGTCGGCGATCCCGCTCGACGACCGCAAGACATACGAGTTGCTGGCGCGCGCTGAAGCGGTCGGCGTGTTCCAACTGGAAAGCGCGGGCATGCGGCGCGCATTGCTCGACATGCGTCCTGACCGGTTCGAGGACATCATCGCGCTCGTTGCGCTTTACCGCCCGGGTCCGATGGCGAATATCCCGACCTATTGCGCGCGCAAGCACGAGATGGAAAAGCCGGATTACATCCATCCCAAGCTTGAGCCGATCCTGAAGGAGACGTTCGGCGTCATCATCTATCAGGAACAGGTGATGCAGGCCGCACAGATTCTCGCCGGCTACACGCTCGGACAGGCCGACCTTCTGCGCCGCGCGATGGGCAAGAAAATCCGCAAGGAGATGCAGGCGCAGCGTGACATTTTCGTCAAAGGCGCGGTTGAAAACGGCGTCGGGCGCGATCAGGCGGATTCGATTTTCGATCTGCTCGAACGCTTCGCCGAATATGGCTTCAACAAGAGCCACGCCGCCGCTTACGCGCTTGTCGCCTACCAGACCGCATACATGAAGGCGAATTACCCGGTCGAGTTTCTTGCTGCATCGATGACACTCGACATGGGCAATACCGACAAGCTTGCTGAATTCCGCGCCGAGGCGGAGCGGCTCGGCATTGTCGTCAAGCCGCCTTCGATCAATCATTCCGGCGCCGCCTTCGATGTCGATGGCAACACGATCCATTATTCGCTGGCCGCGCTGAAAGGTGTCGGCAAGCAGGCGGTGGAATCGATCGTCGAGGCACGTGCGGGCGGGCCGTTCCGCGATCTGACGGATTTCGCGTCGCGCATCAATCCGCGCGCGGTGAACAAGCGGGTGCTGGAAAGCCTTGCCGCAGCCGGCGCTTTCGACGAGGTGGAGCCGAACCGGGCGCGTTCGCATGCCGCTGTGGAAGCGATGCTTGGCGCCGCTCAGCACGCACACGAAGCCGCGACCCTTGGGCAGAACGAATTGTTCGGCGGCCCCGCCCATCGCGAAGGCTTGCGGCTGCCGAAGGTTGAGCCATGGCTGCCGGCCGACCGGCTGCAACGCGAATACGAGGCGATCGGATTTTTTCTCACCGGGCATCCGCTGGATGACTACGCGCAGGCGCTGAAGCGCATGAACGTGCAGAGCTGGGCGGAATTCTCGCGGAGCGTGAAGAACGGAGTCACCGCCGGCCGTACCGCCGCGACCGTCGTGTCGCGTATCGAACGACGCACCAAGACCGGCAACAAGATGGGCATCATCGGCCTGTCCGATCCGTCGGGGCATTACGAGGCTGTGATCTTCGCGGAAGGCCTGCAGCAATATCGCGACATGCTCGAGCCAGGTACGGCCGTCCTTCTGTTCCTGTCGGCGGAGGCGCAGGGCGACGAGGTGCGCGCGCGCATCCAGTCGGCCGAGAAGCTCGATGCCGCGGCGGAGAAGGTGCAGAAGAGCCTGCGCATCTTCCTGCGCTCGGATGGGCCAATCGAGGGGGTGGCCAAGCGTCTCGAACCGAAGGGCGACGCGGAAGTGAGCCTGACGCTCCTGCTTGCGGACGGCAACGAGGTCGAGATCAAGCTGCCGGGCCGCTTCAAGGTGTCGCCGCAAATCGCGGGAGCGATCAAGGCCGTGCCGGGTGTCGTCGCAGTTGAGGCGGCGTGACGGCAGGGCAGGTTGAGATTTCGCACATTCTGATTAGCTGAAGGCGATCAGCAGGGTGCGGCCCATCCCGACGTTCCGTGATCGAACCGATTTCCCAATGGATTGAGCCCGTCCGGCTTGGCACCCGTGCGCTTGTCGAATTCGGCCGTCATCTCTGGCGACCGAATGTTCGGCTTGGCATCACCGGGCTGTCGCGCGCGGGCAAGACCGTTTTCATCACCGCACTCGTGCACGGACTCGTGCGCGGCGGCCGTTTTCCCGTCTTCGAGCCGTGGGCGCAGGGACGGATCGCGCGGGCGCGACTCGCGCCGCAGCCGGACGATGCCGTGCCGCGCTTCGACTATGAAGGCCATGTCCGCGCGCTGGTCGAAC
>CAZSAW010000310.1:0-4887 GCA_964604745.1 uncultured Hyphomicrobiales bacterium
CCGGCGCAAACAACATCGCCTTTGCCAAAGCCGACGCGCTGATCGACGCGGCGCCGGCACCTGCCGAGATCGACAAGGCGTTGACGCGTCTCGAATCGATCGCGCGCGAACGCGGCATATCGGTCGGCATGGCGAGCGCGCTGCCGGTGACGATCGAGAAGCTGGCGAAGTGGGCAAAAGCCGCGGTCGGCCGCGGCATCACGCTCGTTCCAATCTCGACCGTCGCCGTCAAGACAAAATCGAGCTGAGACGCAGCAAGGCAGAATCTCGCCCGGACGCCTTGACGCTCCCTCCCTTGCGGTGCACCGCTACGGCCGCTGCGGTGAAACGGGCGTTTGCATGACACGATTCGAAGACCTCCCCTACCGGCCCTGCGTCGGCCTGATGGTGCTGAATCACAAGGGACTTGCCTTCATCGGGCGCCGGCTTGGCGGGCCCGAGCATGTCGACAACGTCCACGAGTGGCAGATGCCGCAAGGCGGCGTCGATGACGGCGAGGATACTTATGCTGCCGGCCTGCGCGAACTCTATGAAGAGACGAGCATCCGATCGGTCGAAAAGATCGGCGAGATCGACGAATGGCTCACCTACGATATTCCGCGCGCGACTGTCGGCCAGGCATGGAAGGGAAAATATCGCGGACAAAAACAGAAGTGGTATGCCTTCCGTTTTGTCGGCAAGGACAAGGAAATCGACATCATGCATCCTGGCGGCGGCGCGCATAAACCTGAATTCGCCGAGTGGCGATGGGAGCCGGTCAAAAACCTGCCCAGTCTGATCATTCCTTTCAAACGTAATGTCTACGAGCGCGTGGTGCGCGAATTCGCGCCGCTCGCCGAAATGTGAGAGCAAGCATCATGGATAAAGTTCGCTGGGGAGTTCTCGGCGCCGCCGGGATCGCGCTCAATCGCGTCATTCCGGCAATGCGCGAGGCCGCCAATGCAACAGTGACGGCCATCGCGTCGCGTGACGCCGCGCGTGCGCGCGCAGCGGCGGACAAAGCAGGGGTCGAAAAGTCCTACGGATCATACGAGGAATTGCTCGCCGACCCATCGATCGAAGTCATCTACATCCCGCTGCCCAATCACATGCATGTCGAATGGTGCGTGAAGGCGATGGAGGCCGGAAAGCACGTCCTGTGCGAAAAGCCGATCTCGATGACCGCCGACGAAGCTGCGGTGCTGGTCGACGTCCGCGCTCGCACCAAGCGGCTGATCGAGGAAGCCTTCGCGATTCGCAATCACCCGCAATGGGCAGCGTTGCGTGAGGTGATAGACTCTGGCGAGATTGGGCGCGTGCGCGGCGTGCAGACACTTCTATGTCTTGATAATCGCAACCCCAACGACATCCGCAACAAGCCCGAAGTCGGCGGCGGCTCACTCTATGACCTCGGCAGCTATGCGGTCGCGGGATGCCGCATGGTATTCAACGAGGAACCGACGCGAGCGATCGGGCGTTTCGAGATCGACCCGTCCTTCGGCACCGACCGGCTGACGAGCGCGATCCTCGAATTTCCCAGCGGACAGGCGACGTTCATCGTGTCAATGCAGGCAGGACCCGATACCGGCGGTACCCATCAACATCTCGGCGTCGTGACCGAGCACGGGTGGATTCGCGCCGATTTTCCGTATTCGCACGCGATCACATCCCCTTGCCATCTGTATATCGGCGACCACAACAGCATCGGCTTCCATCACGCGCGCGCGCTGACTTTCGAGCCGGTCAACCAATATCAGCTGCAGGCCGAACGTTTCTCCCGTCTCGTCCGCGGCGAAAAGGCCCCGGCGTTTCCAATAGAGACCGCGATCGCCAATATGCGCGTGCTCGATGCGCTCCGCCGCTCGCGGCAAAGCGCCGCTTGGGAAATGGTATGAGCGCCGACCTGCCCTACCGACCCAATGTCGGTATCGCATTGTTCAATGCGGATGGGCTCGTTCTGATCGGCCGGCGCTTCAAGGACGACGGCCCCGAAATCGTCCTCCCCGGCCTTGAGTGGCAGATGCCGCAAGGCGGAATCGACGCGAACGAGGATCCGCGCAAGGCGGTGATGCGGGAATTGTGGGAGGAAACCGGCGTCACCAGCGCCCGGCCACTCGCCGAAACCGACTGGATGACTTACGAATTTCCACCCTATGATGGACCGCCGCATCGACTCGCGAAATTCCGCGGGCAACGGCAGAAGTGGTTTGCGCTGCGTTTCACTGGGGCTGCGGCCGAGATTGATCCACTCACGCCGCGCAACGGTCAGGAGCCGGAATTCAATTCCTGGCGCTGGGAGCGCCTCGACCGCGTGGCCGCGCTGGTCGTGCCATTCCGCAAGGATGTCTATGAGCGCGTGGCGAAGGAATTCACGCGCTTCTCGGTTCCGGATGCGGCCTGATCAGCCGGGTTTGCGACGCGGTCTCAGGGCCTCGCCGATCAGCCAGGCAATCGCGATGAGTGCGGCAAGCGGATCGACGAGATAATCGAACAGGTTGGCGCTGCCATAGACATTGCAGATGTAGAGCAACGCAGCGAGGCCTGCCCAGATCGGAAGTTCGACGCTGCGGGCGATCCACCCAACCACAACAAGTGCGATCATCAGCAAAGGCACGACCGGGCCACTGTAGCCGTAGGCGTAAGGGTCGAACAGCGTATAGCCGCCGCCCATCAGGAAAAGCGGTACCTCAATCGCGATAACGGCAACGAGAAATTCGCGCGACGGGGCGTCGGTTCGTTGCGTGACCAGCCGGAGAGCCACGGTGGCCAGCAGAACGAGCGACGCGGCAGAAAGCACGTTGACCGTTGCGAAGATCCACATCAGCGGATTCAACGGCACGGCGGCCCCCCGCTTTGCGCTATCCATGCGCGATTGAAGCGGACGTGCACAAGCTCGGAACTCGGGCCGCGCGAATGGGTGAACAGAAGATGATAGGTCCCGTCCGCACCGGCCGTTAGCCAGGGGTAGTGCATCACCCAGCCCGGCCGATCGAGCGGTATCGTCGCGAACGTGCGCCATGTCTGGCCGCGATCGGCTGAAAACGCGAGCACGAATGGGCCATTTTTCTCCCGCTCATCGGGGCGCGGCGCATTGTGGATGAGCAATAGCTCTCCTGTATCCAGCCGCGCGCCTGCGACAGGCTTGTCGAAATTCGGAATCGTTGACGTCGGTCGCGATGTCCATGTTTGGCCGGCATCGCTGGTATCGCTGACCAGCACCTTGCCGGACCCTTGCGTGCGCGAAAACGCGATGGCATCGCGCGCGCCGAGCGCGACGATCAGCGGCTGGATCGCACCGTCACGCACATCGATGCGGCGGCGGCCAACAACATTGCCGTCGCCATCAAGCAGAATAGCCTCGGGATAGCGTCGCAGGAATTCCTGATAAGCAGGAACGAGCGTGAAGCCTCCCGCCATGGCGACCGCCGGCGAGCGCACGAGCGTACTGAAATTGAGCGTCGGCGATGTGATCAGGTGGCGTGGCGCGCTCCAGCTTTCGCCCTCATCCTGCGATCGTATGAGATTGAGACTCGCTCCCGACCAGCGCCCGAACGCAATACTGGCATAAAGAAGCGCGAGATGGCCACGCGCGTCGCGATAGACCAGTGCATTGCCGAGCGACTTGATCCGGCGCCCGCTTGCAGCTGACGTCATTGCGCTGTCGGCGACGACGCGCGGCGCGCTCCAGCGCGAGCCATCGAACACGGCGCTCCAGATTTTGACATCCGGCGCAAGCTCGGCCGCGCCCTCGTACCAAAATGCGCGCAGGCGCCCGTCCTTGAGAACGACCGCGCTGACGGCGTGCGCGAAGCGCGGCATGGCCGTGTGAAACGCCGCCATGTCGAACAGGGGTGCTTGCGTGCAATGCGGCGCATCCGGCTGCGGCGCGAAGGCTTGCGGCCAGGACGGTGCGCGCCACGCCAAGGCTGCGGCCCAGCCGACCAGAGCCAGCGCCACAATCGCCACGAGATGATCTCTCATCCTCACCGGCCGATTTGAGAAGATTCCGGCTTGTAAAGTCAAAGCCCGCTACACCGTCCGCGCGAAAAGAAAATGGCCGGGATTGCCCCGGCCATAATTCTCTTAAAGCCCATACCAGCGCGGCGGCTAGTGCATCGCCGTCCCGGTGAGATGGTGCTGAACCGTTTTGAAGTGATCGAGCCGCCAGATTTCGCGGTCAAGCGCGGAGCCGGGCTCCATGCTCTCGATGCTCTCTTCGATTGTCTTGATGTGCTCGGCCAAAGCCGCCTGATCGATTTCGGCAACGTCGGTCGCAACGTCCGCAAGGACGGTCAGGCCCGACGCCGAGACTTCCGCGAAGCCGCCATGAATGAAAACCCGCTGCTCGCCCTGCTCGCCGCGAACGGTGAGAATGCCAGGCCGCAGCATCGACACGAGCGGCGCGTGCCCAGCCATCACGCCGAAATCGCCCTCCGATCCCGGCACGTCGACCTGCTCGACCTTGCCGGAGAACAAAAGCTTTTCAGGTGAGACGAGATCGAACTGGAAGGTGGTCATCGTGCCGCGTCCCGAAATTCCACAGAGCCTTTACGCCGCTTCCGCCGCGAGCCGCTTGCCCTTCTCGACTGCCTCTTCGATCGTGCCGACCATGTAGAACGCAGCTTCCGGCAGATGGTCATACTGACCTTCGCACAGACCCTTGAAGCCCTTGATGGTGTCGGCAAGCTCGACGAATTTGCCCGGGGCGCCGGTGAATACTTCGGCGACGTGGAATGGCTGTGACAGGAAGCGCTCGATCTTGCGCGCGCGCGCGACGGCGAGCTTGTCCTCTTCTGAAAGCTCGTCCATGCCGAGAATGGCGATGATGTCCTGCAGCGCCTTGTAGCGTTGCAGGATCTGCTGCACCTGCCGCGACACCGCGTAATGCTCCTCGCCGACGACGAGCGG
>CAZSAW010000311.1:0-31135 GCA_964604745.1 uncultured Hyphomicrobiales bacterium
GGGCGCGTCGGTGCTGGTGCTCGAAGCAGCGCCGAAATTCTACCGGGGCGGGAATACACGGCATACGCGGAACATGCGTTGCGCGCACGACAGTGCAACCGGCACGCTGACCGGCCCCTATCCGGAAGCGGAATTCTGGGATGATCTTCTTCGTGTGACGGAAGGCCACACGAACGAAGATCTCGCCCGCCACATGATTAGTGAATCGAAAGGCATATTGGGCTGGGTGCTCGATCAGGGCGTACGGTTTCAGTCGTCTCTCGAAGGCACGCTCAGCCTCGGCCGCACCAATGCCTTCTTTCTCGGCGGCGGGCGAGCCATGCTCAATGCTCTCTACCTGACGGCGGAGCGACTTGGTGTTCAAATCAAGTACGACGCCGAGGTGGTCGACATCGCAATCGCCGATGGCGTTTTTCTGTCTGCGACTGTCGCGGATGGCGAAAGGCGCACCATGATACGCGCCAATTCGCTGGTGGCGGCCGCGGGTGGCTTCGAGGCCAATATCGAGTGGCTGAAATCGCATTGGGGACCCGCGGCTGACAATTTCATCATCCGCGGCACGCCATACAATCGCGGTTCCGTCCTGAGGATGCTGCTCGATCGCGGCGTCCAGCCGGTCGGCGACCCCACGCAGTGTCATGCGATCGCGCTCGACGCGCGTTCGCCGAAATTCGACGGCGGCATCATCACACGCCTCGACTGCATTCCCTTCAGCATCGTCGTCAACAAGCACGCGGCGCGTTTTTACGACGAGGGCGAGGATTTGTGGCCGAAGCGTTACGCCATCTGGGGTCGGCTGATCGCGGCTCAGCCGGACCAGATCGCCTACAGCATCTTCGACGAACCGATGCTGCGGCGCTTCATGCCATCTCTCTATCCCGCCATTCGCGCCGATAGCATCGCCGATCTCGGCCGGCAGCTCGATCTCAACCCCGCCGAGCTTGAGACGACGGTGCAGGATTTCAATCGCGCGGTCAGGCCCGGGACATTCGACCCGAACGTGCTCGATGATTGTCGTACCGAAGGATTGACGCCAGCCAAAACCCATTGGGCACGCCGTATCGAAAGCGCGCCCTACTTCGCCTACCCCATGCGACCCGGCATCACCTTCACTTACCTCGGCACGCGCGTGAATAAACAGGCGCGCATGATCCTGCAAGACGGGAAGCAGGCCGCCAACATGTTCGCGGCCGGCGAGATCATGGCCGGCAACGTACTCGGGCGCGGCTACGCAGCCGGCATCGGCATGACGATCGGCAGCGTCTTCGGGCGAATTGCCGGGCGGGAGGCAGCGGCCAATGCCCGCAACTAGACTCGTCGCCGAAGCAGAGCGTCTCATGACGATCTGCAATTCCTGCCGCTATTGCGAAGGGCTTTGCGCTGTCTTTCCGGCAATGGAATTGCGTCGATCGTTTCCCGAAGGAGATTTGAATTATCTGGCCAATCTCTGTCACGGCTGCGGCGCCTGCTATTTCGATTGCCAATTCTCTCCGCCGCACGAATTCAGCGTCAACGTCCCGGCTGTTTTCGCGGAGGTTCGCGCAAATTCCTATCGAACGCATGCCAAGCCCGGATTTCTCAAAGGCGCTTTCGATCGCAACGGTCTCGCGATCGCCTCGATCGCGAGCCTGAGCGTCGCTGGATTCATCGCCGGCTTTGTCGCGACACATGACGCGTCCGTCCTGCTTGGCCGGCACATCGGACCGGGCGCCTTTTATCGGCTCATGCCTCACACCGCGATGGCCGCGCTGTTCGGCGCCGTATTCCTCTATGCCATTGTCGCGATTGCGCTTGGCGTCAGGGCATTCTGGAAAGAGATCACCCCGATCGCCGGAGGGGCGAATGGGTTGGGAGCATTATGGCAGGCGGTTCGGGACGCGGCGCGTCTGCGCTATCTCGATGGCGGCGGCGTTGGCTGCATGAATCATGACGAGAGCCCCACCGACGACCGAAAGACCTACCATCATCTGACCTTCTACGGATTTCTTCTCTGCTTTCTCTCGACCAGCGTCGCGACGATCTATCATTATTTATTGGCGCGCGAGGCGCCGTACGCCTGGTATGACCTGCCCGTCATCCTGGGTACCGTCGGCGGTGCCGGACTCCTGATCGGGCCGGCCGGCCTGCTCGCGGCAAAATGGCGACGCGATCCCGCCCTTCAACCCCGAACGCGGTTCGGCATGGACGTCGCGTTTCTCATCATGCTGTTCCTGACGAGTCTGACGGGACTTGCATTGCTGATCTGCCGCGAAACCACAGCCATGCCGCTATTGCTCGCGCTGCATCTCGGCGTCGTTTTCGGATTTTTCCTCACAATGCCTTACGGTAACTTCGTCCACGGCATCTACCGTTTTGCCGCGCTCGTCCGCTACGCCAGCGAACGGCGTCACTAGCCTTTTCCGCCGCGCAAGAAGGGTTTGTGGCGATCTCGTCGCAGCACGCGCGCGAGATGGCGGCACTAACGATACGGCCATCCCAACGGCGCGATGCCTGTGTCGAACACCTGAACGCCGATCGGGCGCGCGGGAATCTCCGCGTCTTTCCACTGTTCCGGTGGACGCGCGGAATATCCGTAGGGACAGGCGGAGACCGCCAGAAGCAGATCGACCTCGGCATAGAATTCAAGATAGTCGCCCTGCTCGGCCTGGGTCGGCTCGGCGTTATGCGTTCCCGATTCCGGGTCCATGGCAAAGCGGCCGAACAAATTCAGATTGTCGTGGATGTAATACTGGCTAAGCCCGAGCTGCGCGCAGGCATCGCGCAGATTGTCGTAGCATGTCGGCGGATGAATGCCGGCAAAGAGCAGCCAGTGATGCGGATTGCAGTGAGCGCCATAGCATTTGTGATGATGCTTGATAGGCTCGCGCAAACCTCGCCCGCCAAAATCCGGCCTGGCGCGAACCGTGTCGCCGGTGACCGTCGCCAGCGGCCGTGACCGGGGTGGCGTTCCCCAAATCCGCGTGTTGCGCGTTACGCGCGCACCTTCGGTGTAAAATTGCGCACCCGCGGCGTAGTGCTCGTTCGGATCTTCCGCGGAAAAAATGCAGAGGTCCACGACCTGCCCGCCTTCGACCATCACGATACGAAAGGCCTGGCCGGCCTGGACGCGCCAGCCGAATCCGGAACGCGCCGGCACGATATGGTCCCAGGCCAACCGGAAATTGCCTCGTTGCGCGGCGATGCGCTCATAGAAGGCGGTGTCGAAAGGGTAAGGCGAAACGCCCGATGTGTTCATCGGATGCCGCCAATACCCGGCGTTGGTCCGATCGCATGCGATCGCGCGCCGGTTTTCGGATCGAGATAAAGCGAAAGATCCGGATAAGGCATGTCCTTGTAAGGCCAACCGAGCGGCTTCGCGATGTTGGGCTCGACGCGAACCGTGACCGCGCGCGTTGTGCCATCGAGTCGCGACAGTGGCACGCCACCCTCGCGATAGGGCGAGGCCGCGACAGCCAGTGTGAGATCGATTTCGGCAAACCACACCATGCGGTCGCCTTCCACTGCATCGGAAGGCAACACGGTCAGGATTTGGGAAATGGGATCGACGGCCGTCTTCTGGAACAGTGACAGGTTTTCCATGAGCATTTGCGCAGGCAAACCTTGGGTCTGCATCGCTCCGACAAGCCGCTCCCAGCTCGTCTTCACGCCGGGCCTGCCGCCGCGAGCCACCCAGTCCGCAGGCGTTCCCGATCCGCCATGGGCAAAGTGATGAAATGCCTGCGGCTGGCCGGCGATGCTGAGTGTCGCCACGGTGTCTTCGATGACCGTCGCTAGCGGACGGAAGCGCGCCATTGTCCCCCACACGCGCGTGTTGCGCTGAAGGCGCGATCCCTCGATGAGCATGGTTTCTTCAGCCCAATACCGCTCGTCCGGGTCGTGTGTATTCCAGAAGAACACATTGACGATCTGCGGTCCGGCGGGTTCGAAAGATATCAGGCTTCCGGCGGGCGCCTGCACAATGAATCCATTTCCGCCTGCAATTTCGTGCGTCGCTCCGCGCAACGGCCGGTCTCCGAGCGCGATCCTGATGTTGCGATAGAACGCGTCATCGATCGGCCGCTGATGGCTGTAGGCACGTTCGGCCATGACAACCTCCTATTTGATGGCCGCCACGAACTGGCGCGAGCGCTCTTCCAGCGGATTGTCGAGGAACTCGGCCGCGGGTCGATCTTCGATAATCCGCCCATCCGCCAAGAAGAGAATGCGATCGGCCGCGCTGCGCACGAAACGCAATTCGTGGCTGACGACGACCATGGTCATGCCTTCGGCGACAAGGTCGCGCATGACCTGCAATACTTCGGCGACCATCTCGGCATCGAGCGCCGAGGTCGGTTCATCGAACAGCATCAGGCGCGGTCGCATCACCATCGCCCGCGCAATCGCCACGCGTTGCTGCTGCCCGCCGGAAAGATGGCGCGGATAGGAATCGAGTTTGTGGCCAAGGCCCACTTTTTTCAACGCCTGCTCTGCCCGCTCGTTGGCCTCGTTCTCGGGAATGCCGAGCGAATAGATCGGCGCCAGCGACACGTTCTGCCGCGCCGTCAGATGCGGAAACAGATTGAAAAGCTGAAAGACCATGCCGATGCGCGAGCGAAGCTTTGCCAGTCTTGCCGCCCGGGCGCCCGTCACGAACTCGCCGTCCAGCTCCACGGTGCCTTCGTCCGGCACTTCCAGCAGATTGATGCAACGAAGGAGAGTGGATTTGCCACCGCCCGATGGGCCGATGATAGCGACGACCTGCCCGTTCGGCACGTCGAAGCTGATGCCGTCGAGCACGAGATGGCCGCCGAGGCTCTTTCTGATTCCAACGACACTGAGGACCGGCGTTTCCATGCGTCTCACGCCTCCAGCCGCCGTCTGCTGTATTGCTCGACCAGTCCAACCAGCCACTGCAGGATCAGGAGCGCGATACCATACACAACGATCGCGCCGACAAGCGGCGTGGAATTGCGGACGAAGACCTGTGCTGCCCGCGCGCCCGTGAGAATCTCGAAATAGCCGACGATAAAAGCGAGCGGCAGGTCGCGCATGATGAGCGTCGCCTGACTCACCAGCGGCGGCAGCATGATGAGGGCGACCTGCGGAACAACGACGAGCTGAGCCGTTCGCCAGTGCCGCAAGCCAAGCGAGTGCGCCGCGTGGAACTGACCGCGATCGACCGCCAGCCAGGCCGAGCGATATATTTCGGCGAAATAGACCCCATGCTTCATCGAAAAAGCCACGGCAGCGGCCAGAAACGGATCGACCCGCAAGTTGAGAAGCGGGAGCAGCAGGTAATACGTGAGCACGAGAAAAACGAGCAATGGAAATGCGCGCATCAGGTCGATGAACCATTCGATGCCGCGGCGAACCGGTGCGAAAGAACTGGTCTGGATGATGAAGACGAGGACACCGAACAGCGGCGCGCCGATCAGCGTGACCAATCCAAGCTTCAGTGTGCCGATGCCGCCTTCGATCAGCATCAGACGCGACGTCCAAAGCGCGTCCCAATTGAAGAAATGCTGGCGAAGCGCGTCCATGTCTGTCAGATCGCCTTCGCCATCCGCTGTTCCCACCGGCGCGCGAGCCGGACCATGGGAACAATGATGATCAGATAGCCGATCGCAGCGGCCACCAGCGGCGACGGCGCGCCGGTCATGTTCTGAATCGTCAGCGCCGAACCGATCAGGTCGTTGAGCGCGACGGCAGAACCGATGGAGGTGTTCTGCACCAGCAGAACAAGGCTCGAGGCAAAGGCCGGCGCGGACACTAGGGCCGCCTGGGGCAGGATCACCTTTCTGAACACCACCGATGTGCGCAACCCGCAGGCATAAGCGGCATCGAACTGCCCCTTTCCGACAGCCGCCAAGGCGCCGCGGAACACCTCCGAAAAATAGACGATCTGCATGATTGTGAGGCTGACGAGCACGGAAGCGAATGCGCTCAGAGTGACGCCGGCGAACGGCAACGCGAGATAAATAAACATCACCGTCAGCACGGTCGGAACGCTACGAAACACGTTCACGACCATCGTGAGCGGCGTCCGGACCCATGCAGGACCGAAACGCCGCCCCAATGCGAAGAGAAGGCCGGGGCCGATGGCGATCAGGAATGTCAGGACGGACAGGCCGATCGTGACCCACAATCCGTCCAGAAGCATCTCGCGATATTCCCACACGTACTTCGGATCGAAGTACTGCAGCAACCTTTCCACCGACAGCTCCGGCTTCCTGCACCGCCGGGCTTATGCCGGGCAATGCCTCGATTCCGGTGTCACTTCTGGCACGATATTCTGCGTCGGGCTATCCGGTGCCGGATCGGACTTGAACCACTCGCGATAGATCTTCAGCGTCGTGCCTTCCGCTTTCAGTTCGTTCAGCGCCTTGTTGAACTTGTCGTAGAGCGGGTCGCCATCGCGGAGAATGAAGCCGACGGGGAAGTAGGTGTCCGGAATGCGCGCCGCGACCTTCAGCTTCGAATTCCCGCGGATTTGCCAGACGGCGGAAAATTCGCCCTGAACGGCCGCGTCAATGCGGCCCTGCTCCAGTGCGAGAAACAGCGACGGATTGTCGGGGAAGACGACCTTCTCGAAATTGATCTTGGTCTTCGCCTCGTTGACGACCTTGTCTGCTGTCGAGCCGATCGATTCGATGCCGACCTTCTTGCCGGCCAGATCCTGCAATGACTTCACCTTGTCGGCATCCTCCACGCGCGTGGAAATGGCTTGACCGGACGAATAGGTCGGAACGGTGAAATGCCCGACGCCCTTGCGGTTCTTCAGGCGCTCGCAGGTCATGAACGCCGACGAGGCGCTGACCTGGAAAATTCCGGCATTCAATGACGTGAAGTTCTGCGAAAACGGCACGCGCACGAACTGGAACTGAACGCCGAGCTTCTCGCCGAGCGCCTTCAGCACATCGATTTCAAAACCGACATTCTCGCCCTTCTCGTTGATGAACGAAAAGGGAGCCAGCGTCAGGCTCGTGCCGACATAAACGACGTTGCTCGCTGTCTGCGCGTGACCGGGTCCCGCGATCAGCAGGGATGCCGCCGCGAGCGAAGCGAGTAGCCCGAGCCGGCGGCGCGTGGTTTCGAAAGCCAAATTCATGATGATGATCTCCTCCGGAAGGTCATTGACGCGTGCGCCTTGGCCCGCGGCCCAGTGGATGCACACGCAGGAAGCGTGCCAGTCCAGATGCAATGGCGTGACCGACGCTCGGCTCGGCAGAGACGCAACAAATCTCGCCCGCGATGCGAACGCCGCAACGCGCGAAACGAGATTGGACTGAGTTTGTCTGCATGACGTTCTGCCGCCGTGAACGACCCGGTCGCGTTGCACCAGAATCCAGCCTTGGATTGTCCCAATTGACCCGGCGGCTCAGGACAAGGCCGATCACTTTTCTTATAAGGGCTGCCCTCCCAAACTTTCATATGATATTCACGGCCTTCAATAACCGTTTGTGATAATGAAGCTCAGACAAATCGAGATTTTCTGCGCCGTCATGCGCTGCCGTACCATGTCGGCTGCGGCCTATGAACTTGGCCTGTCGCAGCCTGCGATCAGCAACGCAATCAAGCATATGGAGGCGCAACTCGGCCTGTCGCTGTTCGAGCGCATCGGCAATCGCCTGCAGCCGACGGTCGAAGCCAAGGCGATCTATAATGATGCGGAGCCGCTCCGCGCGATGTCGGATGCGATCAGCGGTCGCATCCGCGATCTGCGCGATACCAAGCGCGGACATTTCCGGGTTTTTGCCACGCAGGCACTGGGACGAACGGTTGTCGCCAAGGCTCTTGCCGAATTCCTGAAAGCCCGGAGCGACGTCCACGTCTTTTTCGACGTTCGCCGCATGGAGGGCGTGATTGAATCGGTCGAAAGCGGCTTTGCCGATGTCGGTGTCGCGATCGCTCCCGCGCACCGGCCCGGCATGCGTATCGAACCCGTCCTGTCCGGTCGCATGGTCGTGGCCCTGCCGCCACGGCATCGCCTGAGCAAGCGTGACTCGCTGACCTCAAAGGACCTGCAGAATGAACGCATCATCGGGCTTGAGCCGGCAAGCCGGCTCGGCAGCCTCGTGCGCCAGTCTTTCGACAAGGCTGGCGCGCCCTACCGCCCATCAGTCGAAGTCCGCCATTGCGTCACGGCCTGTTCATTGGTGCAGCAAGGCCTCGGCGTCGCCGTTGTCGACCAGTTCTCGGCGGCCACGACCGGCGGCTGGCGTTTGGATATCCGCGCGTTCAAGCCGGATATCAAGATCGAAGCGTGTGCGATGTATCTCGAGGACCGCCAGCTCTCGCGGCTGACGACGCGCTTCATCCAGGAATTGAAAAAGCTGAACGTCGAATAGGCGCGCGCAGTCCGCGCTACCCGAGCCGCCGCACAAGATCGTGACCGGCCTTGGCCGCCGCCTTCAGGACCGCAGGTTCGTCGACGGTCGTGATCTTGCGATCGCGCAAGATGAAACGGCCTTCGACCATGGCTGACCGGACGTCGGTGCCTTTGATGGAATGGACGAGTTGCACCACGATATCGTGTGTCGGCACGGTGTGCGCGACCTCTTCGTAGTCGATGACGATCAGATCAGCGCGCTTGCCCGGTTCGACGCTGCCGATGATGTCATCGAGTCCAAGCGCCCGCGCCCCATCGATCGTTGCCATGCGGATGGCCTTTTCCGGCGTGATCGCGGTCGGCTCCGTCGGATGCGTCCGCTGCAGAAGGCGCGTGATGCGAAGCGCGTCGAGAACGCCCTGCGCGTTGTTGTTCGCCCCTCCGTCGGTTCCGAAACCGACCGTCATGCCAGCCTTGAGATAGTCGCTGACCGGCGCGTTGCGGTCTCCGCAAAACAGGTTGCTGAAAGGATTGTGCGAAATCGGCGTGCCGCTATGCGCGAGGTGATTGATCTCGTGCGGCGCAACCTGCACCGCGTGAACCGCAAGGAAATTGGGACCCAGCGCGTCAAGCTCATGGAGCCATTCGACAACGCCGCTATGTCCGTAGCGACGCTTCACGGCTTCCACCGCTCCTTTGTATTCGGCGACATGCGCGCTGCAGCGAATTCCATGTTCTCTGGCAAAATCGCGCGTCGCCGCAACCACATCCGCGCTGGCGTTGACGCCGGGGGTATTGGGCCCGGTCATGATCGTGAGAAGCCTGCTCTTGCGCTGCTGCTCATAGCGATCGAGCAGATTCTTGACGGCGCGAAGGCCGTCTTCCGGCCGTTCCAGAATATCTTTCGGCAATGTATCGCCGATATCCATGATGGTGCGAGCCAACAGGCTGCGCACGCCGACTTGCATCATGCCGTCGATCGTGCCCTCGGCCAAAGCCTCGATGCGATTGAGAAAATGATGATCCACCACCGTCGTCGCGCCGGAGCGCACCGCCTCGATGCTGCCGAGCATCGCCGAGACCTTGCTGTCCTCGCGCGTCAGTTCGAGACCGCTGCGATAGATGTAATCAAGATAGATTGCGAGCGGTCGTTCCTCGTAAACGCCGCGCAAGAGCGTCTGAAACAGATGCGTATGGGTGTTGACCAGACCCGGCATGACGATGCGCTTTCGCGCTTCGATGACTTCCTCGCCGTCGAGCGGCTTCAGCGCTTTCGCCGAGACCTCCTCGATCACGCCGTCGCGGATGCGGACCCAGGCCGGATCGATCAACCGGTTGTCCGGGTCGACCGTCAGCAACGTGGCCTCTGCGATCAGCATCGCGCGCTCCTTCTTCGTGATCTTGATAAACGGCGCTGATCAGTTTTGCAGCGGAACGCCCTTCGGCCTGATGACATCGCGGCAGAGCTGCTCAAACTCATTGTCCGATATCCAGGTCGGATATTGCGTCCGCTGCCGCAGCATCGCCTCAAGCTCGGCGATAATGCGCTCGACCGGCTCATCGCGCTGCTCGCTCTGCGGAATGCCCATTGCGGTCAGCTTGGCGCGCACGCTGCCGGCATTGGTCGTCCCCGCAGCCCAGATGACCTGCTCCTTGTTGCCGGACATCCCCGGAGGAATAGGAAACTTGGCGTGGATGCGTTCCTCATAAGGAATATTGGATTCGGCAGCCCAATAGGCGCCGTCGATCATGAAGGCGTAATCGCCGATCACCGGTGACGGCAGCGGAAGCGGAACGCCGCTGCGTTCCCGAACGAGATGGGAAACCTCCGTCAGCTTGTCGAGCTTGATGCCCGTCTTCACCCCATAGAGCGCCTCAAGCACCATGGAGATCTCGGCAAGCTGGATATGTCCGCAATGATGGCCAATTCCGTTCATGCAGACATCGGCGGCATTGGCGCCTGCCGTGATAGCCGCGACGGCCGTCATCGTCGCGTTGCCGTAGAAATTCGACAGGTGGACGTAAAGCGCCGGGCATTGCGGCACGTCGCGGCGCACCGCGCGATAGAAGGCTTTGGCCGCTTCCGGAATGAGCGCGAAACGAAAATAGCTGTCATGGAAGCTCTGGCTTTGCACACCGACGGCGGTGCCCGCGCGGCAGAGCGAGACCACCTCCTCATAAGAATAGGCTTCAGCAAAGCCGTGCGAGACGCTGACATTGCGGCTGCGCACGGGATCGGCCAATCGCTTGAGCTGGTCGGCGTCGTTCGCCGATTCAAAGCAGATTTCATCGCAGCCCGCCGCCATGCCCTGCATCGCCCATTCCGCCGCCATGGGATGACGGGCGCGAAATGTCCCAACAATCTTGGCCCGCTTCAGTCCTTTCGCAGCGAGACCCTCACACGTCGCCAAGCCGTTCTTCCAGCTCAGATTGACAATCAGTTCGCGCACGCCGAGGTCGTCGAGTGCGACACCGATGTCGACGAGGTCGCGCGCTGTATGCCGGCTCCCCGACACGCTCGATTGCAGACTGCGAATGGTGGAGTCGACGATATAGACTTCGGGCGCGAAATTCAGTTCCGATGTCACTTCAGGCACCGAATTGAATTCGAATGCGTTGATCTCGCTCATCTAGCGTGTCTCCTGCGCGAAGCTATCGTCCCGCACCTGTGGTAACCGGCCATCCAATTTAGTCACGACCGTCTCATACGTCTGCATCTCGGATGCGCAAGCGCTGCCCATTCCTTATTCGTCTAGGACGGCATTTCGGCAAGGATCGGATGGCAGACGTGATTGGCCAGCCAATGAGTCAACAGCGCGGTGGCCGTCAGGAAATCATCGATTTCCATGGCCTCGTCCGGATTGTGACTCCCGTTACGGTTGCGCACAAAGATCATCGCCATCGGAACGCCGGCGGCAGCAAAGGCCGCTGCGTCGTGCGACCCGGGGCTGCCGAGGCTCATCCAGGGAATATCGAGCTGGTTGGCGGCGTCCTCGAACTGGCTGCGCAGGCCGGCATCGACCATTCCAACGGGAGCGCTGGCGCGCTGCCCAAGATCGAACTTCACGCGGCGCCGCGCCTCTATCGGAGCGACGGCAGCAAGCAGGTGGCGCTCCACGTCGGCGATCTGCGCCTCGTCATAGGCGCGAATGTCGATGCTGAAATGCAGTTCTCCCGGCACGACGGTCATCGAATGCTGGGCCGTGTCGGTATGAAAACGTCCGAGCGTGCATGCCATCGGCTTCCCCCGGCTCTCATACTCCTCCCAAATCCGATCGACGGCCTGGACAAAGTCCGCCGCGGCGAAAACCGCATCGCTGCGAAACCGGCGTGGCAAACCCACATGTCCGTATTCGCCGGTGATCCGTGCGTTCGGATAGCGAAAATTGCCGGGAATTGCCGTGCAGATTCCAACCGGCAATGCCGCCTCGACGAGACTCGGGGCCTGCTCGATATGAAGTTCGATGAAGGCGCGCACCGATTGCGGGTCGAGCGATTGCAAGCCTCGCTTGATGGAGGCCGGATCGCCCCCGCTCGACTTCATGTGCTCAAACAGCGTGCGGTTCGTGTCGATTCTTTTTGCGTCGAGCGCGCCGGTCGGCAACGTACCGAGCGCAGAGCGGCTGCCGACATAGGACACTTGAAACCAGGCGCTTTCCTCGGCGCGGACGCCCATTGTCGTGATGTCGCATTCGGGCTGGAGATGGAGGGCCTGGATCGCCGAGGTGGCGACAAGCCCCGCGATCACGCCGGCAGCGCCATCGAAATTCCCCCCATGCCGTACGCTGTCGAGATGTGACCCGATCAGAACACGCGGCGCCGTGCGATCGCGACCGCGCAACGTCATGTAGGTATTGGCGGCTGCGTCGCGCGAGACATAGAGGCCCATGTCGCCGGCACGCTTCGCCATCAGCTGGTGCGCGAAGGCCTCGCCGTCGCCATAGGGAGCACGCGTGACACCCGGCGCGTCGGACGTTCCTTTCGCGAGCTCATCGAAGAGCGCTTCTGCAAGATCGCGCGATGCGATCACGCGCTCGAATACCAGATCGGCCGATATTGCCACAGATGAATGCTGCCACGCGGAGGGTACCGGCAAATCCGGCGTTGGATTATCGGTCGCCCGGCAGCGATTTGGCCAATGATTTTGTCACGGGGCAGATAAGCAACGATTATACCGGCCGTCGAATCTCCCGCCCGCGGAAAAGATCGGCCGCATGACAGGGGCCATCGGACACCTGTACAAACAAGACATCACCCCGGCGCCAGGATCCCCATGGAGAAATTCGATCTCGTTATCCGCGGCGGCACGATCGCCACCGCATCGGAGACCTTTTCGGCCGACATTGGCATTCGCGGAGAAAGGATCGCCGCCATCGGCGCGGGTTTGCCCCAGGGGGCAAACGAAATCCGGGCAAACGGACATCTCGTTCTGCCCGGCGGCGTAGATACACACGCGCATATCGAGCAGCTTTCGGCGTCCGGCCTCATGACCGCCGACAATTTCGAGAGCGCGACAACGGCCGCCGCCTGCGGCGGGACCACGACCGTGATCTCCTTCGCTGCCCAGCATGTCGGCATGGATTTGGCGAAGGTCGTTCAGGACTATCACACCGCCGCCCAACGTGGCGCCCTCATCGATCACGCGTTCCATATGATCGTTGCCGATCCAACGGCAGCCACGCTCGCGCAAATCCCTGCGCTGGTCGAAAGCGGGCATGCTTCGATCAAAGTCTTCATGACCTATGACAGGCTGAAGCTGAATGACGCGCAGATGCTCGACGTTCTTGCAACGGCGCGAGCAGCCGGCGCGCTCGTCTGCGTCCATGCCGAGAACAACGACATCATCACGTGGCTCAGCAAGCGCCTGCTCGAACAGGGGCATACGCAGCCAAAATACCATGCACGCGCGCATTCTCGCGAAGCCGAAGCCGAAGCCATCAACCGGCTGATTTCGCTCGCCGCCACCGCCAGCCAGCCGGTGATGGTCTTTCACGTCTCGACGACGGAAGGCGCCGCCGCCGTCCGGGCGGCGCGAGCCCGCGGACAACGGGTCTTTGCCGAAACCTGCCCCCATTATCTCTTTCTGACCGAGGATGACCTCGATCGTCCCGGTCTCGAAGGCGCGAAGTTCATGTGCAGCCCGCCGCCGCGAACGAAGGCCGATCAGGAGGCGCTGTGGGACGCACTCGCGTCGAGAGACCTGCAGGTGATCTCTTCGGACCACGCACCTTATGCATTCGATGCGACCGGCAAGCTGAAGAACGGGCTGCAGGCGAATTTCAAGCAGATCGCGAGCGGACTTCCGGGCATCGAGCTGCGCATGCCGCTGATGTTCGACGCGATGGTTTCGAGCGGCCGCCTGGGTCTCAATGCCTTCGTCGAACTGACGGCGACCGGCCCGGCGAAGATGTTCGGGCTCTATCCACGAAAAGGCACCATTGCCGTCGGCGCCGACGCCGACATCGCCATCTGGGACCCGTCGCGTGCGGTGCAGATCCGGGCTTCGATGCTGCACGACCGGACGGGATATACGCCGTTCGAAGGCAGAACGCTCAAAGGCTGGCCGGAGACGGTCGTATTGCGGGGGCGTGTCCTTGTCGAAGACGGCGGCTGCCGTGAAAAGCCCGGAACCGGCGTCTTTCTGCCGCTTCCGCGCTGGCGGACGAATGACTGACAAAGTGCCGCCAGCTTTTGTCGCTTGGCTCGTCTACATCCCGGTGCGTGCTTCCAGAGCGGGCACAGGCTTCCAGATCCTGCTGACGACAACGCTTGCACAGATCGAAATGAGCAAGCTCACAGCCAGCGACAAGGGAACAGACATCTGAACGATCGTGAAGTACATCGCGATAACAAAGATCGCGGTCGCCGTCACAGCGCCATGGGTGTAGGTGACGAAGTGACGGAAGCCATCGAGATCCGTCGTTCGTCTGACAAAAAAGAGCGTGGCAAGAAGAGCGACCGGAAACATCGCCAGCACGCCGCGAACGAAATCGGGAACAACCTCTTTCGTCAAAAAGAAGGTCAGAAGAAAGATAACTGTGGGAATAGCGCCCTCGGTCAACTTGGCCCGCCGCGCCCGGACCGTGGGCCGGTGATTGGCATACCGCGTCAGAATGAAAGTCGCATTGGCGAGGATCGCGGTCGCCATCACCGCTGCCGGAACTTTCGTCAGATAGAGCGTTGTGAGGATCGCAGACCAGACAGCGGCCATGGTCAAGACCGCGGACCAGGCCGTGAAATTGAACGGCAATTTCATCGACCACAGTCCGAGGGTGATGGACGTAATCGACGTGATCGATCCGAGCATCTGATTCTGGTCGGGCAGCGGGCCAAGCCACGCCTGCATGACCAAAAGCGGAAAGACCAGCATCGGCGTGCCGGTCAGAATTCCGCCGAGGCGCGCGCCGAGATAGACAACGGCCACCCGCAGCAAAATGACGATCGCGAAGCACAGCGCCGCCTGAACCAGCGAAATGAGGATGCTTTGCGAGGTCATGTGATTCGATCAGGGCGCACAGCGCAGCAGAACCCGTTCCCGGGCTTCGCGCTTTCGGTCATGCGGTGGATCACTTCAGAGTCATGACAATATTGCCGAACCGGTCGAGGCTTGCGGTGGCGCCGATCGGAACGACACAGGTCGCGTCATATTCCTCGACGATGCATGGCCCTTTGCGTTTGGTCTTCAGATCGGCGCGGGAATAGACAGGAACCTCGCGCCATCCGTTGCCCGGACCGAAATACGCCCTGCGTTTCGTCGCCGCGGCGGAGGCATGGCGTGCGATCCGGATCGTTTCCGGAACGCGCGGCTTGTCCGGAATGCCACGGCCGATGACCTGAAGCGTGACGATTTCGACCGGCTCATCCGGCCCGGCGCGGTGACCGTACGTCCGTTCATGCTCCTCGCCGAATGCCTCCTCGAGCTCGCCGAACGTCTTGCGCGTAATGCGGCCGTTGGGAAACGGAATTGTCAGTTCGAACGACTGACCCTTGTAGCGAAGGCTGGCGGCGCAGCGAACCTCCGCCTGACGCTTGGCGAAGCCCTGACGCTTGAGCGACTCAAGCGCATTCGACTTCATTGCCTCAAGCTCCTTGCCGATCATGTCCGGATCGGTTTCGCGCAGCACGTGCCAGAACGTCTTCGAAAAATGATGTTCGATTTCCGAATAAAGGAGGCCGAACGAGGAGAACACGCCGGGCGACGGCGGGATGATGATGCGCTTCATCTGCAGCGCCTCCGCCAACGTCGCGGCAAAAAGCGGGCCGTTTCCGCCGAACGCAAACAGCGCATAGTCGCGCACATCGCGGCCGCGCTCGCTTGAGACGGCCTTGATTGCCCGGATCATGTTCGAGGCTGCGATACGATGCGTGCCGTAGGCCGCGTCTTCCACTTTCTGCTTGAGCGGCTTGGCGATCTTCTGCTCGAAGACTTCCCAAGACTTCTTGGCATTGATGCGGACCTCGCCGCCACAGAGATAATCGGGATTGAGATAGCCAAGGATCACGTTCGCATCGGTGACGGTCGGCTCCACGCCGCCGAGTTCGTAACAGACCGGACCGGGCAGCGCGCCCGCGCTGGACGGCCCGACTTGGAGAGAACCAGCCGGGTCGATCCAGATGTGGGAGCCGCCGCCGGCCCCGACTTCGGCAAGATCGATGGCCGGTACCTTCAGCAGATATCCGGCACCCGTGAGGAGGCGCGACCCGATCATGATGCCGGCGCCGACTGCGTATTCCGGCGATCGCGTCACTTCGCCGTTCTCGATGATCGAGGCCTTGGCGGTCGTTCCGCCCATGTCGAAGGAAATCACTTTCGACAGGCCCACCTTGCGTGCCACCGCCTGGGCGCCGACGACGCCGGCCGCCGGTCCCGACTCGATGATGTTGCAGGGATGTTCGGAGGCGGCTTCGGCGGTCATCAGGCCGCCATTCGACTGCATGATATGCAGCGGCGCCTTGACATCCTTGCGATTGAGATCGTCGCGCAGCCGCGAGCAATATTGCCGCACGACCGGCAGAACATACGCATTGATGACGACCGTCGATGTGCGCTCGTATTCCTTGATCTCCGGCAGCACCTCGCTGGAAATGCAGATCAGGAGACCGGGCGCCTTCCGCTTGGCGATTTCGCGGATACGGATCTCGTGCGCCGGATTGACGTAGGAATGCAGCAGACAGATCGCGAGCGCCTCGATTTTTTCCGCAATCAGACGGTCGATGACCCGCTCGACATCGTCGTCTTTCAGCGGGACGAGCACATTGCCTTTCTCGTCCATGCGCTCGTCGACTTCGAGCCGGAGATAGCGGTCCACGAGCGCCGGCGGCTTTTCCCATTTCAAATCGTAAAGCCGCGGCATGCGCAGGCGCCGAAGCTCGAGCACGTCGCGGAAGCCCTTAGTCGTGATCAGACCCGTGCGCGCGCCCTTGTGTTCGAGAATCGTGTTCGAGGCGACCGTGGTCGCGTGCAGAACCTCCTCGACGTCCGACGCGGAAAGGTCCTGCTCGTCGAAAACCTGCCCAATGCCGTCGACGATCGCGCGGCTATAGTCGCCGACGCTGGATGACACCTTCTTCGTGATCAACTGGCCTTCGTCATTCAGGAACACGATATCCGTGAATGTCCCCCCGATATCGGCCCCCACGCGAAACCCACTCATATTCTTCTCCAAACCCCGGCGAATGGTACGATCAGGATGTCGGCCGAATGCCCGGCGGCAACTCACCGCGATCGATGAATGGCGCCTTGCTCCAGCCGCGGCGCGCGCGCATCGCCTGTCTCAATTCCGCAGTCTTTGCCTCGTCGATCGCCCAGGCTGCCGTATCGATGACGACGCCATAGTGTTCGCGCGCGGCCTGCGCGCTGACATACTCGTTTCGCACGTCACTCAACACACGCGCGGGCTCGCGTTCGAGCGGGTCGCCCCACCCGCCTGCGCCAGCCATTTCGTAGCGAAGCACGTCACCGCGCTTGATCGTGCGCGTGAATTTGCCGGACAGGCGCTCTTCCTTGTCCGTGCCCGGATTGAGCACATTGCGGCCGATCCGGCCATGCTCGCCGCCCTGAAGACCGAAAGGATGGAAAGCGCAGCGGTCGTTGCGGACCTGCAGCGTCCCCTCCTCCTCGCGCATCATGTAATCGCGCCGGAACGGCGCGCCGCCACGATATTGCCCCGCGCCCATGGCGTCGGTGACAAATTCGTAGGCCAGAATACGAAGCGGCTGCTCCACCTCGGTCATTTCCGCCGACGGAGACGAGATGTTCGAGCACAGGCTGGAATTGCCTTGCGGCCCATCCGACCACGGCCTGCCGCCCCATGCGCCGGTGAAAAAATCGACGTAGATGAAAGGATCGCGCGAGTCCGACCGATAGCCACCAAGTGAGACGCAGACATTGCCCCCATCGGAGGCAGCGAACACGCGCTCCGGCGCCATCTTGGCCAGCGCGCCGAAACAGCAATCGACCTGACGGAATCCGGTCAGTCCGCGCGCGGCGGTCGCCGCGGGCGGCACGGCATGGCAGATCGTGCCGGGCGGCGCGATAACGTCGATCGCGCGGAAAAAGCCTTCGTTGGCTGGGATTTCGCCGGACAGGATCGATTTGACCGCGATATAGACCGATGCCTTGGTGAAGGATTCGGTGCAATTCAGCGCGCCTTTGACCTGCGGCGAGCTGCCGGTCCAGTCGGCGACGATCTGATCTCCGGCCTTCTTGACCGACACCTTGAGCAAGATCGGCTGATTCATGTCGATCCCGTCGTCATCGAGCCAATCCTCGAAATCGTAGGTCCCGTCCGGAAGCTCCTTGATCGCAGCGCGGGTCAGCCGTTCCGTGTAATCGAGAACCTCGCCCATGTAGCCGAGCGAATTGGAAAATCCGTAGGCGTCGAACAGCTCGATCAAGCCGGATTCGGCGGTGTGGCAGGCCGAGAGCTGCGCACGCAGATCGCCCTGCAGCAGAACGGGAACGCGCACATTTTTTTCGATGATCTTCCAGAGCGACTCGTTGCGCTCACCTGCCTCATAAAGCTTCAGCGGCGGAATGCGTAAGCCTTCCTGAAAGCACTCTGTCGAATCCGACGCATTCGAGCCGGCGACACGCCCGCCTACATCGGTGTGGTGGCAAATGGTGGCCGCGAACGCGATGCGCTGCTTCTTGTGATAGATCGGCTGAAACAAAAAGATATCGGGCAGATGCATGCCGCCGTCGAACGGGTCGTTCAGCACATACACGTCGCCCGGTTGCATTTCGTTGTCGTAGTGACGAATGCATGCAGCGAGTGCCGTCGGAATTGACCCAAGATGCATCGGCAGCGTCAGTCCCTGCGCCACCATCCGGCCGCGCGCGTCGCAGATCGCGGTCGAATAATCCATGCTGCCCTTGATAACGCTCGAATACGACGTCCGATGGATTGTCAGGGCCATCTCATCGGCGATGGAGCTCAGGGAATTCTTGAAAAGCTCGAAGGCGAAGGCGTCGTCCTTGGCCTTTCCGGCCGCCGATCCGTTGGACTTTTTGCGAGACGATGGCATCCGATTTGCATCAATTCGAGTGTCGCGAAATCGCGCGGTACGCAGGCAAACAGGCAGACCCGAAATGCAATCTTAGCGCCCTGCCCCGCATTGACAATCTCATTTTTCAGGCACCTAATTCCATAAAATGAAATGCATGGCAGGGACGCAAAAACCATGAACCGGCCATCCGGCGCAGCAGCGGCAATTCTCCAGCGTCTTCGCGATCGACTGGTGACAGGCGTGGTCACCGATGCGCTGACGCGCATGGGGCTCGATGGCTGGATGGACGAGGTCCTGCCCATGCGGCCAGACAGCGTCGTCGTCGGCCCGGCCTACACGGTTCGCTGCGGGCCGAGGCGCGGCACGGACGGCCTCGGCAAGAACCTCTATCAGATCATCCGCGAATGCGAGCCTGGCGATGTGCTGGTGATCGATGGCATCGGAACGCGCACGAGCGTACTCGGCAACAACATCGCGCGGACCGGAGACGTGCACGGCCTTGCCGGTATCGTCACGGACGGGCATTGCCGCGACTACGGCGAGTCCGCCCGTTTGCGCATGGGCGTCTTCTGCCGTGGACCCACGGTCCGGCTTCCGAACGAACTGGAAATCGTGGCGCAGGATATTCCGATCACCTGCGGTGGGGCTCAGGTGAACCCCGGCGACCTGATCGTCGCCGACGTCGATGGCGTTTGCGTCATTCCCTCTTCAAGGATCGAGAAGGCGCTGATCGAGGTTGAGGAAATCCTCGGGATCGAGGACGAGATCCGGCAGGTGATCGAAAGCAAGGGTCCGATTTCCGATATCCAAGCCCTGCTGAAGCGAAAGAAAACCAGAAAGACAGCGCCCTGAAGGCCAGCCATGACCGCACTTCACGATTACGTCGCGTTCGGTTCCCAGCGTTACAAGGTCGTTCGGCCCTTCGCGAGTTGGCCAGCCACGCTCAAGATCGGGATATTCAGCAAGGGCACGGTCGATTCCAAAGGCAATCTCTATGTCTGCCAGCGGGCAGACCCGCCGATCCTCGTCTTTGACCGCAACGGGAAATTTCTGCGCTCCATCGGCGACGGACGCGAGATGGACTCGCACGGCATCTGGATCACGCCCGATGGCCGCATCTTCCTGGTCGACCGTGACGCTCACCAGCTCATCTGCTTTTCGCCGGAAGGAAAAATCCTGTTTACGATCGGCGATCCCAGCCGGCCCCAATTCAACGCACCCTTCAGTCATCCGACCGATGTCGCCGTCGCGGCCAGTGGCGATATCTATGTCGCCGATGGCTACGGCAATTCGGTGGTGCACCGGTTTTCACCCGATGGGAAACTGAAGAAGACGTGGGGCAGTTGCGGCAGCGGACCCGGCCAATTTGCGACGCCGCACGGGGTTAACATCCTGCCCGATGGAAGGCTGTTGGTGGGCGATCGCGAGAACAATCGGATTCAGGTCTTCGATGCCGACGGCCAATACCTCACCGAATGGCGCGGCTTTTACAAGCCGATGGACATCTTTGTCGATGCGCAAAGCCGCATCTTCGTGACCGACCAGCGCCCGCGCGTCACGGCTCTGAACGATCGCGGCGAAATTTTCGGCGCGAGCAAACCCGCATTGTCCATGCCGCACGGCATTACCGGCGACAAGGACGGCAATATCTTCGTCATCGAGACACGCAACATCCGGGACATTACGAAACTCGAGCCTGTCTCCTAGCGCTATTGATGGCTGCCGCGCGCGGCGATGTCCCACACGCATTCCACTTTGCCGTTCCGCACGCCGACAAACTGGTCGTAGGCGACAACCACGCTTCCGTGATAGCGCGGAATCATCGTGACGCGATCGCCGATCCGCACGCCGCTGCCATCCGCGACATCGATGATCCCGTGCTCGGAATTCAGCCGGTTCACACGCAGCCCCTGCGGTGAAACGACCTTCGCCATCCCACCGTCGGCCGCTCGCCCGAGCGCCTTGTGGCCGCAATCGATTACGGCACGCGACGACGCGGCATGGCTGATGATCGTGCCGAGCACCGAAATGGCGGGAACGAATTCCAGGTCGGGGATTGCTTCGGCCAGTCCGGAATCCATCAAGGCGTAGCTTCCCGGATCGATTTCGGTGATGCCGTCCATAGCACCGGCGATGTTCCAGCTTGTGGTCGAGCCCGCGCCGCAGATTTCGACCGCCAGCCCGGCCCTCTCGAGATCTTCGCGGACATTGACGAGCCGCTGAATTCGTTCCTTGACGCGTGCGGTTCGCTTCTGCCGATCAACATCGGCGATCGTGCCTTCATGTGCGCCGATACCGGCAAAGCGGAGCGACTTCTCCGCTGCGATCCTGCGAGCGAGCGCGAGCGCGGGCTCCCCCGGCAGAACGCCGCAACGGTTCAGCCCGATCTCGATCTCGATCATGACATCGAGGCGAATGCCCGCCGCCGCCGCAGCGGCCGCAAGTTCTTCGACATGGGCCATATCGTCAGCGAGCGCGATCACATGGACCTGCCGCGCCAGTTCAACGAGACGCGCAACCTTGTGCCCGCCCACCACCTGTTCGATCATGCGGATATCGCGCGCTCCGGCGGCGACCATCACTTCCGCTTCGCTCACCTTCGAGCAGCCGAGGCCATAAGGAATCGACCCTTCGGCCATCATCTGGCGCCGGGCGATTTCGGGGCATTTATGTCCCTTGGTGACGTTCCGGACTTTGGCCGGGCGATCGCGGAAAAACGCGTGCATCGTCTCGATATTGCGTTCGAGCGCATCGAGATCGAGAACGAGTGCCGGCGTATCGACGTCCTCGACCGACGTTCCGGGTACCGGCGCATAACGTGTCATGATTGCGCTCCCGATCCGGCCGCAGGTATGGCGATAATGTTGGAGCGGTCGTCGAGCGATGCGGTCCAGCCGGGGTTGAGCACGGTCGCGGTACTCTCCTCCTCGATGATGGCGGGGCCGTTCACCGGGCCGTCCGCCAGCGCGGCTCGCCCGACCACCGCAGCATCCACCCAACCGCGAGCCGGGCCAAAATAGCAGCGCCGCGTGCCGCGCGGCGCCGCGGCGTGGGCCTGAACATTCATCCGATCCGGCAACGTCCGTTGTTGCGACAGGCCGCGCCCGACGCAACGGAGCGCAACGAGTTGCACCGGCTCACGCTCGGAGCGATAGCCGTAAATCCGCTGATGCTCGGCTTGAAAAGCGTCCGCCAACTCCGCAAGGACGCGCGCATCGAAGGTTCCGGCCCTGACCGGCAGCGTCAGGGCGTGATCCTGTCCGACATAGCGCAGATCGGCGGAGAGTTCGATTTGCCTGCGGCCTGCGTCGAAGCCCTCGTCTTCCAGCGTCGTCGATGCCTCGGCGAGAAGACTTTGGGCCAGCCCGTTGAGCCGGCCGAAGTCCGGCGTTTGCGGGTCAATATAATGGGTGCGGATGAGATGATGTTCGACCTGCGCAAAAAGGAGACCAAGCGCGCTGAACAGGCCCGGCAGGGGCGGAACGATGACGCGTTCGATGCCGAGTTCTTCCGCAACGTCGAGGGCATGAACCGGCCCCATCCCGCCGAAAGCCATCATCGCGAATTGTCGCGGATCCCGGCCACGTTCGATCGAAACCGCTCTGAGTGCCCGGATGAGAGCGGCATTCGCGATGGATCGGATCGCCCAGGCGACAGTCGTCGTATCGGAATTGAGTTTACGGCCCAATTTGTCGCGGATGGCCCGCTCGGCGAGATCGGGCGAGATCGCCAGCGCGCCGCCGGCAAGCTGCCGCGGATTGGTCAAACCGAGGCAAACATTGGCATCGGTGATCGTCGGCTCGACGCCGCCGCGACCGTAGCAGGCAGGCCCGGGAATGGCGCTCGCGCTTTGCGGCCCGACCTTGAGTGTGCCGACACTATCGACCCAGGCAATGCTGCCGCCGCCGGCAGATACTTCAGCCAAGTCAATGGAGGGAACGCGTAACAAATAGCCGCTTCCCTTCATCATGCGATGGCCGATGCTGACGTCGCCGCCGACCTCGTATTCCGGCGAACGCGCGATCTCGCCGCCCTCGATCACGGCGGCCTTGGCGGTCGTGCCGCCCATGTCGAAACTGATGATGTCCGGCAGTTTCATCTGGCTGGCGAAGGCGTGCGCTCCCATCACGCCCGCCGCGGGTCCGGATTCGATGATGTGAACCGGAAGGCGGCACATCGCGTCGAGCGGCATCATCCCGCCATTCGACTGCATCACCATGATCGGCGCAGCGATTCCCATGCCGCGGATATCCTGCTGAACCGCACTCGCGTAGTGGGCGACCGGCGGCTGCACATACGCATTGATGACCGTCGTGCTGGTGCGCTCGTATTCCTTGATCTCAGGCAGGACCTCGCTCGATATCGACACAAACCATGACGGACGATGTTTGAGGATGATATCGCGCGTGCGCCGCTCGTTGCCCCCATTCGCATACGCATGCAGATAACATACGGCGACGGATTCAATCCCTTCCTTGCTGAATTCATCGATAATGCGCTCAACGGAGGCTTCGTCGAGTGGCTCCTCCGCCCCGCTGTGTGGATCGGTCCGCGCCGCAACCTCCATTCGCAGGTGCCGCGGCACCAGCGGCTTCGGTTTCTCCCAGAAGATGTCGTAAAGCTTGTGCATCCGCATCCGGCGGATCTCCAGAACGTCGCGAAAGCCAGCCGTCGTGATCAGGCCGGTCGCTGCGCCCGTGCGCGTGAGGATGCAATTCGTCGCAACGGTCGCGCCGTGGCTGATCTCCGCAACCTGTTTCGCGGAAAGCCGGTGTTCCTGCAAAAGTTCGGCAATCCCTGCCCTGATCGCTTCGTTGAAATTCGGGGGCGAGGACAGAATCTTTTTTGAAACGGCCCGCCCATCCGGCATCAGCAGAATGATGTCGGTGAACGTGCCGCCGACATCGACGCCGATGCGCAGACCGTTTTGCGGAAAAGCCGCCCCAGATATTGCGTTCATCGTCGAAGTGTCATTTCATGTCGCAACACGATGGTGCGATGAGAGGAAAGCGATTGCAGATGGACGCGCGCGACCCGGGAAATCTCGAAATCATTCGCAATGCGCTCGAGAGCGTGGCCGACAGCATGGCGATCACGCTCTATCGCACCGCTCGCTCGGCCGTCGTGCGCCTCGGCTGGGATTTCTCCACCGCTATACTTGCCGCGAACGGCGACCTTGTCGGACAGGGCATGTGCCATCCGGTTCATCTCGGCGGCATGATGCCGGCCCTGGCCGGCTGCCTCCGCCGTTACGGAAACAGCATCGATCCCGGCGACGTCTTCATCATCAACGATCCCTATGAAGGCGGGCAGCATCTGCCGGACATCTATCTGTTCAAGCCCGTGTTTCATGAGGGCCGCCTTATGGCGTTCGCGGGAGCGATCTGCCATCACGCCGACATCGGCGGCCGGGTGCCCGGCGGACAGGGCTTCGACAACGTCGACATCCACCAGGAAGGCCTGCGCATTCCGCCATTGAAGCTCTTTGCCAAGGGGCAACCGAACGAGACGCTGTTTTGTCTTCTGGAAGCGGCGGTGCGGACCCCCGACGAGGTATCGGGCGATTTGCGGGCCTGCATCGCCGCGATCGAGCTCGGCGAGAGAGAATTGGACAAGCTGATCGTTCGTCTCGGCGCAGGCACTTATCTTGAACTGACCACGGCCCTCATCGACTACACCGAGCGCTTGACGCGCAAACGGCTCGAAGCACTTCCGGACGGCCGCTGGTCCTTCACCGACTACATCGATGACGACGGCATCACGCCGGATCCTATTGCGGTGAAGGCGACGATCACAAAAACCGGCGACCACATCCACGTAGACTTCGATGGCTCGTCGCCGCAATGCCGCGGATCGATCACCGGTCTTTTCCACATGAACGCCAACTACGTTTACATGGCGATGCGTGCGCTCCTGGGCACCGATATTCCAAATACGGCGGGTTTCAATCGGCCGATCGAAGTGACCGCGCCCGCTGGCAGCTTTGTCAATCCGCTGCCGCCGGCAGCGGTGGGCGCACGGCAATTGGGCGGACGGCGTGTCAATCACGCCGTCTGGGGCGCGCTTGCGCAAATGGCGCCCGATCGGTGTTTCGCCTGCCCCGGCGGCTCGGACGCAAGCATGGCGACGTCGGGCAAGGCGCGTGACGGAAAAATCTGGGTGCTGACCGAGGGCTTCAACGAAACAGCCTGCGGGGGCCGTCCCGACAAGGATGGCATGGAAGGCCAGGGCTCGAACGTGACGAACCAGGCCAACACGCCGATCGAGATTGTCGAAACCGAGTATCCGATCCGCGTGACACGTTACGGATTCGCGCCCGATACCGAAGGTCCCGGCCGATTTCGCGGCGGTCTCGCGATCGTGCGGGATTTCGAATACCTGACGGATGGCATCGAAGTGCGCACGCGAAGCGACAGGACCAAGCGCGCGCCCTGGGGCGTACACGGAGGCCTTGATGCGCCGGCCGGCGAAGTGACGCTGACGAGCAAGGGCCGGACGACTGCGCTGGCTGCGAAGTCGACCGTGCGGGTGGGAAGCGGAGACCGCATTCACACGCAATGGTGCGGCGGCGGGGGATTTGGCGATCCGATCGAGCGCGATCCCGCGCTGGTGCTTGACGACGTGATTGCACAAAAAATCACTGCCGTCCGGGCGCGCGACGTCTACGGCGTCGTCATCGATCTCGAAACCCGCACTATCGATCATGCACGTACGAACGAGCGCCGTCTTCAACGACGCCAAAGCCTGTGAATGGCGTTGGACGAGCCGATCATCCCAACACTCGCGGAAGGTAGAGCGCCAGATCCGGAAAGACCGAGAGAATCAACAGCATCAGGAAAAGCGCGAGGACGAATGGCGCCGCTCCGACGATCACGTCCCTGATTTTTCCGCCTTTTCTCAGACCCTGGACGACGTAGAGGTTGATGCCAACCGGTGGGGTGATCATCGCCGTTTCGATGAGAATGATGATCATGATCCCGAACCAGACCGGATCGAATCCGAGTCCGACCATGACCGGCGTTATGATAGGAACCGTCGCCACCATCATCGACAGCGTTTCCATGAAGCAGCCGAGAACGACATAAAACACGATCACGGCGAAGAGAGTCTGGTTGGGTGTAAGGCCGAGATGGGAGATGACCTTGTTAAGCTCGGCCGTCAGCCCGATGATTCCGATCACGAGGTTGAGAAAATATGCGGCCAGCAGGATTGCCATGACCATCGCGGTCGTGCGGATGCAGCCTTCGATCGCCTGAATAATCGTTTCCCAGGTCAGGCGCCGGCGAATAGCAGCAAGCGCGAGCGCGCACACAACGCCAAGGGCAGCGGATTCCGTCGGCGTCGCAAAGCCGGTGTAAATCGTTCCGATCACAACGAAGAAGATGATCAGCGGCGGGATCAAGTCCGGGAGTACGGCGATCCGCTGGCTCCATGACGTTTCCACCTTGCGCCCGCCCCATTCAGGACGGAACAGGCAGATGACCACGATAATAAGGACGAACAGGGATGCGAGGACGAAGCCGGGAAGGAACCCGGCGAGATAGAGCTGCGGGATCGAGGTGTTCGTCAGCGCGCCATACAGGATGAGATTCACGGAGGGCGGAATCAGAATTCCGAGCGTGCCGCCGGCAGCGATGCTGCCCAGAAACAGCGGTTCGTGATAGCCGCGCTTCTTGATCTCCGGGATGGCGACAGTGCCGATGGTGGCAGCGGTCGCGACGCTTGAGCCCGATGTCGCGGCAAACATCGTGCAAAAGCCGATATTGGCCGGCATCAGACCGCCAGGAAGCCAGGAGACCCACTGAACGATGGCCGCGTACATGCGCTCGGAAATTCCCGAACGCATGAGGATTTCGCCCATCAAAACGTAGAGAGGCACCGCGACCAGAATGAAGTCGTTCGATACCGTCCAGGAAATCTCGCCGATCGCCTTGATGACCGGTAAAGGAGAATAGGCTCCGGTCAGGATGATTCCGAGAAGGATGAGCGAGGCGGAGACCGGAAGCCCGATCCCCATCAATACGAGTAGCGAAACAAGAGACGTTCCAATCATGTGCCAGCGGCTTTCGTAGCGATCGCTCCCGTTCTCCCTTCCCGTTTATGCTGAGCCTGAAGATTGGCCAGTTCTTCTTCGAGTTCTTCTTCTGCGCTCTTGCTGCCGGCGAGTCTTGTTATGGTGTGCGTGTTTCCCTCGAATAGCGCAACGAGAAGCCGCGCCAGCAGAATTGTTGTGACACCCACTGAAAGCACCAGTCCCAGCAGCCAGATCGCCTGCGGGATAGCCAGTGGTGTGTAAAGAGTTGTCCGCGAATGCGCGCCGATCCTGATCGTATCGGCGAACATGACCGACCCGAAATAAAGGATCAGACAGAAAAACAGCAGCATTGCCATCACCGCGAGCACATCGAAAACGGCGCGCACACGCGAGGACATGAGGAGATACAGGGAATCGACTCTGATATGCGCACGGTCGAGCACCGCGAATCCGAATGACCAGGATGCGGCCGTCGCCAGCGCATACCCCGTTATTTCGTCGGCGCCGCCGATCGTTGAATTGAAAAACTTTCGGAGAAATATCTCCGTCGTAATCAGAAAGGACACCAGGATGAAAAGAAAGCCGCCAAACCACGAGGCCAGGCGGCACACTTGTCTTGTTTCCTTGAGGAGCCGATCGAGCAGGCGGTGACGTTCAGACACGGTTTCCATTGTCCCCTCCCGCTTCAATCGGCCCCCCGATGGCTGTTTTCAGTTGGTCGGCGCAGTCAGGTTCACTACTTTTCCGACCGTCCCGTTCCACTCCGTGGCACATTGCGCACCACACCGCTTGGCCCAACGCGGAACGACGGATTCCTTCATGATACGCAGCCGTTCCTTTTCGTCCTCAGGCGTAGGCTTGAGGAACTGGATGTTGGCTTTCTTGCCGAGCGTGCATTCTCCTCCCGTATTGCAGGTCACGCCTTCAGCGGTCGTCTTCACGGTCACCTTCGTCCACGAATCCTTCTCGAGCTCGTTGAATTGCTGCTCGAGGAATTTTTGCGTGTCCGGACTCAGCTTCTTCCATGTGTCGAGATTGACCGCCGCGTATTGCAGGGCCCAGCCGAGATAGACGCCGAGGATGTAGGGCGCCACTTCAGGCCATCCCGCGATGTTGCCGTTGAATGTTCCGGTCATGGCGCAATCGGCGACACCACGCTGCAGTGCCGGCACCACGTCCGCGAACGGGATGGTGACGCCCGTCCCGCCGACACCTTCGGCAAAATCGGTCATCGTCTTGTTGAACACGCGGATCTTCTTGCCCTTCAGATCGGCAAGACCCTTGATAGGCGTGCGGCACCACACGACCTGCGGCGGATTGCCGTAAAGCGCCAGGAGCTTCACGTTCCAATTGTCCGCCATCAGCTTTGCGATCACCGGCTTGTACGCCGCACAGGCCTTGTAAGCGACCTCGATATTGGTCGTGATGCCGGCGAGATCGCAGCCCTCGAATTGCGGCTTGTCGCCGGACAGGAAGGTGAGCCCGTTGCTCGCCCATTCGATCGTACCTGTCTTCATCAGACGCAGAATTTCCGCGCCACTCAGTCCGAGCGTGTTGAACGGCTGCAGATCGACTTTGATCTTGCCGCCTGACGCTTCGGTCATCTTTTGGAAAAACGGCTTCTCGAGGAGCGAGCTGTTCGACTCGAGACTCGATTGCCCAATGAACTTGATGGATAGATCCTGAATCTGCGCCAACGCGGGAAGCGATGGGCACCCAACAAGCGCGGCGGCAACAGCTGCCAGTTTCAAGGTTGCGCGCATGGCGACCTCCTCAGCGGCATAAGGTTTTGGCCCGGCTTTGAAGTCTCAATTTGCGGAAACATGATTTCATAATCCGGCCATAAGTCAACGGCTCGCCGGATGCGCCAATGCCTAGATTTTCTCATGGTTTGCCTATTTTGCGGTACAGGCCGTGAATGCGGTTGTAGGTGTGCGGGCGAATTTTCGGAGCCCATTCTCCGGTATCGGCGGCAGCGCGCCATTCCGGTTTCTTGATCACGTCCGCTGAATCGAGGTGATAGAGTGCTGCATATTTCGGCAGCCCCTCGTTCTTTGTCTCGATCAATTCGTATCGTTCGAGACCGACGACGCCCGGCACCTTCGCAAATTGCGGAAAGTGCTCGTTGTCGTAGAGATGGTTGAACAATTCTTCGTGTTCCGGCGGGATGTCCATCTTCGCGATGTATACGAACTTGCCCATGCTTTTTCTCCGTTGTTTACGGGTTGACGATATTCAAACAGGAATTGCGAGGTCATGCGGGCACGCGCGCGTAAGCATTTCGATGCCGCTGTCCGTGAGAAGAAACATGTCCTCGACATGCAAACGCACGCCGTCCTCGAGATAATAGCTAAGCTCGGCGCAATAGACGGTGTCGGACTCAATCGGCACGCCATTGCCCGCGTTCATGCGCGGCTGCTCGTTGAACACGAGGCCGATTCCATGCCCGACGAATTCGCGTGGAAAGCGCGGCAGATATTTTTCGATCATCCGGACCCCCCGCGCATAGATCTCGCCACCCTTTTCGCCGACGTGGATGGAGTGACCGAGCTCGAGCTCCACATCGACCAGATGCTTCCACGCGTCGCGCTGGGTTTTGGTCGGCTCCCCGAGGACGTATGAGCGGACGAAGTCGGCCCCGTAGCCGAGATAGGACGCGCCCATGTCGACGCGCAGAAAGTCGCCCAGCTTCAACGGATAGCCGGTCAGGAATCGTGCATTCGCCGCATAACGGGTGGGTCCCATGCCCGGAAAAATGAACTTCGCCTCCTCGGCGCCCTCCTCGATCATTCGCGTCGCAGCGGCTCGGTAGAGATCGCGGTCAGTCACACCGGGCCTGGCCGCGGCGCGAAAGGTTTCATGTGCCTTCGTCGTAATGTCGGTCGCGCGGCGGATACGCCGGATTTCCTCGGGCGTCTTGACCATGCGCACCAGCCCCATGTCGCTGCTGATATCGACAACGCGCTGTTTTTCAAAAAAGCTCCTCAACCTCTGCGCCAGGGCGACCGTAAGCTGACTTTCTTCGAGGCCGACGGTCTCGACCAGCGCCTTGCGATCGGCGAGAACCGCCGTCGCCGCGGCAAAGACATCCGGATAAATCGGATCGCGCAAATCGGTATAGAGTTCGGCGGCAATGTAGCCCCGCACGTCGCCGATCCAGCTCGAATCCTTGGCGAGATGAAGATCCACCGCCGGCACAAGCAGCGCCGGCGCCTTTGACGGATCGCGAAAAAACATCACGGAGAACGGACGCGCGCCCACGGTGCCATCGTGATCGCCGCCGTTGTGAAAGAATCCGCTTAAGTATTTCGAGTTGACGACACCGCAGATGAAAAGAAGATCGATCTTGCTGCGCTCCATCATGGATCGCAGGCGGGGCTCGTTCAGCAGTCGAGACTCCCCAAATATCGACATCGAATTCGCTCCGGCCCGGTTCGCGATTTAGCCGCGCCCGGCGGACTGTTTTTCAACCTCACGCATCGCGCGTGCGCGATCGCTCATGCCGGCGATGAGAAAGGCGAGATCGGAATTGGTCGTCAGCATCCTCGCGCCCATGGCGATGAATCGCGACTGCAACTCGAGAGTACGCACCCCGCCGATCCCGAATATCTTGCCGTGCGCCCGCGCCGCATCCCGGACCGTCTGCGCGAGTGTGAAGTGCTTCTCTTTGCCCAATTCGCCGGGAATGCCCATTTCAGTCAGCAGGTCGTTCGAGCCGATATGGAGGACATCGATGCCCGGAACGGCTGCAATCTCTTTTGCGTTTTCGACGCCGCGCCCCGATTCGATCATTGCCACGAGCATGATCTGCTCGTTCATCAGCCGGCTTGCCTCGGCGGTCGGATAGGTGCCGAAGCCAAGCTGAGGATAGCCGGCACCAACCGAGCGGCGGCCCAGCGGAGCGAACCGGCAATTGCGTACGATCTCGTGCGCCTGCTCGGCGGTTTCCACATCGGGCACGATGATGCCCAACGCACCGTTGTCGAGGAGACGGGTCGCGAGCGTGGGCTCGCCAAGCGGCACGCGAACCAGAGGCGTGACGCCGGTATCAAGAGCGGCAACGCACAAGGCCGCCGTCGACTCGATGGACATGCCCCCGTGCTGCAAATCGACGAAGAGAAAATCGTGGTCGCAGGCGCGGGCGATTTTCGCCATTTCGACGCCGGTGTGAAGTTTAACGATCACGCCGAGCGCAACTCGATCGCTTTTCAGCTTTTTCAAGGTGGCATTTTCGGTCACGGACACGACGACCTCCCCGATCGGCTACCGGCGCTGACGCTGAT
>CAZSAW010000312.1:0-2695 GCA_964604745.1 uncultured Hyphomicrobiales bacterium
CAGCAGGTTGAAGCTTTGGAAAACGAACCCCAGCCTTTCGCCGCGAATACGAGCAAGTTCGGGCTCGCTGAGCTCCGCCACATCAATCCCTTCAAAACGATAGCGCCCGGCGTTGGGGCGATCGAGGCAGCCGATGATCGACATCAGCGTCGATTTTCCCGACCCGGACGAACCCATGATCGCGACAAACTCGCCTTGCTCGACGGTCAGGCTGACGCCCCGCAACGCATGCACTGCCATATCGCCAACGCGATACGTGCGAACGATGTTCTCAAGCTGGATGATGGGCTGCGTCATGTCTTCCGCGAGCGTTCTCGGGCTATAATCGCAGCCGGAATGCGTTCTGTTTGGGCTGCGCCGTCCGCTCCGCGGTGATCACCTGATCTCCGGGCTTGAGAGCGCCGCTGGTGATCTCAGTGAAATTGTCGTCGTCGAGGCCGATGCTGACCGAGACGGGAGCCGGGCGCCCGTCGCGCAGGACCCAGACTCGCGGTGCCGTCGTATCGCGCGTCGCGCCGGCCGGCATGTAGCGCAGAGCCTGATTGGGCACGCGTAGCACGTCGGTGCGATTGTCGACCACGACGCGGGTTGCCGCCGTCATGCCCGGTTTCAAGGCGAGATCGGGATTGGCGACACTGACCACGACGTCGTAGGTCACGACGTTCTGAATCGTCTGTGGCGATTGGCGGATCTGGGTGACCGTTCCTTGAAAGGTCCGATTGGGAAAGGCGTCGACCGAGAATGTGGTCTTGTCGCCGGTCTTGATGCCTCCGATGTCGCCTTCGCTGACGTTGGTATCGACCTGCATCTTTGTGAGGTCGCTGGCGATCAGGAACAACGTCGGAGTCTGGAAGCTCGCCGCAACCGTCTGACCCATGGTGACGTTGCGCGAGACGACCGTTCCGTCGACCGGGGAGACGATGTCAGTGTAGTCGAGATTGACCTGCGCGGCGTCGAGCGCCGCCTGGCGCTGCTGAATCGTGGCCTGGTCAAAGTCGACCTGCGCCAGCGCCTGATCGTGGGCGCTTTGCGCAATATCGTATGCATCCTTTGAAACGGCGTTCGACTTGACGAGCGCGGTGGCCCGATCGAGGGCGACTTTCGTATAGACGAGGTAGGCGTTGTCCTTCTCGAGCTGGGCTTTGGCGATGGCCAGGCTGGCCTTGGCCTGATCGACCACCGTCTGATAGGGGCGCGGGTCGATCTTGGCGCACACCTGATTTGTTTTTACTTCCGTGTTGTAGTCGCAAAAAAGCTGCTGGATGACGCCGGAAACGTAGGTGCCGACGATAATGGTCAATTCCGGGTTGACCGTTCCCGTCGATGTCACCGTCCGCATGATCGCTCCGCGCGCGATCGGTGCGGTGGTGAACTGAACCGACGGACGGCCTGCAAGCCGCCATCCAAACGCCCATACGGCGGCGAACAGCAGAGCCGACGCGACTCCAATCAAGCCGTACAGTCTTCGGCGGTTGCGCTTGGATTGGCTGCGGTCGTCCGCGTTCGGTGACGTCGTGACCGACAGTTGAGGCGAAGGAGCAGAAACAACATCGTCCATTTGCTTGGCACGCCGTGCGACGACCCCCCAAGCAGAAGGCTACTAACCGTTTTGATCCTTTGGCGAATTGATCTCCATCAAAGCTCGACAACGTCGCGGGATATCCCGGCATCAGAACGAACGGCAACGCCAGGGCGCGTGCTCATCCCCGGTTCCTTGCTGTTGCCTCGGCCCCGGCGTTGCTTCCGCAATCGCCGGGGCCGCAGCGGTTCAGGATCTCTTAGAGCTCCTTGCCAATGAGGCGATCGAGCGAATAAGGGCCGCCGCCACGGATCGCGAGCGTGAAACAAACCGCCCCTATCAGCAGCACGTATTCATAGCCGCCGCCTCCCGCTGCGTATCCCCTTGCGAGGTGCACGAAGAGCAACGCGATCAGCATTTCGATCGCAAGTGCCGCCGCGAAGAAGCGCGTGAACAGACCCACGATCAGGCAAGCGCCGCCGACCACTTCCAGAAACATGACGACGTAGACCCACATCAACGCAGGTTCGATGCCGTTTTTCGCAAAGACATTGGCGGCGACGGTGGCCGCCCCTGCGTTGAATTTTCCCGAGACGTGCATCAGAAACATGACGCCGACGACAACACGCACGAGCGTCGCCGCGACGGGAAACATGCTTTCATAGAAGCCGGCGAGTCCGGGAAACAGCAGCCTCGTTTGGTTTTGTGCCATGGCAGTCCTCCCCTAGAGTCTTGTTCAGCCATTTTTGCCTTAGGCAGGAATAATAACCCCCGGGTACGGCCTGTATTCAAGGCGTGGCACGCCGCCTCCGTGATGTGCTGTGCATCACCCGGTTCGTGTGTGGGAAGCCGGCATTGCCGATGTCCAGGCCGGCGAGCCAGATGTTTTGTTGCAGCATGCGCACCGCGGCGAAGCCGGGGTCGTTCGCGCGGCGGCTCGCTTGCGAACGACCACTTGCGTCCATGCGATTTCAGTCGCGGCGCGACTGGCGGAAAAGTCCGTTATGGACAGGGACGCCGCACGCCGTCTCGGCCGAGATAGGTCCGGCTGATGGGATCATACGAGCGGAAACGCCGTTGGCAGGACGCGATTGCGTCGTCCACGACTGACGGCGGCTGATACTCCACTGGGCCGCAATAGCGCGGCGAAACCCGAACCCAGGCGCCGTCCGCCCG
>CAZSAW010000313.1:0-7569 GCA_964604745.1 uncultured Hyphomicrobiales bacterium
GGCTGCGTGCCGGCGCGAGGTCGAGGCGCTGGCGCGCGATACGGCCGACGGGGGGCCGGCGATCATCGTCGGCGCGCCCTGGGTCGAGGCGGGGAAACTCTACAATGCCATCGCGCTGCTCGACGGCGGCCGGATCGCGGCGATCCGTTACAAGGTCGATCTGCCGAATTACGGTGTGTTTGACGAGAAGCGCGTATTCGCCTCGGGTCCGATGCCGGGCCCGGTGAATTTCCGCGGCGTGCGCGTCGGCGTACCGATCTGCGAGGACGTCTGGGGGCCGGAGCCGGTCGAATGCATCGCCGAAACGGGCGGCGAGATCCTCGTCGTGCCGAATGCCTCGCCGTACCGGCGCGGCGTGATGGACGAGCGCCTCGGCGTAACCGTGCCGCGCGTGAAGGAATCGGGCCTGCCGCTCATCTACCTCAATCAGGTCGGCGGGCAGGATGAACTCGTCTTCGATGGCGCATCTTTCATTCTGAATTCAGACGCGTCGCTCGCGCTGCAATTGCCGGCCTTTCGCGAAGCGATCGTGACGACGCAATGGGATCGGGCGTCCGGCGCCTGGCATTGCACAGGCGGCGCCATCCACCCGGTCGAGGAAGACGACAAGGCCGATTATTGCGCCTGCGTTCTCGGTCTGCGCGACTACGTCAACAAGAACAGCTTCAAGGGCGTGGTGCTCGGCCTGTCCGGCGGCATCGACTCCGCGCTGTGCGCCGTCATGGCGGTCGACGCGCTCGGCAAGGAGCGCGTGCGCTGCGTGATGATGCCGTATCGCTTCACGTCGAAGGATTCGCTTGCCGATGCGGCCGCGGTCGCCACGGCGCTCGGCGTGCAATACGACACGATTCCGATCGAGCCTGCGGTCGCGGGCTTCGAGACGGCGCTGAAGCCGCTCTTCGCCGATCTGCCGCGCGACATCACCGAGGAAAACCTGCAATCGCGGACGCGCGGCACGATCCTCATGGCGATCTCCAACAAGTTCGGCCTGATGGTGGTGACGACCGGCAACAAGTCGGAAATGTCGACCGGCTATGCCACGCTCTATGGCGACATGAATGGCGGCTTCAATCCGATCAAGGACCTCTACAAGATGCAGGTCTTCCGGCTGTCGGCGCTGCGCAATGTCTGGAAGCCGGACTGGGTGCTGGGTCCTTCGGGGCACCTGATCGCGCAGCACATCATCACCAAGCCGCCCTCGGCGGAATTGCGCGAAAACCAGACGGACCAGGATTCGCTGCCGCCGTACGAAATCCTCGACGAGATCCTGCAGCGGCTGGTCGAGCGCGAGGAGCCGATCGCGGCAATCGTTGCCGCCGGTTTCGATGCGCAGACAGTCGCGCGCGTCGATCGCATGCTCAACATCGCCGAATACAAGCGCCGGCAGGCGGCGCCCGGCGTGAAGGTGACGCTGCGCAATTTCGGCCGCGATCGGCGCTATCCGATCACCAACCATTTCCGCGATCCCGGCACGCCGGTGCGGGAGCCCGACGTATCGCCGACGACGGGGCAGGCGGTGAAGACGGAAGCCGTCGATTTCTAGCGGCTGGCGCTAGCGCACCGGGAAGAGCTGCGGACCGACCGAGCGCACCGGTTTCTTCGGCGCGTCCTGCTGGTCGGTGCTGTCCTCCGCCGGCGTTTGCACCGCGGGCGCGGCTTGCGGCGCAGCCGCTGCCGAACGCGCATCCGCGCTTGGCTTCAGCGGCCGGCCCTGCGCGTCGCGCGGCATGGACAGCGCCTTGGCGCGTTCCTCGGTCACGACGATATCGCTGCGCTCGAGGGTCGAGCGGTCGTCAAGATTCTTCAGTGCGTCGGCCCAGCTTTCGCCCGGACGCCGGCAGCTGCAGGCGGAATTGACTTCCTGCCGGTACTTAAACGCGTTCGGCAATTCGGTATAAAGCCGGCCGCCGCTCACCGACGTCGCCTGCGAAATTTCCTCGCCCGGATTGCGGTAGGAATAGAGCGTCACCTCCGCCGCCGGACACATGCGCTGGCACTGGCGCTCGTCGTCGCGGAAATGATCCGGGGTCGTTGCGAACGAGATCGGAAAGAAATAGCCGTCGCAACTGCGCACGCAGACCGTGCGGTAGGTTCCCGATTGCGAGCCACCGGGCGAGAACAGGGAATTGTTGTTGCCGCCGGAATTGTTGCCGAACAACGTGTCGAAGAAGCCGCGCTGGGCCGGCTGCGTCGCCGCCGCACGGTATTGGGGTCCGCAATCGTTGCGGCCGAGCGCGGCGAGGATGGCGCGACGCTGGCCGTCGCGCTCGTAATTGGCGCTCGCGCCCTGCAGCCGCTGCAGATCGGAGGTGATGCGGTCGAGATTGTCGCGCATCTGCTGGATCTGGTTGTTGAGCGGGCCGCATTGCGCGGGCTGACCGCCGAACAGGAAGAAGCCGGAGCCTTCGCAGCCGGCGCGGCGCGCCTGGGCAATGGTGCGGTCGAGTTCGGCCTGCTGGCGGGCGGCGGCTTCCTCGTACCGCCGCGTCTGGTCGGCGCGCGCCGGATCGCCGCGGTCGATCGCGACAAGCTGCGCCTCGAGCCGCTGGCAGATCGGATTGGCGCCGGGCGGGCTCGCAGGAGCGGGCGCGCCGGGAAATCCTTGCGCCAGCGCGCAAGCGGATGGAATGGCGACGGCCACAGCCGCCGCGCCAAGGCCTCGCATGAGAGAGGACAGAATCCCTGTCGCCAAAGGTCGTCTCCTTCGCCGCCCCGACACCCCGCGCCGAAGAGCCCGACCAAACGGCAAATGCACGCGCGCGTCAATGCGACTGTGCGCGGGCGACGAAAGCCGCTGCGGCATGCGGAGCCTTCGCGGTATTGTGCGGCTTCTCCGCAACATCAGCTTTTCGTCATCTCGGCGCGCAAGTTCAACAAAATGCCACAAATGATGATGGCCGCGCCGATGAAGACATAAACATCGAGCGTCTCGCCGAAAAACAGCCAGCCGACGATCGCGATCAGCGGCAGCCGCAGGAAATCGAGCGGCACGACGAGACTCGCATCGCCGGCGCGGAACGCGTTCGCCAGGCAGTAATGCGCCGAGAGCCCGGCGACGGCGATTCCAATCATCGCCGGGATCTGCGCCACACCAAGCTTCGACAGAAAATACGGATCGCTTCCCGCCAATCCCATCGGCAATTGCATCGCGTTCATCCAGAACACGATCGAGAACGGGCTCGCCGTCGCCGACAATCGCTTGGTGAGAATGTTGAAGACCGCGAATCCCAGCGCGGCCGCGAGCACGATGAAGCCCGCGGGCTGGAACGATTCCAGTCCCGGCCGCAGGATTACGAGCACGCCGACGAAGCCGAGGACGACGACGGCGAGCCGCGTCGGCGTCAGCTTTTCGCCGAGCACGAGCGCCGCGAGCAGAACGAGCCAGGCCGGCATCGTGAATTCGAGCGCGAACACGGTGGCGAGCGGCAACAGCGTGATGCCGAGCGCCCAGCCGTATTGCGCGGCGAAGTGCACGATGTTGCGCACGAGATTCAATCCGAGCCGGCGTGGCGCGAAGCCAGCGCGCACCTGCGGATAGACGAGGCACAACAGCAGCAGAAGCACGAGGCTGCCGGCGCTGCGCAGCGTCAGGATCTCGAACACGGTGAGCGCGCCTGCGAGCGAGCGGATCGACACCGCAAGTCCGGAGAACGAGAGCAGGGCGCCGGTCATCCAGAGAACGACGCGGCCGATCTGGGCGGAAGTCACGTGCGGTCCGGCTTGCGATGCGAAGGTGGCGACGACCCGCTATTCGGCATCGGGTTGGTTGTCGGGGCGGGCTTTCTGGAAAGCGGCGAGGGCGCCGCAGGCGGCGTCAATGGCACGTATTTTCGGGAATTGGTCAAGCGGGACCTTGAACCGCCGCGCGTTGAAGACCTGCGGGACGAGAAAGATTTCGGCCAGGCCGGCATGCGCCCCGGAAACGAAGGGCGCCGGCGCGATCATGGCCTCGATCGCCGCGAAGCCCGTCGTCACCCAATGCGCGTACCACGCGTCGATCGCCGCCTGATCCTGTTTCATCGGCCCGCGCAGGTAATTCATCGTGCTTGTGTTGTTGAGCGGATGGATGTCGCAGGCGACGATCTGCGCAATCGCGCGCGCCTTCGCCCGTTCGAGGGGATCGACCGGCAGCAGCGGCGGATCGGGAAACACCTCGTCGAGATATTCAATGATGGCGGGCGACTGGATCAGCACGTCCCCGCCCGACAGCGCCAGCGCGGGCACGCGCATTTGCGGATTGATGGCGCGATAGTCCGGCCGGTTCTGCTGGCCGCCATCCTTCACCAGGTGGATCGGCACGGAATCGTAGGATACGTCCTTGAGATTGAGCGCGATCCGCACGCGATAGGCGGCCGACGAACGGAAGTAGGTATAAAGTTTCACCCGCGCACCATGCGACCGCGTTTACGCGTCCTCGCCGCGATGTGCTTCGGCGGCGAGATCGGCGCCGCGCCGCGTGAGGCTTGCGAGCGCGCGGCGGAAAGCGGGACGGTCGGCCGGATCGATCGCATCGAGCATTCTTTTCGCGAAATCCAGCGCGTCGGGCACGAGTTCGTCATAGACGGCGCGGCCGTCGGCGGTGAGCGAGAGAATGCCCTCGCGCATGTCTGCGCGGTTGGCGCGCCGCGTCACGAGACGCCGTTTCTGCAATTGCGCCACGGCGCGCGAGACCTTGGTCTTGTGCATGTGCGTGTGTTCGCCGATGCCTTTGCCGGTCATCTGGCCGAATTGCCCGAGCGTGACGAGCACGCGCCATTCCGGCACGCCGATGCCGAACCGGTCGGCATAGATGCGCGACAGCGCCTGCGAAACGAGGCTCGCGACCACATTGAGCTGATAGGGCAGGAAGTCTTCGAGCTTCAGCGCCGGCGCGTTCGCCGGCCGGGTCCGCTGTTCGGCCTCGGCAATTGCATCGTCGGCTGAAAGTTCGGAGCGTATCCTCATCCGCCAATCCGGATTCCGCATGCAACAGCGGGCTCGCACAATTGTGCAGGACAATGGCGGAATATCCGGGCCTCCGCAACGGGAGGGGCTCCTTGCCTTGACAAGGCAGGGGCGCTGGCCTTTGCGTTGGTCTTCGGGAGGACGCGCAAGCGATGAGCGACGCCGGGGCAATCGACCGGGGCGCCGGCCTGCGGCCGCGCTTCGATGAAGGGATGGCGCGCCAGATTGCGCGCGATTTCGACGTCAGGAAACTGCCTGGCGGCTTTATCGACGATCCGTTTCCCTTTTATCAAGCGCTGCGCGAACACGATCCGGTTCATCGCATGCCGGACGGCGCCTATTTCCTCACGCGCTATCGTGACTGCGAAGCCATCTATCGCGACGCCGCGACGTTTTCCTCGGACAAGAAGGTCGAGTTCAAGCCGAAATACGGCGATACGCTTCTCTACGCGCATCATACCACGAGCCTTGTCTTCAACGATCCGCCGCTGCACACGCAGGTGCGCCGCGCGATCCAGGGCGCGCTCTCGCCCCGCGCCATCGCCGAGATGGAGGCGGGGCTCGTCACGCTCGTCGACGCCTTGATCGCGCGGATGGCCGAGAAGGGCCGCGCAGATCTGATCGAGGATTTTGCCTCTGCCATCCCGGTGGAGATCATCGGCAACCTGCTCGGTGTGCCGCGTGCCGATCGTGGGCCGCTGCGCGGCTGGTCGCTCGCAATTCTCGGCGCGCTCGAACCGGTGCTGACGCCGGAACAGATGCAGCGCGGCAACGATGCAGTGCGCGATTTCCTCGCCTATCTCGGAGGATTAGTCGCCGACCGGCGGCGCAATCCGGGCGACCCCGACAAGGATGTGCTGACACGGCTTATCGTCGGCGAGCACGAGGGGCGCAAGTTGTCCGAAGCCGAATTGCTTCAGAACTGCATCTTCATTCTGAATGCCGGGCACGAAACGACGACGAACCTCATTGGCAACGCGCTGCATACGCTGACGCAATGGCCGGGCGAGCGCGACCGGCTCATTGCCGATCCGTCACTGGTCAAATCGGCGATCGAGGAGGTGTTGCGTTTCCAGAGCTCAAATCAGCTCGGCAACCGCCGCGTCGTTTCGGATACGATTGTCGGCGGCGTCGCCATGCCGCAAGGCACGCTCATCACGCTGTGCATCGGCGCCGCCAATCGCGATCCGGAGCAATTTCCCGACCCGGACCGCTTCGATGTCACGCGCGTGCCGAACCGGCATCTGGCCTTCGCCAGCGGCATCCATGTCTGCGCCGGCATGAACCTGGCGCGGCTGGAAGGCCGCATCGCGGTCGAACGGTTTCTTGCGAGATTTCCGCGCTATGAACCGGACGGTCCGCCGGTTCGCTCTCCGCGCGCGCGCTTTCGCGGATTCCTGTCGCTGCCGGTCCGTCTGAGCTGATCCGCCGTCGGCGAGGCCAAGGGTGTATTGACATTGTATATACGGGTCGATCATATTCAGCGTATGCCAAAAGACCGTTCTCCTTCGTCGCAAAGCCACAAGACCACGACCGCCGCGGTTGCAGAGCGCTCTTCGGCCGATCCGAAGGGCAGCATCAACCTGCGGATCGAAGCGCATATCCGCCAGCTCATTGATGACGCAGCGGCTATCCTCGGCAAGACGCGCACCGAGTTCATGATCGAGAGCGCCCGGCAGCAGGCGATAGATGTGTTGCTGGATCAGCGGCTCTTCGTGCTCGACGCCGGCCGGTATGACGCCTTCGTCGCCGCACTGGACAATCCGCCGACGCCGGGACCGAAGCTGCGGTCGCTGCTGCGCCGAATTCCGGCATGGCAGAAATAAGAGACGCGCGGAAACGTCGCGGGCCCCGACCGTCGGCTCCCGTTCCCCTGAATGCCGAACATGACCTTTCCGCGTTCGATTGCGGCGAGCCATCGCTCAATGACTGGCTTCGTCATCGCGCGATCAAAAATGAAAGTCGCTTCTCTCGCACGTATGTCGTGTGCGAAGACAATCGTGTAATTGCCTATTTCTGTATCTCGGCCGGGGCAGTGGCGCGCGCTGCCGCGCCCGGAAAAGTCCGGCGCAATGCACCGGATACGATTCCGGTGTCAGTGATTGGCCGGCTCGCGGTCAGCAAAAGTCACGCAGGCCAAGGGCTTGGCGCTGACATATTGGCTGATGCCCTGCGCCGTATCGCGGTTGCTTCGCAAAACATCGGTATCGGGGCCGTGCTCGTCCACGCCAAGGGCGACGCGGCGAAGCGCTTCTACATGGCGTGTGCCGAGTTCATCGAATATCCGCAAGACAGCCAGATACTGTTTCTTCCGATCGAGACGGTGGTCACGGTGTTCCGCTGAAATCGCGGCTGAACGACGCGATCCGTTCCTATGCAATTCGTCTCACGACCAGGTCGTGAGCCGAACAGTAAAATCGAATCGAAGACTGCAGGACCAGATCAGCGCCGCCGCACGAAGGTCTGGCGGCGGGTCGGCGGCGCGCCGAGCTGCACGCCCTTGTGACGGAAGCTGATACGCCCGCGGCTCAGATCGTAGGGCGACATTTCGACGATGACGCGGTCGCCGACGCCGGTGCGGATGCGAAACTTGCGCATCTTGCCGGCGGTGTAGGCCAGGATTTC
>CAZSAW010000314.1:0-4686 GCA_964604745.1 uncultured Hyphomicrobiales bacterium
TGCCGCGCGCAAGATCGTGGTCGAACGCATGGAGGCGAAGGGGCTTATCGACAAGATTGAGCCGCACACACACATGGTGCCGCACGGCGACCGTTCCGGCTCTGTAATCGAACCGTTTCTCACTGACCAATGGTATGTCGATGCGAAGACGCTGGCCGAGCCGGCGATCGCGGCGGTGCGTGAAGGGCGCACGCAATTCGTGCCGAAGAACTGGGAGAAAACCTATTACGATTGGATGGAGAACATCCAGCCGTGGTGCATCTCGCGCCAGCTCTGGTGGGGCCATCAGATTCCCGCGTGGTACGGGCCCGACGGCAAGGTCTTTGTCGCCGAGAAGGAAGAGGACGCGATCGCCGAGGCGCTCGCTTTCTACACCGCGAACGAAACCATCACGCTGCAGCAGGGCGATGAGATCGCGACGGACCCGCGCAAGCGCTACGACTTCCTGCAGCGCGATGAGGACGTGCTCGACACCTGGTTCTCGTCGGCGCTCTGGCCGTTTTCGACACTCGGCTGGCCGGACCAGACGCCGGAATTGAAACGCTATTATCCGACCGACGTTCTCGTCACCGGCTTCGACATCATCTTCTTTTGGGTCGCGCGTATGATGATGATGGGGCTCCAGTTCATGCGCAAGGAGCCGTTCCACACCGTCTACATCCATGCGCTCGTACGCGACGAGCGCGGCGCGAAGATGTCGAAGTCGAAGGGCAACGTCATCGATCCGCTGGCACTGATCGACGAATACGGCGCGGACGCGTTGCGCTTCACGCTTGCCGCCATGGCAGCGCAGGGGCGCGACATCAAGCTCGCGACGAGCCGGGTCGAAGGTTATCGCAATTTCGCGACCAAGCTCTGGAATGCGGCGCGCTTCGCCGAAATGAACGGTTGCGTCACCGTTCCGACCTTCGATCCGAAATCAGCGCAGGAAACGCTCAATCGCTGGATCGCACACGAAACCGCCAAGGCGGTGGCCGAGGTGACTGCGGCGATCGATGCCTACAAATTCAACGACGCCGCGGGCGCGGCCTATCGCTTCGTCTGGAATATCTATTGCGACTGGTATCTCGAACTCGCGAAGCCGGTGCTCACTGGCACGGACGGCGCAGCCAAGACCGAGACCCGGGCGATGGTTGCATGGGCGCGCGACGAGATCGTCAAGCTCCTGCATCCCTTCATGCCGTTCATCACCGAGGAATTGTGGGAGGTGACTGCGCCGGGCGGCAAGCGCGAAGACCTGCTGGCGTTAAGCGCGTGGCCGATCCTGGCGGCGCTGGACGATGCGAATGCCGAAGCGGAGATTGGGTGGCTCGTCGACCTTGTGAGCGCCATCCGATCCATTCGCGCCGAGATGAACATCAACGCGCAAATTCCGCTGGTTCTGATCGGCGCGCCAAAGGACAGCAAAGCCCGCGCCGAGCGCTGGTCGGAATTCATCAAGCGGCTCGCCCGCGTGAGCGAAATCTCATTTGCGGATGCGTCACCGCAGGGCGCCGTCCAGCTTGTGGTCCGCGGTGAGGTGGCCGCGTTGCCGCTCAAGGGCGTCATCGATCTTGCCGCCGAACGGGCGCGGCTCGACAAGGAAATCGCCAAGGCCGACGCCGACATCAAGCGCGTCGACGCCAAGCTCGCCAACGAGAAATTCATGGCCAATGCGCCGGAGGAAATCGTCGAAGAGGAGAGGGAGAAGCGGGAAGAGGCGCTCGCCCGCAAAGCCAAGATTGCCGAAGCGATCGAGCGGCTGAAAGCCGCGTCATGATCCTTTGCGCCGATCGGGCCCATCATCAACATTGACGAGATCGCCGCGCCGTTTTCCGTTAGGACATCCTCGCGCTCGGCTGGATAACGCCCGAGTCGGCGCAGTTCCACTCCGTCTCGTCGCTTGCCGCCCTGCCTTTGCATCTCCCCGCCGGGAGGAGAAAGACCATTCCCATGTTTCGCGACTTTCGCGCGATCCTGCTTCTGTGGCTCGCGGGTAACGGGCTGCGGCTCACCATCCTTGCCGTTCCGCCCGTCCTTGCCGTCATCCAGTCGGACTTGCATCTGACCGGCACGCAGGTCGGCATCCTGACGAGTCTGCCGGTGGTTCTGTTCGCGGTCGCGGCCGTGCCGGGCTCGCTTCTGATCGCGCGTTTCGGCGCGCTTGCTGCGCTCACTGTCGGTACGCTACTTGCCGCATTCGGCGGTGCGCTGCGCGGTTTCTCGCCGAATGTCTGGGCGCTCTATGTCTCGACCGTCATCATGGGGACGGGCGTCGCGATCATGCAGCCCTCGCTGCCACCGCTGGTGCGCGAGTGGTTGCCGAAACGCATCAATTTCGGCAGCGCCGTCTTCACCAACGGCCTTCTGTTCGGGGAGATTTTTCCGGTCGCGTTGACCGTGCCGCTGATCCTGCCGTTGTTCGGCGGGGGCTGGCGCAGCGGCATGATATTCTGGTCTGTTCCGATGGTGGCGATTGCGCTGGTCGTATGGTGGTTCGCTCCGAAGACGCACGAGACGACGACGAAGACGACCGTGCGCTGGTGGCCGGACTGGCGCGACTCGCTCACGTGGCGGCTTGGTCTCCTGCTGAGCGGCGCCAATGCGGTCTATTTCGGAGTGAACACTTTCATTCCGGGCTATCTCGCCTTTGCCGGCAAACCCGAATTCATCAGCACCGCATTAACCGCGCTGAATGTCGGGCAAATACCGGTGTCCATATTGCTCCTGATGTTCGCGCGGCGGACAGAGCGGAAGGTCTGGCCCTTCGTTGCCTTCGGTCTGATTGAACTGGTCAGCCTTTTGGGTCTCGTGCTCACGCGTGAATGGGGTGCGGTGTTCTTTGCCGCATGGCTTGGATTTGCCGCATCGGGCGTGCTCGTGCTGTGCCTTGCCTTGCCCGCGCTGTTGTGCGCGCGCGAGGAGGTCGGGCGGCTTGCCGCCGCCATGTTCGCGATCGGCTATGGTCTTGCCGTTGTGCTGACGGTGCTGGGCGGCGCGCTCTGGGATGCGACGGCCGATGCGCGTTTTGCCTTTCTGCCGATCGCCGTCGGAACGCTGTCGCTGATTTTCCTCACGCCGACGATCAAGCACGACCTCAAGTCTCGAAACGCCGGCTGAGAAAAGGCGAGTGGCGCAGGCCATAGCGCCACGGCAACTCGGCCGCCTTGCTGATGCCGATCCGCACGCCGACCACGATATCGGGCGCTACGGGTCGCGCGCGAAGCTCAAACGGCAGCGCATCGAGCGCGAGTCCGTTGTGCTTTCGGGTGATGCCGAGCGCCTGCGCGAGCTTTCCGGGACCGGAGCAAAGCTGCCGCTCATCGCTCACGCCGCGGCGGCGTCGCATCGTGGCAATTCCCTGCGTCGGCTGCAGCGCGCGGATCAGCACCGCGCTGGCGGAGCCCTGCGCCTCGCAGACGAAGTTCAGGCACCAGTGAATGCCGTAGGATCGATACACGTAAGCAAATCCCGGTGGGCCGAACATGACGGCGTTACGTTCGGTCGGCCCGATATAGGAATGCGCGGCAGGGTCGGTATGATGATACGCTTCGACTTCGACAACGATGCCGCCGACACCATCGACCAGAAGCGTCGCGCCGATGAGTTCGGGCGCAACATCATGAACCGACCGGTCGAAGAAGGCGCGGCGCAGGCGAGGACCCATGGGAGTCAGTTGGGAGTTAGTCAGCGGAGCTGATTGACTGCACGTTACTTGGCTAGGCACGAAGGCCGAGCTCGGTCTGTATTTTTCGCGCTGCAAAATTCATGTGACTTTGTCGCAACATCTTTAGAACATTTAAGTCACAGCGCCCGAAAGAGGCGACGACGCCGCGATTTAGCCATACCCCTCTCCGAGACGAAAGCCACACGCCGGTCAGTAGCCAGTCCGGTCTTCGGACTGGAGCGAAGCGTAAGTCGGGGCCGGGGGGCCCGCGGAGTTCATGGACGCCAAGACCAATCTGAAGGCCAAGCTACCGAGCCGCCACGTGACCGAAGGTCCGGAGCGCGCGCCGCATCGTTCCTACTATTACGCGATGGGGCTGACCTCGGAGCAAATCCATCAGCCGTTCGTTGGCGTCGCCACCTGCTGGAACGAAGCCGCACCCTGCAACATCGCGCTCATGCGCCAGGCGCAGGCGGTGAAAAAGGGCGTCGCCGCCGGCGGCGGCACCCCGCGCGAGTTCTGTACCATCACCGTGACCGACGGTATCGCGATGGGCCACGCCGGGATGAAGGCTTCGCTTCCTTCGCGCGAGGTGATTGCCGACTCGGTCGAACTCACCATGCGCGGCCATGGCTATGACGCGATCGTCGGTCTTGCCGGCTGCGACAAGTCGCTGCCCGGCATGATGATGGCAATGGTGCGGCTGAACGTGCCGGCGATTTTCATCTATGGCGGTTCGATTTTGCCCGGCACCTTCAAGGGCAAGCCGGTCACCGTTCAGGACGTGTTCGAGGCGGTCGGCAAGCACTCGGTCGGCCAGATGTCGGACGCCGATCTCGACGGGCTCGAGCATGTGGCTTGCCCGTCGGCGGGCGCCTGCGGCGCCCAGTTTACGGCCAACACCATGGCGACAGTGTCCGAGGCGATCGGGCTGGCGCTGCCTTACTCGGCGGGGGCGCCGGCGCCCTACGAGATCCGCGATGCGTTCTGCATGACCGCAGGCGAGAAGATCATGGATCTCGTGGTGGCTGGCATTCGCC
>CAZSAW010000315.1:0-28910 GCA_964604745.1 uncultured Hyphomicrobiales bacterium
CGGACGGTGGTCGCGAAGGACGGAACGGTCATCATCTTCGCCACGAGCGCCTCATTGAAATTCGCATATTGAAGGTCAAGCACCGTCCCATCTTCGCCGGACACCGCGGCGGTGATGGGAAGGCCGGCGTCAGCATAACTGAGTTCAAGCTGCATTGCCGCGGTCTTGCGGGCCTCCATTCCCGGCGGCTTCTGCGCCTCAGCCGGTGCGGCGGAGCCGTTCTTCTTTTTGTCTTCCGCTGCCGCGAGCGCGGACACGGCGGCAGACGGAGGCGCACCTGGTGCCTTCTCTGCGGCATTGCGTTTCGGTGGAAGAGGAGGTGTCTCGGCCGGCTTGCTGGCGATCTTCTGGTCGGTGCGCGGCGGCGGGAGTGCGTTTCCCTCGGCGACGAACGATTTGTAATAGGCCTGCGCCTGCTCGAAAATCTCCTTCGACGGCATTCCCAAATACGTGCTCTGACCCGAACTGGACGGGATCGACCGATTGTCGATGACCGCCGCCGCGGATGCGGCGCTTCGTATCGCGTTGGGCGAAGGAGGCGCGTCGGAAGAATCGTCCGGGAGCTTGCGCGCGGCAGCAGCGGGCTTTGCCGCCTCTCCTGGATGCTTCCCGCCGCCTTCGCCGAACGTGACCAGCAGCATCAGGCCGGCGAATACGCCGCAGGCCGTCAGAACGATAGCCAGCGCCACAATGGCTGGCCGCCGCCAGGACTCACTTAGCGCGGCAAAGCGGTAAAGGATTTGACCGCGAACGGGCATTTCCGCTTACCGATAAATCTGTCTGGCGTTCAATCTACGCGACCTGCCGTTGGCGCGCCAGCGACGCCGCCTGCGCGCTCGCGCATTTGCTCACGCAAGGCGCGACGTTCACTCAGCTCCCGGGGCGGATCGAGGACAGGAGTGCGGGATCAAGCGGCTCGAGCGCCTTTTCGATGAAATCCTTCCCGGCCGGCAGGGCGTCCCGATACGCTGCCACGAGGGCGGGCTTCAGCTCGTGCTGATGCGCGGCGGCGAGCCGGATGTCGCGGCTGACAAGATCGGCGAATTCAGTGTCGGCGAGCGCGTCCGATCGAACTGCCAGAAGCAGCCGCAACGGCACGAGAGCGATTTCGCTCGGGCCGGTGTAATACGACATCTTCAGCGCCCCGGCCGCGTTGCGATTGACCCAGTCGTATTGCGATCGAAGGCTGGCGAAAACGAGCCACGCTCTGGCGTCGTGTGGCGCCAATCTCACCGCGCGGGTGGCGACATCGCGTCCCTCCGCTGTATCGTTCGACGTCGCGTCGTTCTGTGCACCGCGCTTGTTGTCGAGCACAAGGTCGAGATAGGTGAGCGCGCATTCCGTCCAGAGGTCGCCGCGGACCTGACCGAGCGTGGCCGCGAGCGAGGCGTTCGCCCGCTGGCCAGCCAATTCGCGGATATCCTCGTTGCTTGCGGGAAAACCGTCAGCGGAACTGCGCGCAAACTCCGCCGCCAAAATCCAGACGGCCGAACAGGCAAGGACAAGCGCCAGCGCCGCAAGCGCGACGCGAAACCCGGAAAATCCCGGTGCGCTCGGCTGCGGTTCCGTCCTCGTCAACGATTCGAACGTGTCCGGCATGATCAGTTATCTCTCGATGGCTAGAGGAATGACACCGTTTCGCCTTCCAGTCTAAGGCAAGTCAGGCGCCCCGTGGCATAGGCTCCGGTATCAATATTGATCCTGTTGTGCCGGATATCCGGCTGCTGGACGGGCGTATGGCCATGCACGATGATTTTCTCGAAACGTCCTTCGTGCAGCAGAAAGTCGTCACGGATCCAGAGGAGATCGTCTTCCCGTTGCTGCTGCAGGGCGATGCCTGGCCGCACGCCGGCATGAACAAAAAAGAAATCGCCGAGAGTGAAGGACGGCCGCAAGGCGCCGAGGAATTGGCGATGGTTCGCCGGCAAGGCTTCAGCGAATGTCGCGGCGAGGCCGGCATAAGCCGATGGCGACATGCCAACCGGGGGCGTCAGTCCATAGGACAGGAGCGTGTCCATCCCGCCGAGCCGACGCCAGTCGGTGAGCATCAGCGGATTCTTGAGGAAGGCGCCGATATAGGTTTCGTGATTGCCTTTGAGAAAAACAGACTTCCGCGTCCGGCCGCGCGCAATCAGCCGGTCGAGCACCTGACGCGATTGCGGCCCGCGGTCGATATAGTCGCCGAGAAAAATCTGGATGGCGTCGGACGCCGGACGGGACGCCAGATCGGCGTCGATGCGGGCAAGTACTTGCTCAAGCAGGTCGGCGCGGCCGTGCACGTCGCCAATGGCATAAACGCGGACGCCATTCGGCAATCTCGGCCGTCTGGCTTGCTGACTCCTTCCGAACAACACGATCTCCACGTCATCCCGAGCGGGATTTCGTCGCCCGAGCTAGTCCATCATTAGATCGTCCGGCTTTTGCGTTGTGCAATAGCCAATCCGACGGTCGCGGCAGCCATGTTGATGGGTGCGGTGCTGAGCAGGCCCGCGTCACAGAAGGCAAGAAGGATGAGCGTTACGATACAGGCTGCGCCGGTGGCGGGAAAAATCGCATCGCGTCCGCGCTGCAACGCCCCGCGCATCAGTTGAAGGGCAAGGACAGTGCCAAGCAGAACGATGATCCAGAGCATGGGTCGCCCCAGTTCGATCGCGATCTGCACGGCGGTCGTCGGCGCCGCATTTCCGATCGGATCGGTGCCGCGATAGATCGGCAACAGATCCGCGAAGCTGCCAGCTCCCGATCCGGTCCAACTCGAATCCGCGAGCATCCGTTGTGCGATCGTCGTCATGGGCGCAGGCGGGCGTGCCGTAAACGCAAGCGTCGGATCGAGGTTCAGGTTGGGGGGAAATGCGGCTGCCACCGCCAGCGCCGCCACCAGGGCCGTGGCGGCGATGGCAAGGTGACCCCACAGCCCAAGCTGCAAGCTGCGGCTTACGAGGAGGGCGATCAGCGTCACCAGGCCAAAACCGACGGCGGCAAAAGCATATGCCGAGGCGTTGATCACGAGCGCGATCAGGCAGGCCGTAGCCGCGCAGAGCGAGAGAACGAAGGCGAACAGAAATCGCGCGCCGGCCGCCGCGTCGCCCGACCGTTGCTGCGCGTTGGCGCGATCGAAACTTCTGACAATCAGGCCGGCGGCGAGAATGACGCCAATCCCGGCGCAATTTCTAATCGCCGCGCTCGCGCTCGCGGCGGTGGGGTCCCCCGCGCTGCTTCCCCGAAAGACGAGCAGCGCCACGAGCGCAGTTACGCCGGCCATTGCCGTCAGGATTGTCAGCACGACGCCCGCGCGCTGTCGATCGGCAGATACGCTCGCGGCAAGTACGGCGATAGCAAAAGCCGCGACATACTCAACGATCGCGAGAAGCCCGGCGCCCGGATCGATGCTGGTGCTCCCGCGCAGCGGCGAACCGATCGCGGCTGATGCACTTTGCCAGATCGGATTTGCAGCGATGTCGATCGGCAGGATCTGAAAAGTCATCCAGAGGAATGGAACGGCGGCGAGAAACGTCAGCGAACGAATGGCGCTTCGCAGGAAGATGGCTTCGCCAGGCCTGATCGAAAAAGCAACAAACGCGGTCGCAATCGCGACAGCGGCAGCGACGCTGCCGCGCGTGACAAGCCCGTCGAAAACGAGAATGACCGGCGTCGCACCAATCAGCGCAGCGAGGAAGACGAAAGCCGCAGGCACAATGATCGCTCGAAATGCTCAGGTTCGCGCGGGAGAATGCACGGACTGAATTATGGGCACAAGGAGCGGTGGCGGGGCGCGCGCAGGGTAGCCGCCCGCCGCAAAGAGGATCGTTACCGGATCGGAGTCAGTGACATGCCCGCAGGCGCACGCCGGGACACATGTTGTCCTGACACAAACGAGCGTGCGAAGGCGCCGGCGAGATAGCCGAATTGCACTGCCGCAAGCGTCGAGATCGCCGCGAGGAGACTAAACCAGCCGCTATAGCCGTTGCCGATCGCGAATGAGACGGTGACGGCAAGAACGAACGCAAGAGCCGGGGCGAGCACGAGAACGGTAAAGCGCATCCCCAACAGGATGCCCGTCAAAGCGCCGGCCGTCGCGAGCAGGATCATCGTCTTTCCCTCACTTTGGACCCTCGGCCTGAAGTTCTTAATGCCCGGTTAATGACCGACCGACGGCCGGCGGGACGACAGGAGGGCGAGCGGATCAGCGCCCCGCGCAAGTATCGGCCAACGCTTTGAATGCGAGATCGATCCCTTCGATCGGGATGACGCCCGAGATGACGCCCGGGCCGTCCTTGATTTCGACAGGGAGATCTCCGAGCGAGCGCCACGGTCCGGCAATCAGCGCCGCGACGTTTACCGGCAGGATGATCGCCGTTCCGGGCGGCGCAACACTCGCCTCGACGTTCGTCCTCCCGGCCTGATCGCCGAACGTGACCGTCGGTCGCGCACGCAAGGGGAGCGGCCGCAGCAGCACGATCAGCGGTTCGATCCCCCGATCTCCGCAACGCAGCATCAGTCCGGCGAGATCGATATCCGATTTTGCGGTATCGGCCGTCCGCATCACCGAGATCGCGTCCGGCCCTCCTTGTGGATTGCGCGTTCGCACGAGGCGCCAGCCGCCCGGAAGGTCGGCGGGGACTCCGGGCGCAGAGTCAGAACCCACCAACTGGCAATGCACCGGCTGACAGTCAGCTGGCGCTTCCCCCGGGCTACGCGGAAGGGCAGGGCAGGTTCCTGTACTCGCCAGAATCGCGATGGCCGTCGCAGTGCAATTCCGGGTTCCCGCAACCGCCTTATCCCCAATTTGCGCGAACCTCGACGTGATACAACCGCAGACTGTAGAAATAAATCCGCTAATGCTTTGTTTTCGCATGCTAATTCTGCCGTTTCCGGTGTGCCAAACACGCAACAGCTCGCAGGAATCGTCCTGCGGTAGAGGCGAATCGCGTGGGCCGCGCCTGTCTGGCGGTTCCCGAGTATGTTAACAATGGGTTACTGCGGTGGGGGTATGGGGATGCGAGTGCGGTCATTCCGCCGGATTGGTGGCTGGACAGCGTGTGCGCTGGTTGCGGCGTTGACGGGTTGTACCAACTCGATGATGCCGGTCGCCGGCCCGCAAAGCTGGGATGTGCGTGCGCACGTCGCCGACGGTGACAGCCTGCCGTACGCGTTGGTGAAGATAAATCCCGACGTCGTTGATGTGCTCGCGAGCTTCACGCCCCGTCTCTCTTCGGCTTTCTCCGACAAGCGGCCGCCGAAGGAGATCAAATTCGGCATTGGCGACATCGTCAGCGTAACGGTCTTCGAAGCGGCCGCGGGCGGCCTGTTCATTCCGTCGGAAGCCGGCGTTCGCCCTGGCAACTTTGTCAGTCTGCCCAATCAGGCCGTCGACAGCATGGGCAACATCACTGTGCCCTACGCTGGCGCAATCCGCGCGCTCGACCGCACGCCGGCCGAGGTCCAGCAGTCGATCGTCAACGCATTGCGAAACCGCGCGATCGATCCGCAGGTCGTCGTGTCGCTGGTTGAGCAGCGAACCTCTCTCATCAGCGTGCTGGGCGAAGTGAATACGCCCGCCCGCTTCCCGGCGAGTGCTGCCGGCGAAAAAATCCTCGACGAAATCACGCGCGCTGGCGGCCCCAAGGGGCAGGGCTTCGACACATGGGTCATGCTCGAGCGCGACGGCAAGCGTGCGACCGTTCCATTCGGTGCCCTTGTCTATGAGCCCGAGAACAACATTTTCGCGCGGCCCAACGACACGATCTACGTGTATCGCGAGCCGCAGACCGTCGTCGTATTCGGCGCGTCCGGACAGCAGGGTCAGTTCAATTTCGACGCCTGGCGCATTTCGCTCGCCGAGGCGGTCGCCAAGGCTGGCGGCCTGAACGATACGCTGGCGGATCCGGCGTCGGTCTTCGTGTATCGTGGCGAGGTGCGTGAAGTCGCCGAGCGTCTCGGCGTGGACACATCGAACTTCGAAGGTCCGATTATCCCGGTCGTCTACAACGTCAATTTCCGCGACCCGTCCGGGTATTTCATGGCCACGAAATTTCAGATGCACAACAAGGATGTGATCTTTGCGTCCAACGCTGCGGCGGTCGAACAGGCGAAGATCATGAATTACATCCGGCTGGTGACGGCGACTGCGAACGATCCGGTCGTCGCGGCGACGAACGGATGGGTGTTGCATAACGCCCTCGCGCATGGCGTGGCGCCCTAACGGACATTAGGATACGACATGAGGGCGGCGGATGGAGACATCCGCCGCGTGCTCGTGAAGTGCAATTTTTACCGCAGCCGGGCGGAATGTGACGACGACGACGCAAGTCCCGCCAAACCGGGTTTCGTCCTGCATTCTCTTTGTCACGGTGGCAGCCGCGCCTTTGCCTTTCGGGTCCACGGATCCGAGCGCGATCGCCTTCTGGTGCGTTGTCCTTGGAATTGGCGTCGCCGCTGTTTCGCCGCGCGCGATTCGGCGCGCGCATCTTCCTCTGTTCGGTCTCGCAGCCCTTGTAGTGATCGGCTACGCATTCGTGCTGCACGAGCAATTCGCAGCGCGTCCCTGGATCGCCTCAACCCATCCGCTCTGGCGGGAAGCAGGGGAGGCACTGGGCGTACCGCTGGCGCCCTCCGTCTCCATCGCGCGAAACCAGCCTTACTTTTCGCTGGGCGCTCCGCTCGCCAACATGCTGGCGCTGATCTGCGCCTTTATCGTGTGCCTGGATAGGGAACGTGCGCGCCAATTGCTGGCGGTCGTCGCGTGGACCGGTGCCGGCTATGCCATCTATGGCATCGCGGCTTACGTGATCGATCCGACACATCTTCTGTGGCGCGACAAGGAAGCCTACCGGGATGTGCTGACGTCGACCTTTGTGAATCGCAATACCGCGGCGGTCTATTTCGGGTCCTGTGCACTGATCTGGTTGCTCATTCTTTGCAACCATATCCGCCGCCAGTTGCCCAGCGATCCGCGAGAGTGGCGCGGCGTGCTGCGGCATATCGTGTTCGATCTGTCGTTCCGGCCGATCTTTTCGTTCGCAATGATGCTCCTCTGCATCGCCGCGATGCTGATGACGAACTCGCGCGCTGGAATCGTGCTGTCGCTTCTTTCGCTGGTCGTCGCCTTCGCCGCATTTTTCTATCGCGATCTCCCGCGCAAGGGCGGGCTCGTGACGACCCTTGGGCTGGGCGCGCTTTTCGCCCTAGGCATCGTCTATCTGCTCGGCGGCAGGGTCAGCGGCCGCTTCGACGTGCAAGGGCTTTCCGATGAAGGCCGTCTCGACGTCTATCGTTCGACATGGCGGATGATTTCCGACCATCCCTGGTTCGGGACGGGGCTTGGCACATTCGTCTGGAGTTTTCCGGCCTACCGGACGTCTAACATTCCCGTTTGGGGCATATGGGACCGGGCGCACAGCACCCCCCTCGAGCTTGCCGCCGACCTTGGAATTCCCTTGGCGAGCCTGGTCGTCCTGAGCTGGGTGATCGCTCTGGCCATACTGGCCCGCGGCGTGGCGACCCGCCGGAGGGACCGCATCGTGCCGTCGGCGGCGTTTGCTGTTGCGCTGCTCGCGTCCACGCACTCGCTGCTGGACTTCTCGCTGCAGATTCCTGGCTATGCAGTGATAGTATTTTCGCTGCTTGGAGCAGGTCTGGCCCAGTCGTTTTCCAATATTCGTACGAATAGCGGCGACAGTTGATGAATAAACTGGTTGGCAGGGAAAGCTTAGAAAAGCCGCCCCATTTTCGCCGCGCGGGGCTGTATTTACGTTAACAGAGGTTCGGGGATCGCCGACCCTTTCAGCCTTTCGGACACGTTGGCAATCCTTTGAATAGATGATAAAAATTATCATGTTTTTGTTGTTTGCAGAGGGATGTGTGATGTCATCCGTCGGTCGAGCGTATCGCGTCATTGCGATTGTGTTTTTTGCCGCCTTCACCGCCGCTTCGTTTGGAATCGGGATCGCCGGGGCGCAGACCCAGACACCGACGGTGAGCGCATTCCTGTCCAATCCCAATTCCTTGTTGCAGCAGAATCCCAATGGCGGCACCGGGCTGCAGAATTCCACACAAGAACTCGCGCTGGCAGATCCGACCACGTTCAAGCCGCTGCTTGGCTTGCTGGGGAGTGCAAATGACCAGCAGAAAGTCGCGTTGGCGACCGGACTTGTGCAAGCGACGAAAATTCTGGTTCTGACGAACCAGCCATTGGCGACGGAATGGCAATTGCAGATCGCTGCCATCACCGATCCGACCTTCAAGACCGCGGCGACCAACGCTTTCGGCGACGTAAAGCTGGGCGCGATTGGCGGTGGTCCGCTTGGCGCGGTTGGCGGTGGCGTCGGGCAAACGAACTCCTTGAATCAGGGTCCGGGCGGCCCGGGCCCGCTGGAGAATCTCTCGTCGCCCGGCGTGGTGACGCAGAACTTCTTTACGAACGCTTCGACCAGCGCGGGAACGTCCGTCAGTCCGTGACGGCGCGACGGCGGCCGAAGGGAAATCGACTGCGGCAAGGGGTTGAAAAAACCCGATCAGCGTTTGCGTCGCGTCCGGTCCGTTGGAGCAGCGACCATAGATTTTTGGCCATAGATGCTCCAGACCAGCAAAAAGCAAACTGAAAGCACCTACGACCTCTCGACCGAAATCGCTTCGGGCGCGGAAGTGTTGCAGTTTCTTGTTGGCTTCATCCGGCGCCAGCTTCCCGTCATTATTTTTGTGGCGCTGCTCGCTCTCGCGCTTGGCCTCATCTACATCATGACAGCGCGGCCGATGTACACGGCGCGCGCGCAGTTGATGATCGACGCCCGCAAGCTGCAGGTCTTTCAGCAGCAATCCATCCTCGGCGATATTCCGATCGACACCTCGCAGGTCGAAAGCCAGGTCGAGGTCCTGAAGTCGGAGAACATCGCGCAATCCGTTATCAAGAATCTGCATCTGACCGAGGACCCGGAATTCGTCGGATCCGGCGGGGGCCTGCTTGCTGCGCTGTTTGATTTTTTCAGCCCGTCTGAATCGAAAGAGGCCGCGTCGGAATTCGAGCTCAATCGGAGTGCGGTTGGCACGCTTCAAAGCCGGTTGAACGTCAAGCGGCTCGGGCTGACCTATGTCATCCAGATCGAGTATCGGTCCTACGATGCCGCCAAGTCGGCGCAAATCGCGAATGCGGTCGCCGACGCCTATATCGTCGATCAGCTTGAGGCGAAATATCAGGCGACGCGGCGCGCCAGCGTCTGGCTGCAAGACCGCATCAAGGAATTGCGCGACCAGGTTTCCACCGCCGAGCGAGCGGTCGTGGAATTCAAGACGAAGAATAATATCGTCAGCACGGGCGGTGCCGAACGGCGCCTCGTCGGCGAGCAGCAGGTTGCAGAGCTGAACAGCCAGCTCGTGATCGCGCGCGCCGCGACCGCGGAGGCGCGCGCCCGCCTTGATCGCATCAATTCGGTGCTGAAGTCGGATACGCCGGACGCCACCGTCGACGCGACCGTCGCCGACGCGTTGAAAAACGAGGTGGTGACGAAGCTGCGGGGAACGTACCTTGATCTCGCGGCACGCGAGTCCGATTGGTCGAAGCGGTATGGATACAATCACCTCGCCGTCGTGAACATTCGCAATCAGATGCGCGAGATCCGCAACTCGATTTTCGAGGAGCTCAAGCGTCTCGGCGAAACCTACAAGAGCGACTACGAAATCGCGCGGCAGCGTGAGGAGGGGGTGCGCAAGGAACTCGCGCACGCGGTCGCGCAGTCGCAGACAACGAATGCCGCCCAGGTCTCGTTGCGCGAGCTCGAAAGCACGGCGCAGACTTACAAGACGCTCTACGACAACTTCCTGCAGCGCTACATGGAATCGGTGCAGCAGCAATCGTTCCCGATCACCGAAGCGCGCCTCATCTCGTCCGCCGCGCGGCCGCTCGAAAAGAGCCATCCGCGTGTGCACATCATCCTTGCGATCGCGGGATTGGGGGGCTTGATCGTCGGCTTCGGCATCGGACTGTTGCGCGACCTTTCGGATCGCGTCTTCCGGACAAGCGAGCAGGTGGAAGACCTGTTGCAGACCGACTGTATTGCCCTTGTGCCGCTGCTGACCGATGCGGAAAAGGGCGAGGCACACGACAAATCGGTCGGTGCGACCGTCCCTGGCGCGGATCGTCAGCCTGCTTCAGGCAATTCTGTGTTTTCCAAGCTCGCGGAAGGTGCGCGATCCATAGCGCTGATTTCGGATTTGCGCGGCAGCGTGAAGTCGGCCAAGTTGAAAGTATCGTCGTTCGCATCGTCTCTTGGCGATGGAGCGAAATCGCCGGCCGGCGGTTTCACCACCGCGCCCGCCAAAAAGCCGAACCTGCATGGGCCCCGCACCATCGTCCACGGCAACAACGTGGCGACGCGCGCGATTGTCGATGCGCCATTGTCGCGCTTCGCCGAAGGAATCCGCTCGATCAAGCTTGCCGCGGACCTGAGCGGTGCAATCAAGACCAATCGCGTGATCGGCTTCACCTCATCGCTTCCCAATGAGGGCAAGTCGACGGTCGCGATAGCGGCTGCTCAACTCATGGCGCAGGTGGGTGCGTCGACGATTCTGATCGATTGCGACCTGCGCAATCCTTCCGCCTCGCGCGAACTCGCGCCGACTGCTTCGACTGGCCTGCTCGAGGTTGTTTCAGGCAAGGCAAGTATCGACGACGTTCTCTGGAAGGATCCGTCAACGAACCTCGCCTTTCTGCCCACCGTCGCGAAAACGCGCCTTGCTCATTCCAACGAAATTCTCAGCTCGCCTTCCGTGAAAAAGATCTTCGAACAGCTGCGCGAGAAATATCAGTACGTCATCGTTGATTTTTCGCCGCTTGCACCGGTGGTTGACGTTCGCGCCACCACGCATCTGATCGACTCTTTCGTGTTCGTGATCGAGTGGGGACGCACGAAGATTGATATCGTCGAGCACGCCTTGAGGCATGCGCCGGGCATCTATGACAATCTCCTGGGCGTCGTTCTGAACAAGGTGGATATGAACGTCTTCGGGCGCTTCGCCAGCCATCGCGAGAGCTACTATTACAACAAGCACTATGCGCGGTATGGCTACACGGAATGAGCGGCCGAACCCTCGGTTCTGATTTCGGTTGGCAGGCGATCGCCCGCGCGCTGCTGATGGCGTTCGGAGGTGCGGCAATTGCCTGGGGCCTGGCGACACTTCCGTTCTTTTGGCACGTGTCGTCGATAGAGCGCAGCGCCAAGCGGATCATTGCGGGTGAGCCCTACAAGTCGGATTTGCTGAGCACCCAGCTCGATCACTTCAGGAGTATCGAAAAGCGCAGTTATTGCCGGCCCACGGCGTCGCGCGCGGCCGCGATTGTGACTCTCAGACAGACAGAGTCCGCGGCGGATGCGAAAACGCAGGCCATCGCCGAGAGACTGAAGCGGCTGGATGATTCGATTATCTCCGCTCTGTCGTGCTCTCCGGCCGATCCCTTCCTGTGGATGGTGCTGTATTGGGTGCGGCTGAGCGAGAACGTGTCTTTGCCGGAGGCCCTGAAATTCCTGCACATGTCGTACCGGCTGGGACCGAACGAAGGATGGATCGCTCTCAAGCGCAACCGTTTGTCGTTCTCGATTTTCAGCAAGCTGCCAGCCGACATGGCAGAACAGGCGCTCGAGGAATTCGTCGCTCTCGTCGACACGAATTTCATCGAAGACGCAGCCGACATTTTCGTCGGGCCGGCCTGGCCGGAGCGCGATATGATCGTACCTCGGCTCGCGCGCGTACCGCTCCAGAACCGTCAGTGGTTTTCCGACGCCATTCGCGCGCGCGGGCGCGACATCACCATACCCGGGACGACGCCGCCACAGCGCTCGTGGCGTGGCTAGCGCGACGGTCTCGGCCAAGCCCGGGCGCTAACGTTAACTCCGGAAGACGGTTCGGGCGCCGCGGGCCGAGATTGCAGGGACTTTGGAGGTCCAATACTAAGTCAACCGGTGCGAGAATTGCATCTTTTTGCCTGTCACAGGCTGTAAATTCGCATCGCTTCAGGTCCGGGGGCGGACTGTTCTCGACGCGCATACTGGGATGAAGGAAGACCGGCATGAAAACCGCTCTTGTGTGTGGCGCCGGAGGTTTCATTGGCAGCCACCTCGTCAAGCGCCTGAAGAACGAAGGCGCGTGGGTGCGCGGCGTCGATCTCAAATTTCCGGAATTCTCGGAGACGGCGGCGGACGACTTCGTCATCGGCGACCTGCGCGATCCGGGATTCTGTCAATCGGTTCTCGACCGGAGATTTGACGAGGTCTTTCAGCTTGCCGCCGACATGGGAGGCGCCGGCTACATCTTCACCGGCGAGCACGATGCCGACGTGATGCACAATTCGGCGACCATCAACCTGAATATGGTCGAGGCGTGCCGTCGCCGGAACGCGAAGCGCGTCTTCTATTCTTCATCTGCCTGTATCTATCCCGCCTACAATCAGACAGATCCTTCCAATCCCAATTGCGCGGAAGAGTCGGCCTACCCGGCAGCACCGGACAGCGAATACGGCTGGGAAAAGTTGTTCAGCGAGCGGCTCTATCTTGCGTTCAATCGCAATTACGGCATGCAATGCCGCGTCGCGCGCTATCACAATATCTTTGGCCCGGAAGGAACGTGGACCGGCGGCCGCGAAAAGGCGCCGGCGGCCATCTGCCGCAAGGTCGCGGAAGCGAGCGACGGCGGCACGATCGAGATCTGGGGCGATGGCGAACAGACTCGGTCGTTCCTCTACGTCGATGAATGTGTCGAAGGAACCCTGCGCCTGGCGCGCTCGCAGCATCCCGGTCCGTTCAATATCGGCTCGGAAGAAATGGTCACGATCAACCATCTGGTGGGCTTCGTTGCCGACATCGCCGGCAAGAGGCTTGACCTGCGGCATATTCCAGGCCCGCTGGGCGTGCGCGGACGCAATTCGGACAACAAGCTGATCCGGCAGACGCTCGGATGGGCGCCGTCGCAGGCGCTGCGCGCCGGACTGGAAAAGACCTACGCCTGGATTGAGGATCAAGTCAGACGCGCCCGCGGCACCAACAGGCTTGCCGCGGTCGCAGGCGGAAAATTGTGACCGCAATCGGCGACGGCGTATCGCGGGTTCCGCAAACGACGATCTGCGGTGTGCGCTTCTCATGCCTTTCGCGCGCTGACACGGCGCGCTTCATTGTCGATCGCACAAGGCGGGCAGGGGGCGGCTACATCTGCGTGACCGGCGCTCACGGCGTGGTGTTCGCGCAGGACCATCCTCAGTTCAAGACGCTTCTCAACGGTGCGGTGATGAACACGCTGGACGGCCAGCCCGTCGCCTGGATCGCTCGCTGGAGGGGGTTCAAGGTCACGCGGATTACCGGCCGCGAAATTGTCTGGGACGTGGTGGCGCAGGACACCGGGAGCACGATCCGGCATGTCCTGTTCGGGTCGACCGCGGCGGTGACCGACGCCATGACTGAGCGGCTTCGCGAGCGAGACCGCAACATCGAGATCGCGGCGATCAATCCGCCGTTCGGCGGCATCACCGAGGACTATCTGGAAACGATCTGCAACATGATCGATGCGGCACAGCCAACGATCGTGTGGGTGGGTCTGAGTACGCCCAAGCAGGAGGACCTTGCCGCCCGCCTGTCAAAGCGCCTGCCAAACGCAACAATTGTCGCGATCGGCGCCGCCTTCGATTTCGTCGCCGAGCTGAAACCCGTCGCCCCTTATTTTGTGACCCGGATGGGGTTGGAATGGTTGTTTCGGCTGCTATCGGAGCCGCGGCGCCTCTTCCGGCGCTATGCCGAGACGGTACCCCGCTTTCTGCTCCTCGTCGCCCGTGAGTGGCAGGGAAAAGGCCGCATGGTGTAGGTTGGCGTCCACATGGATACGGCAATCGTCCCACTCACGCTGACGCTGATCGCGGTGGCGGCATTCCTGATCGGATTGCGCGTCGGCCTGGCGACGCTGCTTCTCATTCGTCCGCTGTGTGATCGCCTTTTTGAGGCAAGCAGGTTCGACGTCGCCGGACATGCACTCTCGTTCGGTGCGGTCATGAACATCGTGGTGATAGGCGTCGCGCTGCTGATGATAGGTCAGATCCTCCGCCGCGTCCCCTACGGCCTGAAGACTGCGTGGCTGCCGCTCCTCCTTGTGACGTGCGTTGCCATTGCCTATACGCCTGTGCCGGTCGACGGGCTCAGGAAATTCCTGACCTATGTGTCATTCGCCGCCATGTTTTCGCTTTCGTTCGTCGCTGTCAGAAACGATCGCGACTTCATGTTCTTCCTGAAGATCGTGATCCTGTCATCGGTGCTGCCCCTGGCCTATGCGCTGATTCAGATTGTGTTCGGCGTCGACTGGTTCTTGGAAGACCGAATTCACAGCACTTTTTCTCACCCTAACATCTTCGCGTTCTACATCGTCGCGATTGTTGGAACCATTCTTTACGCCTTGTCCTCGCGGCGGATCCACGTCCACCCTGTCGTTCGTCTGGCGCTGGTCGTTTATCTCGTTCCATTGCTGGTCGCGCTCATAATGACAAAAACGAGAAGTGCGTGGGTGGCGTGCCTGTTTACGTTTCTGCTTTACGGGATCGTCTATGATCGCCGCGCTCTCGTCGTCGTGGTGATCGCGCCGATCTTCGCATTGGCGATTCCGGCCGTGCAGGAACGACTTCTCGATCTGGCTTCGGGCAACGACTACATCGGAGGCCCGGCCGTGATGCTCAATGCATATGCGTGGCGCCAGCTGCTGTGGGAGAACGCCTTCTATTATATCTGGCAGCAGCCGATCTTCGGTTACGGACTGGATTCCTTTCCATTTTATTCTCCGCGCTTCTTCATCATTTTGCGCAACGGAGAATCCGAGGGCGTGTATGCCCACAACGTCTATATCCAGTTTCTTTTCGAGACCGGGATGGTCGGCCTCATCTGCTTTCTTTGGCTGTTTTATCGATGTTTCATCTGGATTTTCCGGTTTCGGCGCAGGGACTGGCCTGGCGCTGTCATGATGGCGGCGATGCTGGTCGCTTATCTTGCCGTCGCTTATTCCGATAATCTGTTCGAGTATTTGACGCTTAACTGGTGCTTCTGGTTCGTCCTCGGCGCGATGCTCGGCCGCCTTGCCGGATACGTTGAAAAGAAGAAGACGTTTGCTGTACCGGTGCCCGTGCGACCAATCGTTCCGGACGTCGGTTTGGCGAATTAGCGCCGCGTCATGCTCGTCAGCGTATACATCCCGACCCGAAACCGAGTGACCCTGCTTCGCAGGGCGGTCGACAGCGTTCTCGGGCAGACGCACAAGGATCTTGAGCTGATCGTTGTCGACGACGCGTCGTCGGATGGGACGGCCGAGCATTTGCGCCTTTTGGCGCGCCAGGAGCCGCGGCTGACCTACATAACGAATCCGGAGCCGCGAGGCGCGCCAGCCGCTCGCAATGCCGCAATACAGAAAGCCAAAGGTCATTTCGTCACCGGGCTCGATGACGATGATGAGTTTCTTCCGGAGCGTATCAGCTCCTTCGTCAGCTATTGGAATCTGCTGACGAGTCACGGCGCGTCTCCCGCCTGCCTTTATTCGCAGGATATTTGGATGCAGAACGGCGCGTTCCACCAGGCTACGCACAAGCGCAGCTTCGTTTCCGCCGCTGAGCTGTTCGAATACAATTATATCGGCAATCAGGTTTTCGCGCCCAAGGCGCATTTTATTGACGCGGGTTTGTTCGACGAACAATTGCCGGCATGGCAGGACCTCGACCTGCTGATACGGATGCTGCAAAGAGGCGGCCAGGCGCATCTTCTGGACATGCCGACCTATCGGTTCGATGTGACGCTCAGGCCGGATCGCATTTCGTCGCGCGAGGCGAACATCAGAAAGGCATTTGAAATCGTTTCGCATAAATATGCGCGCGACGACGCGTCGAAACGGCAATCGCTTTTCCTGCAGATGTTCCAGGAGGTCTACGCGATTCACCCGGGCGTGGCGGATTGGCTTGCGTTTCTGCGGTTCGGTCGTTTGTCGAACGGGCTGTTGCGGATGGTGCGGGCCACCCTGGCGAGACGGAATAGCCCGTTCGCCTATGCTGCACAAAGCAAAGCGGAAGCGTAGCACGATGGCGGCCGTCGACATCATTCTCCCGCTGCGAAACGGCGAGAGCTTCCTGCAAGAGGCGGTCGAGAGCATCCGCGCGCAGACGGTTTCCGACTGGCGGCTTTTCATTCTGGATCATGGTTCTTCGGACCGATCCCTTGAGCTTGCGCAGGCCCTGGCCGACAAGGACCGGCGAATAGAAGTGTCCTCACACCCCGATGTCGAGAGCCTTGCGACGCTGCGCAATATCGGGCTGAAGAAATGCGATTGCCGTTATCTCATGATCCAGGATGCCGACGACGTTTCACTTCCCAATCGGATCGCGCTGGCGATGCGAGCATTTGAAGATGATCCGAATCTCGCAGCCGTGTCGGGCGAGGCGATTGTCGTCGACCCGGCAGGGCAGCCGATCGGCCGTTTGCAATTTCCTTCGGCGGTCAAGGCAGTGTCGGCAGCCGCGTTCTTTTACTATCCGATGGTGCACGCGGCGACGACGGCACGATTCGATGTGCTGAGGCGGCTTGGGGCAGAGTATGGCAAGGATTTTCTGGGTGCCGTTCCCGCCTCGGATTCGATACGGGTCGATCATCTGGCGGAGGACTACATTCTCTTCGGCCAACTGGCGATCCTCGGCAAGTGCGCCAATGTGCATGTGCCGGTCCTGAAATACCGCAGGCACGGCGGTAGCGTCGGGATCAGGAGCCCGATCCGGCAAATCGAGCGGGCGCTGGACATATCGCGTTTTCTTGCGGCGTCATTCTGCAAGCTGAACAATCAAGTGCTGTTTGAGCCCGGACCCTTCTGCAATCACGCCGACTACATCTTCGATTTTCAACGATCGGATTATTCCGCCGAGTATGAAGTCATGGCGGAGGCGCTGCGTCGCGGGCTGGGGCCGTCGGCGGAGCTTGATCGAGAGCTGGCTTTTCGATGGGTGCTGGCGACGAGACGGTCGGCGGAAATGATGCGGCGCTATCTCACATTTCAGCTCAAATACGGCCTTGTTCCGCGCGAACGCCGCACCGTTCGCAACTGGATTTTGCGAGGCCTTCGCAAGGGCAAGTATGTCTATCGCTCGGGTGCGCCGGCAGCCATGACCCGCGCAAGCATTGCCAATTGACTGATGCGGGTTTGCTTCCAAACGCTTTCACGTAGCACGGCCGCGAAAGCGTCGCGGCGTTGGTCCCGTGCTATGCGCCTGTCAGCCGCAACTGCCCTGGCATTTTTTTGTATTGCTGGCGTTGCAGCGGCCGAGCGTCCCGAAGCCTGGCCAGTCGCCAGATTTGCTTCCGATTCTCAGACATTGTCCCTTTCGGCGCGATCAGCTCGTTCGACTGGACGAGAAGCGTTGCCAAGGAATCCGATCTTTGCACCGGACAGCTTTTGGTACACGCGGATTCCTCCCAATGCGCCGCTGCATGAGAATTCAGATGGATACCTTGCCGATTTTCAGCGGCAATTGAAAAAGTATCACGGCAACGTCGCGATCAACACGAGTTCTTATAGCAGCCCCATTTATATTGTTGGCGCCGATGTGCCGCACGTCCAGGTTAGTCAATGGGACTGCCACAACAACGGTTATCGCGATGAATCGCTGGAACGTCAGTGGCAGGAAGTGCCCATTCCGAAATATGCGGAGCCTGCCGACGGCACAGACTCCGAAATGACGGTCTATCAGCCATCCACGGATACGATGTGGGAGTTTTGGCGCGTCCGGAAAAGCAACGGAAAGTGGGAGGCGTGCTGGGGCGGCCAGATGCAGAAGGTTGCCAAAAGCGACGGAATCTGGAGATCGGGCTACGGTACGACCGCGACCGGGCTTCCGTTTCTGGGCGGGACGATCATGGCGAACGAGTTGCGGCGCGGCGCGATCAATCATGCGATCGGCATTGCGCTCGTCGATGCCGAGGCGTCCGAAATATTCTCCTGGCCTGCCAATCGCTCCGACGGAAGTAATCCAGCGCGTGCCCCTAACCGGATTCCCGAGGGGCTTCGATTCCGGTTGGATCCGACCGTAGACGTCGACGCTCTCGATATTCATCCGGTTGCAAAGACCATTGCGCGCGCCGCGCAGATTTACGGTTTCGTCGTGTGGGATGTGGCAGGTGGCATTTCCCTGCGTGCGGAGAACCCAAAGCGCTTCACGACTGTCGGGAAGTCAAATCCTTACCCGGCGCTTTGGAGATGGACGTGGCCGTCCAAGATTCTGAAAGGGTTTCCGTGGGATCGGCTGCAATTCCTGCCGATGAATTATGGAAAGCCGCAATGAATTGCCGGGCACGTTGCCGCGCCAAGGCGTACGGAAATTGCCGGAGTGAAAGGCCCGGAAATTCACCAAACTCGCATGCAGTTATTGCCTCGCTGGGGGAGCCGTGCGCACGCTTCCCGCGGAAATACCATGCGTTCAAAACCTTGGCGGCGCCGACGCTTCGATGACAAGCCTGAGGGGAGCAATCGTTGGCTGCGGCATGATCGCGCGCGAGCACCTGCTGTCGATGCAGCAAGTGAAAAACGCGGCGATCGTCGCTGTTTGCGACCTATCTCCGGCGCGCGCCGAGGCGACCGCAGAGCGCTTCGGGATCAAGAAATGGTATACGGATTTTGAGAAGCTCCTGGAGCAGGTGCAGCCGGATCTGGTGCATGTCACGACGCCGCCGGCGGCCCATTTCGACATCGCCAGGCGCTGTCTTTCCGCCGGCGCGAATGTTCTTTGCGAAAAGCCCATCACGCCGGACTACCGGCAATTCCTGGAGCTGAAAAGCATCGCGCAGCAAAAGTCGCTGATGATGATGGAAAATCAGAATTTTCGTTTCCATTCTTCAGTGCGCCGCATCTTGGAACTCATCAATCAGGGCGCGGTCGGCAACGTCATCGAAGTGCAACTCGCCATTTCGCTCAATCTGTTTACGCCGGGTAATCCCTATATCGATCGAAACGCCCCACATTTTTCGAGCGCATTGAAGGGAGGAATCATCGGCGATTTCCTGCCGCATCTGGCCTATCTCAGCTACCTGTTCACCGGACCGGTAACCGACTTGCGTGCGATTTGGTCGAAGCTGACGGCTGAAACCGTTTTGCCGGCCGATGAATTCCGATGCCTGATCAAGGGTGAACGGGCAACCGCGTATCTGGCGTTTTGCGGAAACGCCAGACCCAATGGATTCTGGTTGCGAGTCACGGGCACGAACATGCAGATCGAGTGCAATCTGTTCGAGCCGCCTCGCATGACGATCAGGCGATTTCTGCCGGGGGAGGCAGCGATCGGCACCGTCATCAACGGACTGAGGGAATCCCGAGACGTTTTTCGCGGCACGCTCGCCGGATTCTGGCGGAAGCTCGGAGGCATCAGCAGTTACGATGGCCTGTCGGAATTGATCCGGAGCACGTATGAGGCGCTGGAGCGAGGCGCGCCACAGCCTGTGCCTCTGGAGGAGATCGACGAAGTCGCACGTCTTGTCGATCGTTTCACAAGTCCGGATGCCGCTTTATGAAAGTGCTTGTTTCCGGAGCCGGCGGGTTTCTGGGCCGCCACGTCGTTCAACGCCTGCTCGATCGTGGTCATCAGGTTCGGGCCATGCTGCGCCCGGCGGCCGACATTCCTTCATGGAACGGCGAGGTCGAGATCTTCCGAGCCGATCTCAGAAGCCACGGCGATCTCAAATCCGCATTCGATGGACAGGATGCGATAATCCATCTCGCCGCGCCGGTAAGGGGGGACGAAGACACCCAGTTCGCATCGGCGGTGATTGGCACAGAGCGCCTGCTCACGGCGATGTCGCAGACGAAAACGAAGCGCATCGTTCATGTCAGCAGTCTGGTCGTCTACGACTGGGCGCGCATTCACGCGGTGATGGACGAACAATCGCCCACCGTCTCCGACATTTACGGCAGGGGCGGCTATACCATTGCCAAGGTTTGGCAGGAGCGCGTGGTTTTCAGATTCGCCGCCCGCCACCAATGGGACCTTACTGTCGCCCGCCCCGGATTTGTCTGGGGCCGAGAGCATGCCGACGTCGGGGGAATGGGGCGGCGTTTCGGTGGTGTTTACGTCATGTTTGGGCCATTCACCCGGCATCCGCTCACGCACGTGGAAAATTGTGCCGCCTGTCTCGTCACGGCGCTGGGGAATCCATCGGCTGTCGGCAAGGTCTTCAACATCGTTGACGACGATCGAATACGGGTGTGGCGCTATGCGAGCGAGCACAGGAAGCGCAGCGGCGGACGCGGCTTCATGCTTCCCATCCCGTACTATGCCGGACTCGCCGCCGCGTCGTTGGCTTCGTTCGTCGGCCGGAAATTCTTTGGCAGCCGGGCAAAGTTGCCGTCGCTGCTTGTCCCCCGGCAATACGAAGCTCAATTCAAGCCGCTACGATACAGCACCCGCCGGCTGAAAACGGATCTGGGCTGGCAGCCTTCGCTGACTTTTGAACAGTGTTTGAATGCGACCTACAAATGATGCAAGCAGGATCGCAAATGAAGCGCATAGCCTATCTGCTTCATCAATTTCCGCGAGCCACGGACACATTCATCAAGCGGGAAATTCGAAGCCTGCAGAGCTTCGGGACCAGCATTCTTGTCATATCCGTTTGGAGGCCGCACGAAAGCGATACGACGCCCGATTCCATCGCTGAATGGGAAAAGGACACCGTTTTTGTCCTGCCGAAGTCGATTCTCGCGCTTCTGTTTTCCGTCTGCAGGTCGGCAATCACTTCTCCTATGCGGTTCTGGGCCGCATTCCATCTGGCTTTATGCACTGCGAAGCCGGGCATTCGCGGTCTGGTCTATCAGTTCTTCTACTTCGTCGAGGCCATACTGGTCGCGGATGTTCTGGTGCAGCATTCCATCGATCACGTTCACAATCATCTCGGCGACCAAAGCGGAACCGTGACGATGCTCGCGGCGCGGCGCGCCGATATCGGCTACAGCATTTCGTTTCACGGGCCGCACATTTTTTGGGAAGGAAAGTATGCTGCCATCAAGGAAAAGATGGGCGCCGCACAATTCGTTCGGGCAATCAGCTATTTTTGCAGAAGCCAGCTGATGCTGTTTGCAGGATCGGACGACGCCGACCGGATCAAGATCATCCATTGCGGTCTGAACATTGACAGATACGCCTTTCGGAGCCCGAGGAAGGAGGTCAAGCGGTTGTTTTGCGCATCGCGGCTTGCTCCTGAAAAGGGACTGAAGATTCTTGTCGGCGCGCTGAAGATTTTGCGCGATCAGGGGCATGACCTCGAACTCCGTCTCGCCGGGGATGGTCCAAGCCGATCGGACCTCGCAGCGTTTGCCGCGCATCTCGGACTATCGGACAAGGTCCGGTTTCTGGGCTATCTGCCGGAAGCAGGTGTGATTTCCGAATTGCAAGCGGCGGATCTGTTTGTGCTTTCCAGTTTTGCGGAAGGATTGCCAGTCTCCGCGATGGAGGCCATGGCGGTCGGCGTTCCCGTTGTCGCGACGAATATTGCCGGAATGAGCGAACTGATTGCGGACGGGAAATCGGGACTCCTCGTGCGGCCGTCCGACGCAAAAGCCATGGCTGAGGCGATCACAACAATGATCGGCGACCACGAATTCAGACGGCGAGCGGCGGAATTGGGCCGGCGGAAGATCGTCGAAGAATTTGACGTCGATCGGGAAAGCGCTCGCCTGAACGACTATCTGCTGCAAAGCTGCCGCTAGGCCGGAGCCGGATAATGTTCGCGGCGTCGCAAATTGCAGTTGTAGCGATAGCGGCACTTTTGGCGGTCCCGGTGCTTGTCCTGTCGGTTCAGATTTTTTCCGCGCTCCCGAGAGTGACGCCGGCGAGAAGGCTGGACACGCCGCGCCCGCGCGTCGCCGTGCTTGTGCCGGCTCATGATGAAGAATCCGTCATCGGTGAAACGCTGGACTCGATTTGCCGTCAGCTTGACAGCGGCGACCGTTTGCTCGTTGTTGCCGACAATTGCAGCGATCGCACGGCCGATATCGCGAAGCAGCACGGCGCGGAAGTCAGTGTTCGCTCCGACGCCGACCGGCGGGGCAAGGGCTATGCCCTCGATCATGGTCTCGACGTCCTTCGGCGAACGGGCGCTGCGGAAGTCATCATATTCATCGACGCCGATTGCCAGCTGAACGACGGTTGCATCGACCGCCTGGCGCGGATCAGCATCAATGCGGGGCGGCCGGTCCAGGCAGCCTATTTGATGAATCCGCCGCAGCCGCCGCGGCCGACGGCGTCGATCGTGTGCTTTGCCTGGACGGTGAAGGATTTTGTTCGCCCGCTTGGATGGCATCGCCTGGGTCTGCCTTGCCAGCTTGCCGGCAGCGGCATGGCAATTCCCTGGGCGCTGCTTCAATCGGTCGATTTGCGGAGCGGCCATCTGGCGGAGGACTTGAAGCTCGGCCTCGACCTCGCTCTCACCGGCAGCTTTCCGCAATTCTGCCCCGAAGCTGTCGTTCGCAGCAACGTTGCGCCCGGCGGCGCGCCCAGCGGCTCGCAGCGTGCGCGATGGGAGCACGGCAGCATGGAGACGATGCTTCACTATGTGCCTCGTCTTGTGGCGCGCTGGTTCAGGGCTCCGAGCGTTTCATTGATCGCGATGACCCTCGACCTTACCGTGCCGCCGATCGCACTTCTGGCATTGGCGCTCGGAATTTATCTCGTGACGGCGGCCGCCGCTTTTGCGCTTCTTGGTCTGTGCCTGCCGATCGTTCTGTCCGCGGGCACTTGCGCCCTCTTTGTCGTCGCCATCGGGCTTGCATGGCTTCGTTACGGGCGCGACGTGTTGCCGCTTCGGTGGCTGCTGCTGGCGCCTTTCTATGCGCTCAGGAAAGCGCCGCTCTATGTCGCATTTCTCGTCAATCGGCAGCGGGAGTGGGTGAGGGGCCAGCGGGCCAAGGAGGATTGACGAGGCGGCAGGCCGGACCCGGGACGGCAAGCGGCAGCGGCAATAACCTTAACCCGTGGTCCTCGTGGGCTTTGGATTGATGCGCTTCCGGCCAGGTTGTGCAGGTGCTAACTCCGTAGCTGCGGGTGCGGGATTCTCCTGGAACGATGCCGGCCAGCCGAAGGCCGCCATCGCTGTCGAACAGCTCGGTTTCTGCCCATGCGCGATGTCATCATTATCGAACCCAACCGTCGCGAACGCCATTACTGGCTGGACCTGTGGCAATATCGCGAGCTGTTCCGGATTCTGGCCTGGCGCGATCTGTCGGTCCGCTACAAGCAGACAGCCATCGGCGCGTTGTGGGCGATCATCCGCCCGCTGCTGACGATGATCGTGTTCACGATCATTTTCGGCAAGGTCGCGAAACTGCCGTCCGATGGATCTGCGCCGTATGCCTTGATGGTGTTCGCTGGAATGCTTCCGTGGGCATTTTTCGCCACCGGTCTTGCCGAAGCCTCCAACAGCCTCATCACCGACACCAATCTCGTCAGCAAAATCTACTTTCCGCGGCTGATCATGCCGACAGCAACGATCGTCGTTGCCTTCGTCGATTTTCTCATCAGCCTCTGCATCCTGTTTTGCCTGATGGTGTGGTACCGGTTTTTTCCAAGCTGGCACATTCTGGTGCTGCCGCTCTTCATGATCGCGATGTTCTTTACGACCATCGGACCGGCATTGTGGGTCACGGCGCTCAATGTGCAGTACCGCGATTTTCGTTACGTCATCCCGTTCCTGATTCAGCTCGGCCTCTATGTTTCGCCGGTCGGATTCAGTTCAAGCCTGATTTCCGAGCAATGGCGGCCGGCCTATTACCTCAATCCGATGGCTGGGGTCATTGACGGTTTTCGCTGGTGCATCCTCGGCGGCGAGAGCCAGCTTTATTTGCCGGGCCTCGTCGTCAGTGCATGTGTGGCAGCGCTGTTTTTCTGGCTGGGTCTGCGGCAATTCCGCAAGACCGAGAAAAGCTTCGCCGATCTGATTTGACCGCCGGCATGGTCCATAGCCCCCGATCCGTTGCGACCTGAGATGGCCAAGCACTTTTCCTACGTCATCATTGGTGCCGGCCCCACCGGCCTCGGTGCGGCGACGCATCTGACGTCGCTCGGGGTCCGGGACTGGTGTCTGCTGGAATCGTCCGCCCGGCCGGGCGGTTTGGCCTCGTCGTTCAAAGACGATGCCGGATTCACCTGGGATGTCGGCGGACACGTCCAGTTCTCGCACTACGCGCTGTTCGACACGCTCATGAAGAAATTTCTGGGCGCCGACGGATGGCTGCAGCATGAGCGGGAAGCCTGGGTCTGGATGCGCGACCGGTTCATCGCCTATCCGCTGCAGAACAATGTGCACAGACTTCCCGCGGACGATTTGAACAAGTGTCTGCAGGGACTCGTCGCAATCACGCGACAGCCAAGGCCCAAGCCTGCCAATTTTGCCGAATGGATCGAAGCTACCTTCGGCGAGGGGCTGGCCGACGTCTTCATGCGCCCATACAACGAAAAGGTATGGGCCTTTCCGCCTGAAGCGATGAATGCCTCCTGGGTCGGCGAACGGGTTGCAGTCACGGACTTGTCCCGCGTGCTGACGAATCTCGTCTATGGCAACGAAGATGTATCCTGGGGCCCGAACAATCGCTTTCAGTTTCCCAAAACGGGCGGCACCGGCGCCATCTGGGAGGCATGTGCCGCGGCCTTGCCGCAAGACAATATCCGGCTTTCCACCCACGTCGCGGACGTCGACCTCGCCGGCAAATGTCTCCATACCAGCGCCGGGGAAAGATATACCTACGACTCCCTGATCTCCACCATGCCGCTGCGCGAACTGGTCAAGCTCAGTCATCGCAACGATCTGTTGCCGCTCGTCGACAAGGGACTGCTTCATTCGAGCGTCAATATCGTGGGGATCGGCTTGCGCGGCCGTCCGAAGGCGGAATTGGCGACGAAATGCTGGATGTATTTTCCCGAGAGCGATTGTCCGTTCTATCGCGCGACGGTGTTCAGCAATTATTCTCCGGCGAATACGCCATCCGGACCGCACTGGTCGCTGATGTGCGAAGTGTCGGAGTCGGCGCACAAGCCGGTCGATCAGGCCACGGTCAAGGAGGATGTGATCGTCGGCGCGCTGAATACGCGTCTTGTCGCTGATCGCAACGATATCGTTTCAGTCTGGTCCTATCGGGCGCCGTATGGCTATCCCACCCCCGGCCTTCATCGCGATGCGGCGTTGGGCGAGTTGATCCCTGAATTCGAGCGCTGGAACGTCTATTCGCGGGGCCGATTCGGAATGTGGAAATACGAGGTCTCCAACCAGGATCATTCGTTCATGCAAGGGGTCGAGGTGGTGGAGCGGCTTGTCAACGGGCGCATGGAAATCACCGCCTTCAATGCCGATCTGGCGAACAGCAAGAAGCATCCGTGGCCGTTCGAATGCTGGAGCCAATGACCATGTGCCGCGCTGTTGTGATCAACCGGGCTGTTTTTTGAGAACCCATGTCTGACGCCATCATCTCCGTCGAAAATATTTCCAAGGCCTATCTGATCGGGCACGCAACGACGCATCGCGATCCCTACAGCACACTGCGCGATACGATCGTGCGTGAAACCCGGAATTTTGCCCGCAAGGCGCTGAATCTCGTGCAAGGCAAGCAGATCATCCAGGGCGACGAGATCGAGGAATTTTGGGCGCTCAGGGATGTGAGTTTTGAGGTCAAGCGCGGCGAGGTGCTGGGCATCATCGGGCGCAACGGCGCGGGAAAGAGCACTCTGCTGAAAATCCTGAGCCGGATCACCGAGCCCACCAAGGGACGCGTCGTGCTGCGCGGCCGGGTTGCGAGCCTTCTCGAGGTCGGCACGGGCTTTCACCGCGAGCTGACCGGGCGCGAAAACATTTTTCTCAACGGCGCCATCCTCGGCATGACACAGCGCGAAATACGCAAACGGTTCGACGAGATTGTTGCCTTTGCCGAGGTCGAACAGTTTCTCGATACGCCGGTCAAGCGCTATTCGTCGGGAATGTACGTGCGCCTGGCATTTGCGGTCGCCGCCCATCTCGATCCCGAAATTCTGATCGTCGACGAGGTGCTCGCGGTCGGCGATGCGGAATTTCAGAAAAAGTGCCTGGGAAAGATGGGCGAGGTATCGCGGGGGCAGGGCCGGACGGTACTGTTCGTGAGCCACAACATCGAAGCAGTTCAAAAGCTCTGTAGTCGCGGAATTTTGTTTGAGTCGGGACGAATTCGAGCGGCAGGTGACGTTAAGACCGTCGTACCAATTTATCTCAGCGGTCAACCATCTTCGCAAAGAGTAATCGACTTGCTAAGCCAAGCGCAGCCAGTCGATTTCACGAAGAAAGCGCTTCTTTCTGCAATATCTCCTTCAGCAACAGAAGGCAGCTGGTCTATTCCATTTGGAGAGCCCTTGGCAGTTGATCTTTCGATAGATGTGCAGCCTTCGATAAGCCGGGTTGAGATCGCGCTTGACGTAAAAGTAGGAGGGCTGGAGGTTGTTACATGGACCAACAAGTGCAGCGATGTTGAGCTTCCCGTGCGACCCGGAATAAACACCTTTAGAATAGAATTTAGCGAAATTAGATTGCTTCCCGGCCAGTATTTTCTTGGGATTGCTCTTGGCACCGGTCGAGGCTTCGAAAGCTATATTCCCGAAGCGGTGCGGTTTGAAATCCTCTCCAGCTCTGCAGCTGCAGAGATCAATGCTAAAGATTTTGGTGGCGTTGTCGTGCCGTCCGCAATCGTTTCTATTCTGGAGTAGCCCGAACACGCAACTCTGCGAGTATTTCTAAGCGGAAAGGAGGTTAGCCCATTGAGCCCATTCTTTGGTAAGAGCCATGCCGCGATCGATGTCAAAGGCAGGCTCGTAGCCGAGCTTTTTGCGAGCTTTGTCGATAAGCACTTGGGTACGCGCCGCGTATAACGTGCGTAATCCATCGTCCGGCAAATACAACGGCGGCAACTCGGCACCAGGCGCAGTTTTCTGTTGCCATAGCGACCGATAATAGCTCTTGAGGGTTGTTTGTGCCGACGACGGCAATAACTTGGTGGCGGCCACAAGCCAGCTCTGCGGCGGCAGGCTAAGCAAATATTGCCGTGCACCTGGACGGCGCGCTAGCTCGCGACGAAGCTTTCCATATAGCGAGTTGCCCTGTTTCCGAAGATGTTTGTTCTCAACACGTATTTGTTCATCGTCAATGTCAAGCACGGCTTGCTTGCCTAGCATTTCTTCATAAGCTCTATAAAATTCGCGCCACGTTACAGGTGAGGAGCCGGAGATAAGAAATGCTTGGCCGACCGCGGCATCGCTCTCGACGGCCAGCAGGCAAGCGGAAACGACGTCATCCACATACACCGCGTTGCACAGACCGAGGCCGCGCGCAGGCAATACGATGCGGGATGAACGCACTTGCTCCAGCAAGGGAGTTGTCCAAGTCGATCCATACGGACCGTATACTATGGTCGGCTGCAGAATGGCGACCTTCAGCCCTCGCTCACGATGGAGGTCCAGGAGAATCCGTTCGATTTTCTGCTTGGTATCGGAATAGGTATCCGCCGTCACCCGATGCGGCGTCTCTTCATCGAGCTTCCCGTCGCGAGGGTCGCCGTATGCAGAGACGCTGCTCACATATACAAACCGGCGCCCGTTATTTTCAAGAAAAGCCTCGGCGAGTGCGCGCGTACCGTCGATATTCGTCTTCTGTTGCTCCTTTGCCGTCCCGAGAAATCGATAGGCGAGGTGAAATACAACATCACAGTTGGCGGCGGCACGAACCAGAGATTCAGGATCGCGAAGATCGGCTTTCACCAGTTCGACTGGAAAACGAGAGACACGAGAACAGTTTCGAAAATCCGAGGTTGCAACGCGTATACAAGCGCCTTGGTTGGCGAGAAACTCCACGAGGCGCCCGCCTATAAATCCCGTGGCACCAGTGACCAAAACGCGATCATTGCGATTCATTTAATACTAGCCGCTTTTCATTTTTTCTGGATGCATCCAAGGCAATCGCAGCGATTCCCGCTGACGATAACAAGCCTCGATCAGCCGAATTGAAGACCGTCCCGCCTCTCCATTGACTTCAGGTGTGCCACCATTCCGTATTGCGCCAACAAAATCTTCAGCCTGCGCCGTCATAAGCTGGATATCGTCCTGACCTTTGTCGGGAATCTCGATGTTGCGAACCGTGCCTCCAAGAACATAAGGTTGACCGGGGACCAATAGCTTCACGCTATTGGTATCGAGTGCCATTTCGATTGTCCCGTGCTTACCACGGATGATGGCAGTGTTGCGGAGTCGCCGCGTGCGACTTAACTCAACAACACCGCGCGCGCCATTCTGCAGGCGAATATTGAGCAGACAGTCGGCCTCCACGCCTCCATTTGCATCGTCGAAATATTCGACTTCGGAAAAATCCCCCAACCAATTTAGCAAACAATCGAGCGTGTGGGCACCCGTATCGATAAGCACCCCGCCGCCAGCAGTTTCCTTTCGAAAGAAAAAGTCAGACGCCACGGGCCAACTGTAGATGGCGCCCTCCCGGATATCGAAGCTTTCAATCCGTCCCAAAGCTCCAGCCTGGATCAAGTTTTTCGCAAGTCGATGCGACCAAATATGGCGCCGCATCAGCCCAACACTGAGTACAGCGCCAGCTAGCTTGGCCGCGTTGATCATGCCATCACACTCAAGCACGGAAAGAGCCATGGGTTTCTCAACCAACACAGACTTGCCTTGTGTAAGCAATTGTATAGCAGCTGGTGCGTGCAGAGCGTGAGGCAATGCGACAATTGCAGCATCAAAAAGATCGTAGTGCCCATCGATCGTCGCGGCCGTATTCTGAATGTTAAATTTGGATGCGAGGCGCGCGCAGCGTTCTGCGTTTATGTCAACTAGTAATGAGACGCGCGCGTTCCGCACGTGAGCG
>CAZSAW010000316.1:0-4617 GCA_964604745.1 uncultured Hyphomicrobiales bacterium
TCTGCTGCGGATCGGAAATGATCTCATCCTCGGTGATCTCGACGATCAGGCCGGGAAATTTCGGATGTTTGGGCAAAGCGTCCCGCACCATCGCGATGAAATCGGGCGCCTGCACCACCGATGCGGGAACGTTCAGGGCGAGCCGCAGCGGCTGGCCCTGATCGGCAAAGAACTTCCAGTCGCTCATCGCGCGCGTGATGACGAAATGTGTCAGCGGCCGATAGAGCGGGTCGCCGACGCGTGGCAAGACGCTCGCCGGCGGCAGAATTCCGAATTGCGGATGGCGAACGCGCAGCAGGGCTTCCGCGCCGCAGATTGTGTGGGTCTTCAGCGCGATCTTCGGCTGGTACCACAGCTCGAGCCAATTGTTATGCAGCGCCTCAGCGAGATCCACCTTGCGTATGTCGGAGGGAATGCCGGCAGGCACCGCTGCAATTGCATCGACATCGGCAGCGAGACATTTGCGCAAATCGGCCGGCCGGAAAGGTTTCTGCAGCCAGGGGAGCATCTGCAACCCGTGCGCCGCACCAACCTTCTGGATGTCCGCCAGCGTGATCGCATCGCGGCCGCTCACCAGCAGGACCTTGCCGCGATAGCCGTGCTCCCGGAGCTGGTGCATGACCTCGACGGCGTCCGATTGGCCAAGGGAGAGGTCAAGGACGACAAGCTCGGGAGCCGTCTGGCTCAGAACGCTGAAAAAATCGGCCGGGGTCGTGAAATGCTGCGGCGCATATCCGCCGCGCGCCAACAGGCTCGCCATGACGGTGCCAACGCGCAAATCATCGTCAAGCACATAGGCCAAGCGGCCGTCCGAACTGATGTCGGACTTCGGCTGAAATGGCGACGTCATCGCGTGATCCCGCCTCGGTTGCCCGCTCAGAAAACGCAAATTTTTCTAAGAACGCATTAATTGAATCTACTGATGGCGCACTGACAATTAAGGAATATGGCGTTCGGACCCTGAACCGATCGCGCGCAATTGTCTCAACTTTGCCGCACCGGTTTCAGCTCTCGACTAACGGCGGCGGCAAGGAGAATTATTGGCCGGCAAAAAAGCGAGACCAGGACAGCGCTTGTCGAGCGGCGCGTGTTTTGCCGCGGTGCGGCACGGCTCGACTTTGCGGGGTTGCTCCCGCATTATCCTCGCATTGCGGCAAAGGATTCACGTCATGGTTTTGGGATTGTCATTATCCACGTTCACCACGATTCACGTCATTATCAGCCTGATCGGCATTGCTTCAGGTCTGGTCGTGCTGGGCGCGATGCTCGGCGCGCAGCGGGTACCGCGTTGGACGATGCTTTTTCTGGTGACGACGATCCTGACCAGCCTCACCGGCTTTCTCTTTCCGATCAGCGGATTCACGCCGGCGCTCGGTGTCGGTGCCATCTCGATTGCGGTGCTCGCGATCGCCCTCCTCGCGCTCTACGCGCGCCGTCTCTCGGGGGCGTGGCGGTGGGTCTATGTCGTGACCGCCCTCGTCGCGCTCTACTTCAACTGCTTCGTCGCCGTGGTGCAGTCGTTCCAGAAAATTCCCGCGCTGAACGCGCTCGCCCCGACCGCATCGTCGGAGCCGGCCTTCGTATTCGCGCAGCTCCTGCTGCTCGCGTTCTTCGTGATTGTCGGCACCCTGGCGGTGCTGCGCTTCCGCCCGGCGGAGCTGTCGGCCGCATGACGGCGCGCGCCTGCAATTGGTGCGGACGGTGGGACTCGAACCCACACGGGCTTACGCCCAAGGGATTTTAAGTCCCTTGCGTCTACCATTCCGCCACGTCCGCGCGGGTTAGCCTTCTAGCATTGGCGGCCGGACGCCGCAGCACAAACGCGCTGGCGTCAGACGCCGCCTTCTCGGATCGGCGGCTGAAAGGCAAGGCCGGTGTCCCACGGGAAGAAGATCCAGGTGTCCTGCGACACCTCGGTGATGAACGTATCGACCAGCGGCCGCGCCATCGGTTTGGCATAGACGGTGGCGAAATGCGCCTTCGGCAAAAGGCCGCGCACGACGCGCGCGGTCTTGCCGGTGTCGACCAGGTCGTCGACGATCAGCACGCCTTTGCCCTCGCCGCCCGCAACATCGACGATCTTTTTGGCGATATCCTTGATGAGCCGCATCTCGCCCTGCTGCCCGGGCACGCCGTAGCTCGCGATACACACCGTTTCGATCAGGCGAATGTCGAGCTCGCGCGCAACGATTGCTGCCGGAACAAGTCCGCCGCGCGTGATGCAGACAATCGCCTCGAACGGCCCGGAATCCGCAAGTCGCCACGCGAGAGCGCGCGCGTCGCGATGGAATTGATCCCACGATACCGGAAATGGCTTCTGCGCCTGCGCCACCGTCTCGTTCATTGAGCCACCCCCATGACGCTTCTCCGCCGCCTATTTCGCCGCGGCGAGCTTCGCGCGCACGCGCTGCAACATGGCGTCCACGTCGGCTTTCGCCGCCGCGAGCTTTTGCGCGTCGCGCGCGCGGATCACCACATTGGTATTCGGCCCGCGCGCATCGTCAAAGAACGGATAGCTGCCAATGCTCACGTCCGGGTGCGCCTTCGCGATGGCGCCAAGATCGCCGCCGATGTCGCCTTCGCGCGTGTCGGCGCGGATCGATTCCGACAGTATGCGCGCGCCGGTCTTCAGCTTCGGCGCGACCTCGTCGAGCATCGCCTGCATGATCGACGGCACACCGGCCATGACGATGACGTTGCCGATCCAGAAGCCGGGCGCGCGCGAGACCTTGTTCTCGACGAGGTCGGCACCGTTCGGGATGCGCGCCATGCGCATGCGTGCTTCGTTGGGCTCGGTGCCCATCTTGGCGAAATGCTCCTTTAGGATCGCGACCGCGCGCGGATCGTGGTCGATCGGCACACCGAACGCTTTGGCGACGCAATCGGCAGTGATGTCGTCATGCGTCGGTCCGATGCCCCCGGTCGTGAAGACATAGGTGTATTTCTGCCGCAGCGCGTTGAGCGCGCCGACGATCTCCTCCTCGACATCCGGCACGACGCGCACCTCGCGCAGATCGACGCCGATATTGGTGAGATATTCGGCGATATAGCCGATGTTCTTGTCCTTGGTCCGCCCGGAAAGGATTTCGTCGCCGATCACGAGCACCGCCGCCGTCACGACATTCGCAGCATTCATCCGGTTCCTCCCCACGCGTTCGATGTCGTCTATCGCTTGCCCCGCTCATGCTCAAGTCGCGGGCGATGTCTACCGTGCTCGGGCTCCGAACGCCTATTCCCTGGGCAAATGCCGTGCCGCGGCGGCAGAAAATTTGGCTTTCCCAATGGCCTCGCTGGCGCAATGCTTGCACCGATTTCAGGCGCGCCAAGCGCGGGGAAAGGGGCATGTCGGCCATTTTCGATGAAATGAGCGGCACAGGCGGCGCGATACGGCCGGCCTATGCAGAGCTTTCGAAATGGCTGGATGAAGTTCCGCCCGATGTCCTCGATTACCGGCGGCGCGAGGCCGAAATCCTGTTCCGGCGCATCGGCATCACCTTTGCGGTCTATGGCGAGACCGATGCGCAGGAGCGCCTGATCCCCTTCGACGTCATCCCGCGCATCCTTTCCTCAGCAGAATGGCAGCTTTTGCGCCGTGGGCTCGAGCAGCGTGTGAAGGCGCTCAACCTTTACATCAAGGATGTGTACGGCCGCCGCGAGATCCTGAAGGCCGGCGTCGTGCCGGAGGATCTCGTCTTTCAGAATCCGGTCTTCCGGCCCGAAATGAATGGCCAGAAGGTGCCGCACGACATCTACGTGCATATTGCGGGCGTCGATATCGTCCGGGTCGATTCTGACACCTTCTATGTGCTGGAGGACAACGCCCGCACGCCATCCGGCGTCTCCTACATGCTGGAGAACCGGGAAATCATGCTGCGGCTCTTTCCCGAGCTGTTTTCCCGCCACCGCATCGCGCCGGTCGAGCATTATCCCGATGAATTGCTGGCGACGCTGAGATCGGTCGCGCCGGATTCGGCCGCGGCCGAGCCGACCGTCGTGCTGCTGACGCCCGGCGTCTACAATTCCGCCTATTACGAACACTCGTTTCTCGCCGACAAGCTCGGCATTGAACTCGTCGAGGGCCGCGACCTCTTCATCAAGGACGAGGTCGTGCACATGCGCACGACGCAAGGGCCCAAGCGGGTCGACGTCATCTACCGGCGCCTCGACGACGACTTCCTTGATCCCCTCGCCTTCCGTCCCGATTCCGCGCTCGGCGTGCCCGGCCTCATGTCGGCCTATCAGGCCGGCAACGTCACGCTCGCCAACGCGGTCGGCACCGGCATCGCCGACGACAAGGCGGTCTACAGTTACATGCCGGACATCGTGAAGTTCTTCCTCGGCGAAGAGCCGATCCTGAAAAACGTGCCGACCTATCGTTGCCGCGAGAGCGAACATCTCGACTACGTCCTCGAACACCTCGAGGAGCTCGTGGTGAAAGAGGTGCACGGTTCGGGCGGGTACGGCATGCTGATCGGACCCGCCTCCGACAAGGCAACCATCGCCTCCTTCCGCGCCAAGCTGAAATCAGCGCCAAAGAACTTCATCGCCCAGCCGACGCTGGCCTTGTCGACCTGTCCGACCTGCGTCGAAAGCGGCATCGCGCCGCGCCATGTCGAT
>CAZSAW010000317.1:0-6322 GCA_964604745.1 uncultured Hyphomicrobiales bacterium
TGCTCGCGCGCGTAATGCGCAGAATCCGACGCGCAATTGGAGCCGGCCTGCGAGACGGAATCCCGGATTATTATCGCGGTCCCCGCACGCTGGCGCGGCGGCTGTTTACGCAAGAGCGCGTCTGGGAATATCCGCTCGTGATGTTTCACGAACCCCTCCATATGTTCTATTGCCAGGATCTGATCGGGGCCAAACAAACAGTAATTTTGCAGCCGCATTATCCAGAGCGGCCGGGGAATGAATTGGCTGCTTACGAACATGGCACGCCGGAAATCATCCGGTGGGTTGAGGATCGTGTGGTACCAGCAACGTTTGGGCGGGCGGATTTTATCGTTCTCCCCAATGAAGGTGCGGCTAGAATTTACGATGGAATGATCCAGGATCGTTCCAAGATCATCTACCTGCCGTCCGGTTCAAAGGCGCCGCAGGATGTTTCGCCGATCCCGCTCGATCCGCGACATCTCTATTTTCTCTATGTGGGACGAAGGATTCCCATCAAGGGATACGATCTTGTCGTTGAGGGGTTCAGGCGAGCGCACGCGCAGCGCCCGGAATTGCGTTTGATATTGTTGGGTAACGGCAAAAAGGCGGACATCGACGGAGTGATAGATGTCGGATTCTCAACGAAGCCTCATGATTGGATGACCAGCGTCGATTATGTCATCAATGCCAACAGGCAAAGCTATTTCGATCTGACCGTGCTTGAGACCCTGGCGGTCGGCGCGCCATTGCTTCTCAGTTGCACATGGGGGCATGCCGTTTTCAAAGGCGCATCAAAGGGAGTTTTCGATATCGGCGAGGCCAATATCGAAAACATCGAAAAGGCATTTTTGGCTGCCTGCTTTAAGCGGGAACTGGACGCCTCCGCCGGGCCAGCAAATCGAGAGCTTTTTCTTCGCCGATACTCTGACGACATTTATCGCGCCAATCTGGATCGCTTGCTGTTTGAGTTGGGACAAGCGCGCAGTGCTGCTGCGCCTGGTCGTCGAAGTTCGGACGACGCGAATACGCGGTCTTAAAAAAGTTCAGCGCCGTCGTGGACGGCAAGTCCGATTTGCTCAAGATTGCCCTTGCGTCCGTTGTACCAGAGGAGCCATCGGTCCCCCTCTAGCAGGGGCGCGGGTTTGTAGACGGCGCTGGAATCCCACGCCTTCCGCCAGCCGGGGCGGATGATCGGATTGGCGCTGTATCGCGTCCAGCCGGTAACGCCGTCCTTTGAGCGGGCAACGCCGATGGCGGCAGAGTGAATATCTCGAAAGCCGATATAGAACATGTAGTGCCACGGCCCGTATTTTCGAACCGCTGCGCCGGTGACCTTGAGCTGTTCCCATGAGGCGGCGCCGTCGGCTATGAAGATCGGGCCGCTCGAGCGCTTTTGCCAATTCACGCCGTCGGAACTGGTGGCGTAACCGATAGCGTCAGGTTCGTATTGTTCGCCTCCCGAGTACCACATCCTGAAGATTGAACGCTCTTCGTCCCACATCACGTCAGGGCACATGACGTCCGACTTTTCCCAGACCTGACCGGCGACGAGTTGGGGACGATCCGAGCGAGACCAATTCAGCCCGTCTGTGCTTTCAGCATAGCTGATACTTGACCCTTCGTCGTCTTGCGACGTGAACCATGCCTTGAGCTTGCCGTCGTGCCGAATGATTCCGGGACGGTTCACATCGGTTTCGGAATCATTCGGTTTTAGGACGACCACGGGCGGCGTCCATCGAGCGCCATCCTTGCTCTCGCAATAGCCGAGCGAACGTTCCGGCCGCCACGAAAACCACATGCGGTAGAGGTCGCGTTCTTTCAGGACCGTTGCGTCGAAGCACGTGCCGTAGGAACCCCCGAGCAGGGGATTGCGCTCATCCTTGATCCATCCGCCAGCGGTTTGTGCATTGGGCTTTAGAAACAGCTCGTAACCGGTTGCAGCGATCGCCGTTGCACCGATCGCTGTCGCACCGAGCCCGAGAACCAATGCACGGCGGTCCTTCCTCATGATGCAGCTCGCTTCGATACACTCCAACTGAGCGGACTCTGGATGATACGCATACGTCCGACGATGCAAGAGACTAGCGAGCAGGGCGCGTGAATTAGTGGTAAATGGCGGTTCCCGTCGGCATAGTCCGTGTTATTTGGTAAGAGAATACGCTCTCCGCGTTAACCATTCTTGTGTAGCGGCGCCAAGGCGTCGCAAGCTCTGAGACGACCCTTGGCTGGTCCCATTCTCTTTATATCGACCATGGCCGGCAGCCCCTGGGGCGGCTCGGAAGAATTGTGGACGAGGGCGGCTGTCTCTCTGGCACAGCAGGGCGTGCCTATCGCCGCGAGCGTGCATGGCTGGCCCGAGCTCGATCGCCGCATTGTCGACCTGCGTCGCGCCGGCATCGACCTTCGGCCGCGCCCGGTGAAACCATCGCTGATGACGCTGGTGCGCCGCCGCCTCTCCGGCAAGACGCCAATCGTTTTCGATATCGAAGGATCGTTTGGCCGTATGTCGCCAAGCCTGGTTCTGATCTCGAATGGTTACGCCTTTCCTCCGATCGAACTGGCCGAGATCTGTATCGCCAGGAACTGGCCGTTCGTGACGCTCGCGCACTCGAATTTTTCCGGCTGGTGGATCGGCGACGAACTCGCCGCGCGTTTCAGGACAGTGCTTCCGCTGGCACGGCAATGTCTTTTCGTGTCCGAGGCAAATCGCCGGCAGGCGGAAAGGCAAATCGGCCAGGAAATCGGCAACGCACGGATTGTTCGCAATCCGCCAGCTATCGATATCAGTGCACCGCTTGCCTGGCCTTCGCAGGCCAATGGTGAAATCTGCATGGCTTCCGTGGGCCACCTGTTTCCCACCGAAAAGGGGCAGGACATCTTGCTCGATGTGCTGGCCCAGCCGTTGTGGCGCGGGCGCGAGTGGCGGCTGACCTTCTACGGGAAAGGTCCGAACCGTGACGTGCTCGAGAGGCTGGTGGCAAGGCAAGGATTGCAGGATCGGATTTTTTTCGGCGGTCATGTGGCGATCGAAGAGATCTGGCGAAGGAACCATGTCTTGCTCATGCCGTCCCGCTACGAAGGAATGCCGTTGACGGTCGTCGAGGCAATGATGTGTGGTCGCCCCGTCGTCGCAACGAATGTCGGCGGCATCGCCGAAGTGGTCGAAGACGGTTCAACCGGCTTCATGGCGGTCGCGCCCGTGGCGCAATGTTTCGGCGACGCCCTCGATCGCATGTGGTCCGATCGAGACAAGCTTGAAGCCATGGGACGTCGCGCCGCTACGCGGATCCGGCAGATCATGCCAAGTGATCCCGTCGCTGCGTTCGTTGAGCAGCTGAAATCTTTTGCGAAACTCTAGGGCGGTTGGCTCGCTGCGGGCGTGCCTTAACGATAAACGTCTGAATCCTAATGCGGTTCTGGCGGTGTCCTGATACAAACATGACGACGGAAGCGCTGAATTTTCGCCCCAACGCTGGCCCGCAAGCGCCCGGCAAAGACGAGGACAGCACAGGAGCGCGCGGTCGGAAGATGTCGGCAGACGTTTTTGGTCGAAGGCACTGGCGGACGAAAGACCGGAATTTGCGTAACGGCATTTTGTTCATATCCACCCACACAAATCCTTGGGGCGGATGCGAAGAATTATGGACGCGGACGGCCACTTTTCTCGCGCGACAGGGCGTAGCGGTTGCTGCCAGCGTACAGGGATTCGTCCAGCTTGATCCTCGCACGAGCGCGTTGGCTGCTGTCGGTGTCGATCTGCGGCCGAGGCCGGTGAAACCTTCGCTCGTAACGTATGGACGTCGATATTTGTCCGGCCGCTCGACGATGTCGATGGACATTGCCGATTCATTCGGCGGTGCGTCACCCCGGCTTGTCGTAATATCCGATGGCGGAGTTCTTCCCCCCGTCGGGGTGGTGGAATTGTGCGCGAAGAACAAGTGGCCCTTCGCAACGATAGCGAATGTCAACGCACCGGCCTTGTGGCCATCGGACGAAGTTGCGCAGACATGGCGCAAATTGCTTCCGTCGGCGCAACGTTGTTTCTTTGTTTCCGAAGAGAACCGGACGCTGCTGGAGCGGCAACTGGGATATGATTTCGCGAACGCCGAAGTCATTCGCAATCCTCTGATTTTCGATGTGACGACGTCACTTGCGTGGCCGAAGCCCGATCCGGGCGAGGAACTGCGCATGGCCTGCGTGGGGCGCCTTCACATTCCTCAGAAAGGCCAGGATCTACTGCTCGACGCGCTGGCGAAGCCGATCTGGCGGGACAGGACCTGGCGGCTGACATTCTACGGCAACGGTCCCAACCGTGTTACCATGGAGCGTCTGGTCGAGAAGCTGACGCTGAGCGATCGTGTGGTGTTTGGCGGGCATGCCGCAGTCGAGGCCATTTGGCGCGACAATCACATTCTGGTGGTGCCCTCGCGATATGAAGGCGTGCCGATGACAACCGTTGAGGCGATGCTGTGTGGGCGGCCGGTGGTGGCTACCCGCGTCGGCGCCAATCCGGAAATCATCGATGATGGCGTGAACGGGTTCCTGGCGGAGCCGACTGTCGAAAGCATCGGTGGTGCGCTTGAGCGCATGTGGTCCAGCCGCACGCAGCTTGAGGGGATCGGACAGCGCGCGGCAAAAAGTGTTCGGATGTTCATGCCGGACGATCCCGTGGGCGTATTTGCCGCAAGGCTCAGAACGCTGGCTGGCTTATAGATCTTTTCGGCATGGCGATGCAGGAGCTCCAGCAATCAACGGGTCGTGAACAAGAGTCCGTTCGTGACTCGGTGACTGTTGCGGTCGTCATTCCGTCGTTCAATCAAGCTCGCTATCTCGGCGAAGCGATCCGCAGTGTCCTGGCGCAGACACGTCCGGCAGACGAAATTGTCGTCGTGGACGATGGCTCGACCGATGACCCCGCTTCAGTTGTCGCGCAGTTTCGCAACGTACGGCTGGTCCGGCAGGACAATCGCGGGCCGTCAGCGGCCCGCAATACGGGGCTTAAAAGCTGCAATGCCAGTCACATCGTTTTCCTGGACGCCGATGATCGTCTGTTGCCGCGCGCAATAGAGGCGGGAATTGATTGCTTCTCGCGGCGGCCGGACTGCGCATTCGTGTATGGTGGCTATCGGATGATGTCGGCGGATGGACGTCCGAGCAGCCCGGACAGCGTGATGTCCGTGGAGGGAGACCAGCATCTTGCTCTCCTGCGCCGTAATCACATTGTTCTGCCGGCTGCGGTAATGTTCCGGTGCGACCGGCTGCGCGCCGCCGGCGGATACGATGAATCGTTGCGGCGGGCCGAGGACTTCGAGCTTTATCTCCGTCTCGCGCAGAAATGTCCGATCGCGGGCCATCGAGAGGTTGTCGCCGAGTATCGCAAGCACGATGCCAATGCGTCCAACAATCATGCTGCCCAGCTCAAGGCTGCGCTGCAGGTGCTGGATAGCCATGCGCGGCGCATTCCGGGCGATGTGCTTTCAAGCGAGGCCATACAGGCTGGTCGCGCCAGAGTTACGGACTTCCGCGTCTCGCAAATGCTCTTCGCTGCATCGTCCCATTGGCGTGAGCAGCATGACGTTAAACATCTCGCGCTTGACGTGATCACCGCGCTGCGATGGTCGCCGTCAATTGTGATGCGAAGGGCGCTGCGCATTTGCGCCCGTGCCACAATCACGATACTGCCGCGTTTTGCCGTTCGATGGATCGAACGCGGGACGGGTCGCTTTTTTCCTATTTCGACGGGGTCAGTCAGCCTGGGTGACCTCGGGCGAACATCGCCGATCAGCCGGAGTTTCGGCTCGGAGCGGGGCAAACCGATCGACCGATTCTACATCGAAGCCTTTTTGGCGCGCCACGCAGCCGATATTCGCGGGCGTGTCCTCGAGTTACTGGATGACAGTTATACGAGGCGCTTCGGAGGTGGGCGTGTCACGCAGAGCGATGTTCTCAGCGTGGAGGCAAACAATACAAGCGCAACGATCGTCGGCGATCTTCAGCGCGCCGATACGCTCCCGGAAGCCACGTTCGACTGCGTCATTTTCACTCAGGCGCTGCAATATCTTTTTGACCTGCGCGCGGGACTCGTAACGCTTCATCGCGCGCTGAAGCCTGGCGGAGTCCTGCTTGTCACGGCGCCGGGCCTCACGCCGAGCGACCAGACAGCGTGGCCTTGGTACTGGAGCTTCAATGCGTCGGCGTTGCGTCGGCTCTTGGATGAGCAATTCGGCAGCGGTGCCGCCGAGGTCGAATCGCGCGGCAATGTGCTGATCGCGACGAAATTCCTCTATGGCTTGGCGCTTGAAGAGTGCAGCGCGGCCGAGCTTAAGGATGACGACCCTGC
>CAZSAW010000318.1:0-12097 GCA_964604745.1 uncultured Hyphomicrobiales bacterium
CGGGCAACGAGAACGTTGCGCGCCTCACCAATACCGCTCGCGATCGGCACCGTGACGTATGCATTGGCCTGGCTGGCGTCCGTTTCCGGGAGGATGCCGATGCTGATGCCGCCTTCAGCCGCGGCGCCCCGGCAGACTGCCTCCATCACGCCCTGGCGACCCCCGCAGACGATTGAGAAGCCGATCCGCGCGAGGCTGGTGCCGAGCGCCTCGGCGCTGCGCAATTGCTCCGGCCCGGTCTCCCGGGGCCCGATCACCGCGACCGGTTGTCTCAACGGCGAGCCGGAGCGGCGTTGCAGCCATTGTGCGGCGGCGCTGGGCGATACGTCGATGCCGGCCGCCGGGGCGGGAGAGGGCATCCATGCGCGTCGTGCCGGATCGAAACGCCGCCCGGTCGTCTGATCAAACAGGCAACCTGATGTTTCATCGAGCTTGAGCATCCAGCCTCTCATGGCGAGCGGCGACGATTTCTCCGACTGCGATCACACAGGAGCACATCGCCATCAGCAGAAGCGACAACGCTGATGCGGCCGGAAAGTCGGAACCGGTTTCCGAGATCATGCTGTAGAGCTGCAAGGGCAGGATGTTCACTTGAGTCCCAACGAGCGCGAGCGCCGTGCCATAGGCTCCGATTACCACGGCGGCGACAAGGCAGAAGGCGGTGAAGGCGGTCGGCAGGATTTGCGGAATCAGAACATGACGAATGGTCTGACCGCGTGTCGCTCCGAGCGATTCCGCGGCCATGAATTGCGCCGTATCGAAATTCAGAAACACTGGGAGCAGCAACATCACCACGCGCGGGATCAGATAGTAGGAGGATGCGAAAGCCAATCCCTGCGGCGAATACAACACGCGTGAAAAGGCGACCGGGTCGATTCCGAATACCTCCAACGTCTGCGTGATGAACCCGGCGCGCCCGTACGACAGAATGAAGCCGTAAGCGACGATGAGTCCGGAGAAAGTCAGCGGCAAGGCAATGAAGAATACGAGGATCGTTCGGGCTGCTTCGCCAAGGCGCGACAGATGCAGCGCGACGGCGAAGCCAACGATCAGCGAAAACACCGAGGCCGTCGTTGCCAGGATGAGCGTGCCGCGCAGCCCACCCCAGAAAAGGTCGTTACGCATGACCCTCAGGAAGGCGGCGCCGCTGTCCGTGAAGGCATCCAGCGACACCGCGGTTAGCGGCAGCACGAAAAAGAAAAGAAAGATGGCTGCGCCGGGGGCGCCCAGAAGAAATGACAATCCCCGGCGCATGCCAATGCTCCTCAGCGCTGGATCGCTGCCTTGGCCCAGCCGGCGTCGATTTCCGCCTTCTTGGCGGCGGCCTTCTGCACGTCGAGCGGATGAACCTGCGGAGCAGGCGGCAGCTTTTCGGCCACGTCCGCCGGAAGCTTGATTCCTGGCACGGACGGACGCACGAAGCCCTGCGCGAAGATGCCTTGGCCCATATCCGTCATAATGAAATTCAGCCAGAGCTTGCCTGCGTTGGGATTGGGGCCATTTTTTACGAGACTGATACCGTAGGGCGCCGCGACCGAGGCCTCCTTCGGGATCACGACCGCAACCTGATCGCCCAGGCCGTCGACGTATTTCGCCTTCAGGCCGTCGTTCTCATACGAAATCCAGACCGGGATCTCGCCCTTGACGAATTGCGCATAGGGCGTCGTGCCGACGACGCGCAGAACCGAGCCGGCCTGATGCAGCTTGCCCAGATAATCGATGCCGGGCTGCACGTTGTCGACACTGCCGCCATTGGCATAGGCCGCTCCGAAGGTGAGCACCTGGCCCACGCCGGTGGAACGTGGATCGAGATACACGACCGTGTTCTTGTACTCGGGCTTGAGCAGGTCGGCCCAGGATTGCGGCACCTCTTTCACCAGCTTCTTGTTGACGACAAACGCGATCGTCAGCGAATGGATCGTGAACCACTTGCCGTCCGGCGCGCGGAAGACATCCGGCAGCTTGTCGAAATTGACCGGCTTGAACGGCGCGACGACGTCTTTCGCCATGGCGTCGATCGCTGACGCAGCAAAGTAGTAGGCGGTGTCCGCCTGCGGGCGATTGCGCGATTTGTCGAGCGCGATCACGGTCGCTGCCGAGCCGATATCGTTGTAAGTCATCTCGACGGCAGGATAGCGCTTCTTGAATGCGGCGAATTGCGCCGCCCAGTTGGCCCAGGTCGGGCCGGTGTCGAACGACACGACCAGACCTTCCTTGCTGGCCGCTTCATAGAGCGCCTTCTCGCCGGGATAGAGTTCCGGTGAATCCGTCACCGTCTGCGCCTGCGCGATAACGGGCGCCAACGCCATCGCGGCGACGGCGATCGTTCTTTTCAGCATTCCCATGACAAACCTCCGTGTTGGACGTTACGCACGCCGGGGAGCGGATGGGCCGTTCGCCGGTAGAATCTGGATTGAAGCGGGTGGGATGTGGATCGCTTTGATCTCGCCCATGTCGCTCGTTTCGCCGAGCAGCGTCACATTGCCGCTCCGGAAATCGTAGCGACGGAAGCTGCCGAGAAAACGATCGCGCGTAACCGCGCCCGTGAACGTATTGAGCTGATCGGGTGCCGCGCCGAGGCGCAGGCCCTCCGGGCGAACAAGCACGGCTACCGTCTCGCCGACGGTTTGGCCATGATCCAGCGTGGTAAGCGGACCGAGCGGGGTTTCGATCGTGGTCTTGCCGGTCACACGACCGTCCCACAGATTTGCATGCCCGACGAAATCGGCAACGGCACGATTGACGGGATGCGCATAGATCTCCCGTGGCGCGCCGACCTGGACGATGCGGCCGTTCTGCATGACGGCGACACGGTCGGCCATCGACAGCGCCTCTTCCTGGTCGTGCGTGATGTGCATGGTCGCGATATTGTGCAGACGCTGCAGGCGGCGGATTTCGTCACGCATCTCGACGCGCAACGCAGCGTCGAGCGCGGACAGGGGCTCATCGAGAAGAAGCGCCTGTGGTCCGAAAACCAGCGCGCGCGCGAGGGCCACGCGTTGCTGCTGGCCGCCAGACAATTGGCCCGGAAGCTTTTCGACATGGGAGGCAAGGCCGACGCGCTCGAGGATGTCGATCGCAGCGGCGCGGCGTTTGGCATGGTCCTCGCCACGCAGCTTCAGCGGATAGGCGACGTTTTCCCAGGCGAGCATGTGCGGGAAGAGCGTGTAAGTCTGGAAGACGATGCCGATGTTGCGCAGCCGCGGGGGAATCCCTGCTGCATCCTGTCCACCGATCATGACGCGGCCACGTGACGGTTGGACGAAACCGGCGATGATTTTCAGCAGGGTCGATTTGCCGCAGCCGCTCGCCCCGATCACCGCGAGCAATTCGCCCGGCCGGATGCCGAGATCGACATCCTTCGCGCCGAGATCGGTCCCGGGATAGGTGTAGGTCACGCCTTCGAGGGCGAGGGTGTAATCGGTCGCGTTCATGCGGACAGCCCGTGCACGCCCTGAGCGCCACGCGCCGTGAGCGCGCTTGCGGCGGAGGCGGTCAGTGCCAGGATCAGGAGCACGACAGTGGCTGCGCAGGCAAAACCGGTGGCGCCATAAAACGCCTGCAGCAGCACGACGGGATAAGGTCTGGTCAGAAAACCGGCGACGAGATTGGACAATTGAAATTCGCCGATGGAGAGAGCCGCAACCGTGATGAGGCCCGAGGCGAGGCTGTGACGCAGCGACGGCAGAACGACGTCGCGAAAGCGCCGCCAGAATCCCGCGCCGAGTGATTCCGCTGCAAGCTCCTGATCAGCCAAACGCAAATGGCGCATGTCGCCGATCAGCGTGTGCAGAAGATAGGGCAAGGTTAGCACGATGTGGCCGCCGACCAGCACCCAAAGCGAGCCAAGGAACGGCAACTCATCCGACGTGAAGACAAGAATGAAGCCAAACGCGAGCACGAGCGGCGGCACCGCAATCGGCAAGAGATAGATAATTCGCGCGGCCGCACGCACCTTGCGCGAGGCAGCGCGATAGATCGCATAGGCGAGTGGCGTGCCGGCGAGCGCGCCGATGATGCAGGTGAGCAGACAGACCTCAAGGCTCGTCCAGAAAGCGCGGCGAAAACTACCGTCCGCGGCGACCTGCTGATACCATTCGAGCGTGAAGCCCGATGGCAGTAGCGTGTTGAACCACGTGTGTCCGAATGAGCCGATGAAAAGCAGGACAATCGGCGTAAAGAGATAAATCAGATAGAGGACCGTTGCGAACGCCATGACGAGCCAAAATCAGCGACCGAAACCCTGCGAGACGCCTTACCTGTGCGACGAAAAACTAGCTGCGTATCAAGGCCACGCATTTGACTTGACGCAAGCCTGCCGCACAAGGGCAGGCCAGACGCCTTCGCGCCTCAGGCTTTTTCAACTTTGACGAGGGGGAGAAGCCGTTCCACGTCTTCGCGGCTGCACAATCCCGTCCCTTCGGCTAACAAGGCTGCAGACCCCGCCGCTATGCCGCGCCGAAAGGCCGCGGCCAGGTCCTCGCCGGCGAGAAGCCCGTACACCATGCCGCCGAGAAAGCTATCGCCTGCGCCGACGACGCTGACAGGCGTGATGTCCAGGGCCGGTGCGCGCAAGACCTGACCGCGCGCGATCAGATACGCACCTCGATGCCCGAGCGTGAGAGCCACAATTTCCACGCGACCCACGTCGACGAGATGTCGCGCGGCAGCAATGCAGCCCACCTCGTCGTTCGACTGCATGCCAGTGAGCTCGGAAAATTCGCGCAGATTGGGTTTGATCAGGTATGCGCCCTGCGCGATTGCTGCGGCGAGCGGCGGACCCGAGGTGTCGACGATGAAACGAGCGTGCCAGTGCGCCGCGATTTTTGCTGCCTGGGCAAACAAATCGTCGGGCGCGCCGGGCGGCAAACTGCCGCTCGCGACGACGAAGCACGGCGGCGCGTCGGTTTGCACCAGAGTGTCGAGCCAGCGCTGACATTCGTGCGCGTCGACACGCGGACCGGGCAAGACGAAGCGATATTGCTTCCCGGTGCTCCGCTCGAGGACGGTGAAGTTTTCCCTCGTCTCCTGTGCAAACGAAATTAGTGGCCCAGAAACACCTTCCATCTCGAGCAGTCGGCGCAGCAATTCGCCAGTCGAACCGCCACTCGGATAGACCGCGACGGCATCGGCGCCCAGCCGCCGCACAACGCGTGCCACATTGACGCCGCCGCCTCCCGGCTCGCGGTTCTGCGCCGAGCACCGCATCTTGTGGAAGGGTGCCACTGTTTCGACCGTAGTCGATACGTCAATGGTCGGATTGGGCGTGAAGGTGATGAGATCGGCCATTGTCTTCGCGACCGACAGGCGATGCCGGACGGCATCGTTGGAATGAACGGAAAAAAGCCGCGGCCTCGAACAAAAGCGAAATCATATGAAGAGCGGAATGGTCGGAGCGGCGGGATTCGAACCCACGACCCCCAGTCCCCCAGACTGGTGCGCTAACCGGGCTGCGCTACGCTCCGACGGAGGCGGGACTATAGTCACCCGGCCCCCAGCGCGCAACAAAGCCCCACATGCCCCATTGGACCGAAACGATGCAATCGTGTGCTTCGGGGCCGATCTCGCGGCGGGTCCCCGGCCATCGTCTTGTTGCCGGGTCAGGCTCGCGGCTGTGCCACCTCTTTCATCGGGCCGCGCAAGGCGAGGATGACGTAGAGCACCGCGACGATCGCAAAGACCCCCGCATAGAGCGCGAGAAGGCCGACGACGTCGAAATGCAGGAGCAGCCCAGCGCCGATCGCGGTGGTCATCAGCAGCGTGTTGAAGATCGACAGCCGCGCGATCGCACGGAAATACCCGGTATGCTGCAAAAGAAAATTGGGCGCCGATTTGATCGCGGCCGTTGCCAACAGAACCAGCAAGACCGGAACCGCTTCTGACGGCATGGTCGCTGACTTGCCGAGAAGGAGGGCAAATAGTCCCTTGGCGTCGACCAGAAGCAATATCGAGACAGCACCGACGGGCAGCGCGCAGAGGCCGATGGCGGCGAGCGTCGCAAGCAACAGCGTTCGTCCATCCCGTTCCGCATAGGCGGCGGTCTGGCGCGGCACCAGCAGATCGCATGCCGCCGAGCAGAGATTGAGCGTTCCGAGAAAGATTTTCAGCGCCGTGTCGAGAACAATGGTCGGGGCGCCGAGTCCAACGCCTAGCGGTACAGCAAGATAAAGAACATTATGGATATAGATCTCGCCCGCGGCATGGGTGCCGGTTCGCAGCGAGGATTGCCAGTTTTCCCGGAAGAACGAAGCGAGACGCGATGGGAATGCGCGGAATTGCCCGGTCAGTGCGTGCTTGCGGATCAGCCTGCGGCTGGCAAGCACAACCAGAACAATCCAGCTCAGGTTGATCGCGATCACGAACAGCGAGAAAGGCAATCCCGCCAGCAGCGTAAACAGCAGGGCGATATAGGCCACGCGGCGGCACGACTCGAGCGTTTCGAAATAAATGTATTCGTCAACGGCCACGCTTACATTGCGCAGAACGAACCACGCCAGATTGAAAGCAGAGAAAAAGAAAAAGAGCGCAAATTCCGCGGCGCCCCAAACCGTTTCGCCCGGGCGCTGAAGCATGATCGCAAAACAGCCGAGCGCGCACAGCCCAATCAGCAACGAATAGAAGGTCGCAATCGCGTTCGCCTGCGCTGCGATTGGTTGCATATCACTGCCGGCGAGGAAAAGTTTGCGAAGCTTGACGAAAACGATTTTTGACAGGCCGAGGTCGAACAGCCACATCGACACGCCGACCGCGCCGACGAGAATGAATAGCGAGAAACGCTCCGGCTCGAGAACGCGTGCGAAAACGAAGGTCTGGATCAAGCCCGCGAGGAGCGCGCCGCCCGCGGTCCATCCGCGCAGGAGCGCGTAGCGTAACGATAGAAGATCCGCCAGGCGGCTGCGCCAGGACGCGTTGGAATTGTCGCTGGTTGATGGTGCTCGCATGTGTCAGCCAAGCAAGGCGAGATACTTCTCGGTCATCGTTTCGAAGGCGTAACGCGGCGACAGCCTGCACAACTCTTCGACAATCTGTTGCCGCAGTTCCGTGTTCTCGCAAATCGCCCGGATGCGGTCGAGCCATGCAGCCCGTTCGCCGAGCGGCAGGATCAGGTTCTTGGTGAGAAATGCGGAATCCGCGAACATCTCGCGAAAGGACGGGATATCGGAGCACAGCGGCGGCACGCCAGCATGAATCGCTTCGATCGCGGCGAGGCTCAATCCTTCGAAGCTCGAAGGGAATAGCGCGATATCGATCGCCGAGTAAAAATCGCCAATGCGATCATGCGGCAGATGCAGCACGATTTGGGCGCGGCCCTCGAAGCCGTTCTGGGTGATCGCGGTGCGGATCAGGTTCTCATCCGGCCCGTGTCCCACCATCAAGAGCGACGCATCCGGAAGGTCGCGCAAAAGGCTTAAGCTGAAGCGCTGGTTTTTCTGATGGTAGAGCCGGCCGAGCTGGCCAAGCACAATACCTTTGGAGGGGAGGTCGAAACGCGCTCGTGCAGTCTCCCGGGCGATCCGCTGCGGCCGCTGATGACCGTTCGGGATAACGTCGAGGCGTGCTGCGTAGCGTGATCCGTTGCGGCGATAGGTGTCAGCGACGGAACGGCCGCAGGCGATCATCCGGCTGTACAGTCCCAAACGGCCGGCGATGCCATCGAGCTTCATCAGCGCAGGATTGAACTGATCGTAGGGCAGGTGGTGTGTCGCGATGCGGTTCGGCACGCCTGCGAGCGATCCGGCCACGGCGGCGAGCACATTCGACAACGGCTGCAGGCCGAACACGGCATCGGGTTTTGCCTCGCGCAATGCGCCGACCACTCGTGCAAACAATTTTGCGAGCGTGAATGGCGACCATGACCGGGCGCCTTCGACAAAGACGCGCGTGCCTGCCGGCAACTGGTCCTGCGAACCGAAGAGATACCATTCCTCGACATGGTGGCCTTTTGCGCGCATCGCCTCGGCGAGCGTCGAAGCAAGCACGGAGCTGCCCCCGCCATCATGTGCGGTTCCGAGAAACACGATCGTGTGCGTCGCCGCCTTGCTCGACAGATCGCGCGGCTGCCAATGCTCGTTCATGACTGCTCCAGACAGCAGGGTGTCGCCAGCGGCGACGGCCAGCCAGGATGGCCGCACCATAGAATTGCGGCGGTTAAGGACCCGATAAGTGGTTGCGGCACTAGGCGTTTTCGGGCGGCCGTGGCCACCCTGCGCCGTGCACGTTAAGGGCCTGTCGGCAGAAGATTTAACGCGCTCTTAATTCCGGCGCGGTAACGGTTCTTTCCATGAAACACAGCACCGCCCTTCATGATCCGCTGCAGCAAGCCGTGCCCGAAAAGCAGGCCGACCATTCTCACACGGCCCTGGACGGGTGGATCCGCAAGATTGTTCCATCGACATCGCTTCTGTCCTTCAATCCGGTCTTCAAGGCTGCCTCGGCGGTGATCGACGTGTTTCCGCGTCTGGTCTGGACGGAGTTCAAGGACCTGCCGCCGAACTATTTGCGCGTGCGCATCGGCGTCGGAAACCGCATTTTCAACAACCAGGCGCATTACCTCACGCACGCACGCGACTTCTGGCTGTTCGTGTTCAGCGAGGGGCTGGCGACGATGCGGTCGAACGTGCTCGACATCGGCTGCGGATGTGGGCGTTGGGCACATTGGTTGCGCGACTACAATTTCCGCGGCCGCCAGTTTTCCGGTGTCTATGTCGGCATCGACATCGATCCGGAGCAGATCGCCTGGTGCGAGCGGAATTTCGATCATGAACGCTTCCGGTTCCATCACTCGACGGATTCGTCGGTTTCCTACAATCAGGAAGGCGGCAAGAGCGACTATCGTATTCCGGAAGCCGATGGCACGTTCGATCTCGTCTTCTCGAATTCGCTGCTGACGCATGTTCTCGATCAACAGCTCGAAAACTACATTCGCGAGAGCTACCGGTTGTTGAAGCCGGGTGGCTCGATCATGCACTCGCATTTCAACCTCGATTATCCGCCGGCAACCTACGGCACGCGCCACACCTTCCGCCACCCGATGGGGAATGCGCAGGTGGAGTCGCTCGCCCAGCCGGAAGCTGCCGTTGCGTACCGGACCGAATATCTGTTTCGGGTGTGCCGGGAGGCGGGCTTCACGTCGTGTGACGTGGTCCATATGCCAGGCGGCGCGCAGCACCAGCCCATCCTGCTCTGCAAGAAATAACGAGCTTTCAAGTCTGTCGCCCGTCGGGCGCTTAAGCGGCCGCCGGCGATCTGCGTTCGCGCTCCGTCTGGCGCTTCAGGCGTATCGTCGCCGCGAACAGACCCCAGACGATCCCGATCAGCAGATAGAAATGGCGCCAGTGGTCGCTATCGATGATAGCGCCTTCCATGATTTCGCCGATCAGCGTTGCGAAAGCCACGATCAGTACTGCCTGCCAGGGTGTCGACATCAGCGCGGCGCGCAAGCCCGCGAAAATAGTGACCAGGAGCAACGCCACATAGGCGGCGCCGCCCATCCAGCCATAGACCAGAAATGCCTGCAGGTAGACATTGTGTTGCTGCAGGCCATGCAGACGGACAAATTCAAACGGTCCAAGCCCAAGTGGATTGTCGAGAACGGCGTCCACGGCAAGGCGCTGGAGGTTGAAGCGTCCCATGCTGCTGCCAGCGTCATAGGATTGAATGAGCTGGGCGCGCGCCTGGAACATGCTCGAGATCGATTCAAACGAGAGTGCAAAAGCGGCGAGTCCCACAAGGGCACAAAGCCCCAATACCGTGAGAAGGCTCAAATGCGCGCGGGTGCGCGCGTCAGGAGCGGTGACAAACATCATGAGCACCATCACCACCGCCGACGCGGCGAAGTGAAACCAGGCGCCGCGAGAAAAGCTGAGAAAGAGGCCGAAAAGAATGATCGCGAGCGCCACAATCTCGCGAAACCGAAGCTTGCCCTTCAGCGCAGATTGCACCAGCAGCAGGAGGGGAAAAATCAAAAAGGGCCCATACACGTTCGGGTCCTTGAATGTTGAACTCGCGCGGCCGTAGCTCGTGAACAGCGCGCCTGCGCCGGGGAATGCATTGAAATAGCCGATGATGCCGATGATCGCGGCAAAGACAGCGGCCAGCACATAGGCGCGCTGCATGATGGCGAGCCGGCGCATCGTGTCGCGCGAAAACAGGCCAGCATACACGATCGCCGTGAACGCCATGAAGAGCGAGATGAGAACGTAGCGGCCCGTCTTCTCCTGATCGAGCACGTCCACCACGGCGATCACGCCGCCGGCCATCCAGATCACCAGCAAGACCACGAGCGGAAGCATCGTGCGGTCGAGCGAGACGCGTGCGAGGACGCACGCCAGCCCAAGCAGGATAGCAACAAATTCGTAGGGCGACGGTTCGACAAAGACAAACGAGCTGATGGCAATTGTGAGGAAGAGAACCGCATGCAGCAGGCGCGTCGCCGCTGCCGCAGGCGCGCGTCTACGCTCAGTATGACCGACGAATTGTGCCTGTGACTCGGCGAGGGTCGTCAATACGCATTCTCGGTCTTAAGCAGCGCAAAAGGCGTTTTCGCCACGATGTAAAGATCGAATAGCACCGACCAGTTTTCGATATAGTAAAGGTCGAACTCCACGCGCCGCTGGATCTTTTCCTGCGTGTCGGTTTCGCCACGCCAGCCGTTGATCTGTGCCCAGCCGGTGACGCCTGGCTTCATGCGGTGCCGTGCGTAATAGCCGTCAACCGCTTCGTCGTAGAGGCGCGCGGCCGCCTTGGCGTTGATGGCATGCGGGCGCGGACCGACCAGCGACAGGTTGCCTTTGAAGACGACGTTGAAAAGCTGCGGCAGTTCGTCGAGGCTGGCCTTACGAATGAACCGGCCGACGCGGGTCACACGCGGATCGTCCTTGGATACAAGCTTTGTCGCATGCACGTCGGCTGCGTCGGCATACATCGAGCGGAACTTGTAGACCTCGATGAGATCGTTGTTGAAGCCGTAGCGCTTCTGTTTGAAAAGAATCGGACCGCGGCTGTCGAGCTTGATTGCGATCGCAACGAGCGCCATGACCGGGGCGGCGGCGAGCAGCGCAAGGCCGCCGATGATCTTGTCAAACAGCCATTTCATCACGACGTCCCAGTCCGCGATCGGGCGGTCATAGACATCGATGACGGGAACCGCGCCGATGTAGGAATAGGAGCGGGGCCGGAAGCGCAGCTTGTTGGAATGCGCCGAAAGCCGGATGTCCACCGGCAATACCCAGAGCTTCTTCAGCATCTGCAGGATGCGGCTTTCCGCCGAGATCGGCAGAGAAAAGACCACAAGGTCGATGCGCGTGCGGCGCGCAAATTCGACGATATCGTCGACGGCGCCGAGCTTCTGGTAACCGCTTTTCGGATTGGGCGCGCGAACGTCGTTGCGATCGTCGAAGACGCCGACAATACGCACGTCGCTATCCTGTTGCGCATCGATCGCGGCGATCAGTGCATCGCCGGGTTCGCCACCACCAACGATTACGGTGCGGCGCGTCAGGCGACCTTCGCGCATCCAGCGGCGGATGATGAACGACAGGATGGTGCGCGACCCGAACAGGGCGGCAAAGCCGATGAAATAAAACGTGACGAGCCATACGCGCGAGAAAAGGATGTCGAACTTGCCGAAGAACGAAGCGGCCGTGGCGATGAGGAACACGACCGACCATGCCGACAGAAGCCTGGGAATCTGAACGAAAGGCCGGCGAAAGGCGTGGATATCGTAAATGTCCGCCGCCTGGAAAACGAAGACGGAGACGAATGCGATCGCGGCGATCGCGCCCGCATAGGTGATGTCGAAATTGCGACTCGGCACGAGGTAGAGCCAGTAGGCGAGGCTGCCCGATATCGTGATCAGGACTAGATCGGCTGCACGCACGAATCCCGCGAGCACGATCGGCGAATACGCAGCGTGGGTTGGCTCTGCCGCCGCCGCGATGGCAGCGGCGGAAAGTTCGCGTGTCTTGCGAGCCGCTGCGGGCGCAGAGAGCGCCACGGCGGCGGGCGGCGCTGCGAGCATGGTTTGTCGCGCGTCGGCTACCATCATTTTTACACCCGGCAAGGCCCCCGCGCGTTGGCCGCGCTTTTTGAGCCCTGT
>CAZSAW010000319.1:0-36720 GCA_964604745.1 uncultured Hyphomicrobiales bacterium
TCCGCCTCAAGGAGCCTGCGCGTCACCGCGAGCATGAGCGCGATCGTGTGGTTTGCCGTGTCGGCGGCGTAAGCATCCGGCGCGTTCGTGCCCCACACACCTTTCTCCCGCATGAGACCGACTTGCATGTTGTCGAATCCGGCTGTGGCGTTCGCAACGATCTTCAACCGCGATGCCTTGCCGAGCAATTCGGCATCGACCTTCACTTCGTTCTGGTTGATGATCGCATCGACATCCGCAACCCGCGACAGAAGCTCGTCGCGTACCATCGCTTTTGCTTCCGCATTGCCCTGGATAACAGACGCATGCTGCTCCAGGCTACGGACGATGTCGTCGGCGATGCGGGTAGTAATGAGCACAACGGGCTTCACGATCGACGCTCCTCAGCGATTTTCCGGCGGACGCTAGGTTCCGATCCGTATCCCTGTCAATAAAAGCGTCGCCCAATGACGCCAGCGAACAATATCCGCTATGAACGCAACATATCACCGGCCTGAAGCATAATCTTTCGACTTGAGTTTCACGCCTGTGAACGAGGATGAAAAACAATGAATACGAAACCCCAAAGCAACCTTGAAGGCGTGATGGTCAGCGAACGCGAGCTGACCGATTTCACGACCGAAATCTTCCGCGCTACCGGAATGCCTCAGCACCAGGCTCAACTTCAGTCCGAAATACTGGTCTGGGCCAACCTGCGCGGCATTGACTCCCACGGCGTGTTGCGCATTCCGGCTTACGTCGAGCGAATCGATGCCGGCGACATGGTTCCCGGCGCCGAACCGAAGATTGCTTCCGACCGTTTGGCAACCGCGCTGATCGATGCTCTGGGCGCGCCGGGGCCAACGGCAACAATGGCAGGCGTCGACATCGCGATCGAGAAGGCGAAAAAATACGGCGTCGCCTGGGTCGTGGTGCGCGACCTCAATCACAACGGCGCGCTAGGTTACTACACGCAGAAGATCGCGGCGGAAGGTCTGCTTGGCATGACGACTGTATGCAGCCCGCCAAACATGGCGCCTTTCGGCGCGAAAGCGCCGGGCCTGCACAACAGCCCCATCTCGATCGGTATTCCGGCCGGCAAGCATGCGCCGATCATTCTCGACATGGCGACAAGCGTCGCGGCCGGCGGCAAGATCTATTTCGCCGCGGACAAGGGCTTGCCGATACCGAAAGGCTGGGCGCTCGACGATCAGGGCAACGACACGACCGATCCAAACAAGGCCAAGATCTGGCTGCCCTTCGAAGGCCCGAAGGGATCAGGGCTCGCGATGATGTTCGAATGTTGGTCGAGCCTGCTTGCGAACAATCCGCTCTGTGCCCCGCGAATTTTTGGCCGCATCAAGCCAGGCGAAAGTTTCCGGCAGAATGCGATGGTCGCCGCCATCGACGTCGCGGCGTTCGGTGACCCGCTGGACTATTCACGCAATGTCGACGAACTGATCGAAGGGATCAAAGGCCTGCCCCGCAGCGGCCCGCAGGGAATCCTCGTACCGGGCGAGCGCGAAAGCGCGGTTGCGGCCGAGCGCACGCGAGACGGAATTCTTCTTCCCCGAGGCACAATCCAGCGCATCGGGGTGGTCGCGAAACGCTTCGGGGTCAACGTGCCTTGGCCGCCATGATCGGCCGATCTTGCCATGCTCATCGCGCAAGGGGGTCTTGCGGCTGCACGACCCCCGCTTGAAGTCGCCACCACCACAGGCGAAAGCCTTGCTCCGTGCGGCACCCACCCTCCCCGGCTGCGGCCCACGATGGACCATTCCGACAACCGGCATCTTTCAAGGCAGGCTAACACCCGATAGTGTTTGTAATATAAAGGAAAAAAAGCCGACCGATCGCCTCGTGCCGGTTGCATGTGAACACGATCGCGAAACAAAATTTGCGTGGAGCCCAAGATGGACAAGGCCAGCCCGTTTCTGGAAATGCGGAAACTGTATTATTTCCGGCAAGTCGCGAGTAGCCGCTCCTTGCGCCACGCGGCGCGCCATCTTGGCATCACGCAGCCTGCACTGACACGCCACATCCAGAGCCTTGAGGATGAGTTGGGAGTTACTCTCATCCACCGGCACGCATCCGGCAACAAGCTGACCGAGGCGGGCCGTTTGCTTGCAGCGAAGGCAGACGAGCTTCTGAACATCTGCTCGTCCTTGAAGACGAATCTTCTCGACCACCAGCGTTCGATCGTCGGAACCGTGACGCTCGCGATCTCGATGGGACACACGCCGGTCTTGCTCGACAGGTTCCTGGCCGAATTCACGCGATACCATCCGGGCGTCCACCTTCGATTGATGGAAGGCCTGACGCGCCACGTCGAGGAATGGATCGAGCTCGGCCAGGCCGATATCGGCGTCATCTGCCTGCCGACTGGGTCGTGCCGGCTGCTGCAGGAAACTCTCGTCAGGGAAGAGCTCGTCCTGATGAATTCGGACGAGTCACGGGCCGGCGAGCCCGTTCGATTTCCCGAGCTTGAGGAAATGAACCTGATATTGCCGCTGACCCAGTTCGGCACGCGGCAGTTGCTCGAACAGATGGCGGCTCAGGCAAAATGCCAATTGAAGCCGAAGATCGAAGCCGACAACCGCCAGACAGTGAAGCACCTCGTGCTGTCTACGGGCTGGTCGGCGATCGACTCCGCGCGACTGTTCGCGGACGAGATCGCAGCCGGGCGGATTTTCATCCGCCCTATCGTTCCGCGCCCGGCCCGTGACATTGTTCTCGCCACATCGCACAGCGTCGCCTTGTCTTCGGCTGCGCGCGCCGTGGCGCTCGCGATCCGCAAAACTATTCGCCAGCGCGATCTGGGCGTTCCGGTGCCGAGCGGCGCGGGCAATCTTTCCTTCGACGAGTTGGATGCGAAGATCGACGCCGTATCCGATGCGCGACACTAGCACCGAGGCCAGCACCGACAAATTGCGCGCCGGTGATACGCCAGACAGGAGCGGCTTGAGCCGCCCTGCTCGCGGATAAATCCCGGCATTGATCGCCGCGTCCTGCTACGGCAAGGATACGGAAATAAACGCGAAAGCTCCAACGGGGCCGCTGTCAACCTCACTCCCCGCGCGACCCCTCGCGCCGGTCTCCAAACTCGCCTATAGTTTTTCCGATGCCTGTATGAGGCAGTCGCCGAATGCTGGGAAGGAACCGCAGCAGTGACGGTGACGTACCAATGGTGGCTTGTGTTGCTCTCGGTCGTAATGGCGACCCAGGGCGCCTATGTCGGCCTCGGTTTGGCCGTTCAGATTCGTGAGGAGTCCGGTCTGCGACGGCGTCTGCTGCTCGCAGCAGCAGCTTTCTCGTTGGCCCTCGCAATATGGACCATGCATTTTGTGGGGATGCTGGCCGCACGCCTGCCATTTCCGGTCGATTATCTCGTTTTTCCCACTCTTCTTTCCTTTCTTGTCTGCGTGATTGTCGTCGGTGTCGCGGTCTATCTCGCCAGTTTGGGACCGCTCACCATGGTGCGGCTCACCTCGTCGGCGTGTTTCATGGGCGTCGGCATCTTCTCGATGCAGTACATCGGCATGATGGCGCTGCATTCCAGCGCGCACATGATTCACTCGCCGCCCTATGTCGCGGCAAGCATGGCCATCGCGATCGCGGCATCCGGACTTGCGTTGTGGCTCGCGACCGGCCGTGGCGGCCGTCCGCCATTGCTTCTGTCCGCGATCGCCTTCGGCCTCGCGGTGTCCGGCATGCATTACACGGCGATGGAAGGAATGACGCTATTTCCTCACGCTGGAACGCCGTCACTTGCGCCAGCGCTATCGACCGATCTGCTGGCAATTATCGTTGCCGTCGTCGCATTTTGCGTCTCCGGCATATTTCTTTTGTTCCTGGTGCCGGACCGCTCGCGCGATGAGACGGTGGCGACGCAGGCGCCTGTGCGAAGTGCTCATGGTCCAGCCGGCGCCTCGGCTGAGTCAGCGAATGCTGAACTCGGACGCGGCGGTTACGGGCCTTTGGGAGGAGCTGGCAGCCCACCGCCGCGCATCGCGCGATATCTGCCGGTCGAGCGGGACGGAGCGACACAATTCATTGCCGTGGACGAGGTCGTCGCAGTCCACGCCAATGCGCATTACACCTACATTTTCAACGGCAATACCAAGCTGTTCTGCTCTTTGTCGATTGGCGATGTCGAAAGCCGGCTCGACAAGAGCCGCTTCGCACGCATCCATCGCAGCCACATTATCAATATTGAGCGCGTGATCGGTTACCGGCGATCTGGGGATAACGAACTCGTCGAACTCGCCGCATCGGAACATTATACCGTGCCGGTGAGCCGTAGCCGCATCGGCTGGTTGAAGTCCCGCATCAAGGCGATGTCCGCCGAAACAGCGTTGACCGATTCAACACCTCATCTTGCATCGCAATAGTTTTGCGTAAGCGGCCACAGGTCTCGGTCGTTGGGTCAATATCCCTGTCGCAATTCGTGCGAGCTGTACTGCGTTTCGTGCGCCGCCCCTGCCACTGATGCTTCGGTCACACGATTGGTGCGCGGTAACTTGTCGCTGCGGCGCACTCTTAGAGAGCCTCCAGTCCAACCAAATGGATGAGGGTGTTCGACCGGCCGTGATGACGCGGCAGGCTTGGGCGCCCCGGAGGAGCGCCGATGATCCCGGGAGCTTTTGCCTACCACCGTCCTGCATCCGTCGTTGAGGCCGTCAATCTCCTCGCAGAACTTGGCGACGATGCGCGGCCGCTTGCCGGCGGGCACAGCCTGATTCCGATGATGAAGCTCAGGCTCGCGAGCCCGGCGCACCTCGTCGACCTCGGTGGAGTCGCCGACTTGAAAGGCATTCGCGTCGTTGGCAACGACATCGTGATCGGCGCGATGACAACCCAGCATGAATTGATTGGATCCGATCTCCTCGGCACCAAGCTGCCGATCCTGCGAGAGACGTCGCTGCTCATTGCAGATCCTCAGGTGCGTTATCTCGGCACGCTTGGCGGCAATGTTGCCAATGGAGATCCGGGTAACGACATGCCGGGTGTGATGATGTGCCTTGGCGCGATTTATCACATCGCCGGCAAAACCGGCGAACGCCGCGTCGCCGCCCGCGAATTCTACCAAGGCGCGTATTTCACCGCGCTCGAGCCCAGCGAAATCGTGACCGCCATCCAGATTCCGGTGCCGCCTGCGGGCCACGGTTGGGCCTATGAAAAACTCAAACGCAAGATCGGCGACTATGCAACGGCGGCGGCGGCCGTGGTCCTCACCGTAAAGGGCGGCAAGATCGCGGCTTGTTCGATCGGCCTCACAAATGTGGCCGAGACCGCGTTGTGGGCGGAGGAAGCCGCCAAAATTCTGGTTGGCTCTGCTCTCGACACAGCAACCGTGAAGAAAGCGGTTGCCGCAGCCGAGGCAATCACCGCCCCGGCGACAGACGGCCGCGGGCCGGCGATCTACCGCACCAAGATGGCGGGCGTGATGCTTGCTCGCGCGCTCGTTCGCGCCAAAGAGCGCACGCGCAGCTGAGAGGGAGAACATCCATGGCCAAATCGCACATCACGCTGACGGTAAACGGCAAGCGCGAGGAAGCGCTGGTCGAGCCGCGGACGCTGCTCATCCATCTTCTGCGCGAACAACTCAACCTCACCGGTCCGCATATCGGCTGTGACACTACGCATTGTGGCGCCTGCACCGTCGATCTCGACGGCAAGTCGGTAAAATCCTGCACGGTCTTCGCGGTGCAGGCAAACGGCGCTGAAATCCGCACAATCGAAGGCATCGCGAACCCGGACGGAACGTTGCACGCATTGCAGGAAGGCTTCCGGGAGATGCACGGGTTGCAATGCGGCTTCTGCACGCCCGGCATGATTACCCGCGCCTACAGGCTTTTGCAGGAAAACCCGTCTCCGAGCGAGGAGGAGATACGCTTCGGGATCGCCGGCAATCTGTGCCGCTGCACCGGATACCAGAACATCGTCAAAGCGATCCAATACGCCGCCGCCAAGCTGAATGGCGTGCAGTACCAGGAGGCCGCAGAATGAACGACATGACCGCCACGGCGGCCGAAAGAGCCGAAAAACTGCAAGGCATGGGCTGCAAGCGCAAACGCGTCGAGGACATCCGATTCACGCAAGGCAAAGGCAATTACGTCGACGACGTGAAGATGCCAGGCATGTTGTATGGCGACTTCACCCGCTCCCCGCACGCCCACGCGCGCATCAGGAAGATCGACACGTCGAAAGCCAAGGCTGTTCCCGGCGTGATCGCGGTGCTGACCGCCGCCGATCTCAAGCCCTTGGGGCTGCACTATATGCCAACGCTCGCCGGCGATGTCGCGGCCGTGCTGGCGGAAGAGAAAGTGCTATTCCAGAATCAGGAGGTTGCCTTCATCGTCGCTGACGACCGTTACGTTGCGGCGGACGCCGCCGAACTGGTCGAAGTCGAGTATGAGGCGTTGCCGGTCGTGATCGATCCATTCAAGGCGATGGCCTCGGATGCTCCGCTTCTGCGCGAGGATATCAAGGACAAGACCGATGGCGCGCACGGCAAGCGCAAGCACTACAACCACATCTTCAGCTGGGAGATGGGCGATAAAACCGAAACGGACGCCGCTTTCCGCAAGGCCGACGTCACAATCAAGGAAATGATTTCTTACCAGCGGGTTCATCCCTGCCCGCTCGAGACGTGCCAGTGCGTTGCGTCCTTCGACAAGATCAAGGGTGAGCTGACGCTCTACGGTACCTTCCAGGCACCGCATGTCATCCGTACCGTTGCCTCGCTGCTCTCGAAAATCCCCGAGCACAAAATCCATGTGATCGCGCCGGATATCGGTGGCGGATTCGGAAACAAGGTCGGCGCCTACCCGGGCTACATTTGCGCGATCGTAGCCTCGATTGTAACCGGACGCCCGGTAAAGTGGGTCGAGGACCGCATCGAGAACCTATCGACCACCGCGTTCGCGCGCGACTACCACATGACGACAGAAATTGCCTGCACCAAGGACGGCAAGGTGACCGGCTTGCGGGTCCATACCCTTGCCGACCACGGCGCTTTCGACGCCTGCGCCGATCCGAGCAAGTGGCCGGCCGGCTTTTTCAATATCGTCACTGGCTCCTATGACTTTCCGGTGGCACACGTCTCCGTGGATGGAATCTATTCGAACAAGGCGCCGGGTGGCGTCGCCTATCGCTGCTCATTCCGCGTCACCGAAGCGGCCTATTGCATCGAGCGGGCGATGGACATCATGGCGCAAAAGCTCGGCATGGACCCGGCGGAATTCCGCATGAAGAATTTCGTCCGCCGAGAGCAGTTTCCCTACACCTCGGCACTGGGCTGGGAATACGATTCCGGCGACTACCACATGGCCATGCAAAAAGCCTTGGATACTGTCGGCTACAAGGCGCTTCGCGCGGAACAGAAAACGAAGCAGGAGGCCTTCAAGCATGGCGAGACGCGCGAATTGATGGGGATCGGTGTCATTTTCTTCACCGAGATCGTCGGTGCCGGTCCGTCACGCAATTGCGACATCCTTGGGATCGCGATGTTCGACTCGGCGGAAATCCGCATTCATCCCACGGGAAGCGTGATCGCGCGCCTTGGGACGAAGTCGCAGGGACAGGGCCACGAAACCACCTACGCCCAGATCATCGCAAGCGAGATCGGCTTACCTGCGGACAATATCACCGTCGAGGAGGGCAACACCGACACCGCACCGTATGGATTGGGCACCTATGGCTCGCGCTCGACGCCAGTCTCCGGCGCGGCCACCGCGATGGCCGCGCGCAAGATCAAGGCCAAGGCGCAGATGATTGCTGCGCACATGCTGGAAGTGCACGATGACGATCTCGAATGGGACATTGACCGTTTTCGCGTCAAGGGCAATCCCGAGCGATTCAAGACCATGACCGAACTCGCCTGGGCCGCCTACAACAGCCCGCCTCCCGGAATGGAGCCGGGGCTCGAAGCCGTCAGCTATTACGACCCGCCAAACATGACCTATCCCTTCGGCGCCTATGTCTGCGTGGTCGATGTCGACGTCAACACCGGCGCGACCAAGGTGCGGCGGTTCTACGCGCTCGACGATTGCGGCACGCGCATCAACCCCATGATCATCGAGGGTCAGATTCATGGTGGCCTCACCGAGGCGTTCGGCATCGCGATGGGGCAGGAGATTCACTACGATGACGAGGGCAACGTCACGACTGCGTCCCTGATGGACTATTTCCTGCCGACGGCGGTCGAAACCCCGCGCTGGGAGACCGACTGGACCACCACGCCCTCCCCGCATCATCCGATCGGCGCGAAAGGCGTTGGCGAGAGTCCGAATGTTGGCGGCGTGCCCTGCTTTGCCAATGCGGTGAATGACGCTTTCAAGTTTCTTGGTTCAACCCACATCCCGATGCCGCACGATAACTGGCGCACGTGGATGGCGGCGGACAAACTTGGACTGCACGCATAAGGCAGCGTCGCGCTAGCCATGCCCGGGCTTGACCCGGGCATCCATCAAACAAGAAAAGGCCTTTTCAAATTGATGGATTGGGGATCGAGCCCGGCAATGACGAGGAAGAGATAAGAGACGAAAGATAAATGCCGTTGGACCGCGAAGCCATTGCAGAGCATCTCGCCACCGTCGGCTACATCGCCGACCGCGACATCGCGACGGCGTTGTGGTTGATGGAATTTTTAAAGCGACCGCTGTTGCTCGAAGGCGAGGCTGGTGTCGGAAAGACGGAAGTGGCCAAGGCACTGGCCGCGATCCACCACACGGAATTGATCCGGCTGCAGTGTTACGAAGGTCTCGATCAAAATGCGGCGCTGTACGAATGGAATTATCAGCGGCAACTCCTGGCAATCAAGGCACGTGAGGGAGTAGGTGAGAATGCACAGGCGATCGAAGAGCAGATCTTTTCTGAGAAATATCTGTTGGAGCGTCCGCTACTCGCTGCGATACGTCGCAGCGATCCGCCTGTGTTGCTGATCGACGAGGTCGATCGCGCCGACGAGGAATTCGAGGCATTCCTGCTGGAGTTGCTGTCGGATTTCCAGGTCAGCATTCCAGAACTTGGCACCATTCGCGCGACGGCGATCCCGCGTGTCGTCCTCACCTCCAACGGCATGCGGGAATTGTCCGATGCGCTGCGCCGCCGCTGTCTCTATCACTACGTTGATTTTCCCGAAGCCGATCGCGAAGCGAAAATCATTCTCGCACGCGTCCCAGGCGTCGATGCGGCGCTCGCGCTTCAGATTGCGCGCATGGTCGCAGACGTCCGGAAGGAAGACTTGCGCAAAGTGCCGGGGATCGCAGAAACGCTTGATTGGGCGGCGACTCTCGCAGGTCTCGGCTTGCATGATCTGCGGCAGGAGCCGGAAGTCGTGCATGAGACGATGATGTGCCTCATCAAGACGCGTGAAGATCGCAGCCGCGTGACTCGTGAGGTGACGCAACGGCTGCTGGGCAAGGTCGCGTGATGGCAGCACTTGTTCGACAGGAGCCGGACACACTCGGCCTGGCGATGCGCCGGCAGATGACCGACTTTGTCGGCCTCCTGCGCAACAACGGCTTCAAGATCGGTCTTGCGGAAACGCAGGACGCCCTCCGCCTGCTGACGCAGCAGGTGGCGGCACGCCCCTCCTCGCTCAAACCTGCTTTCCGCGCGGTGTTCTGCGCCACGCATTCGGACTGGGAACGGTTCGACGAGATTTTTGACGCGTTCTGGTTCGGACGTGGCCGGCGCCAAGCGCGCGTTGTGTCCGGCGGAACAGCCCCTGGCCCAACCCCAGCGCGCGCACTCGGCGAGCCGCAAATCGCCGCGGTGGGAGCGCCCTCACTGCCGGATCATACGAGTCGTCGGGACGACGATGCCGTGGCGGCAACCGACGGCCGCGGTCGGCGCGAAGGCGCAAGCCGCGTGACTAATCTTGCCGCCACCGACTTCCGGCACATCGTCGATCCCGCTGATATCGCCCGCGCGCACGAAATTGCCGCACGGCTGGCCCGGGCCATGCGTGCGCGGCTCGTGCGGCGGGAGCGTACGCGAAAATCGGGCCGTCGGCTTGATTTGCGGCGGACCATTCATCGCAGCGTCGGAAGTGGCGGCACCCCGATCGAGCTGGCCTGGCGGCGCCGCAAACGCAAGCCATTGCGACTCGTCGTTCTACTCGATGCATCGGGATCGATGGATCTCTATACCGCGTTCTTCGTACGTTTCCTGCATGGCGTCGTCGATACCTTCCGCGAAGCCGAGGCCTTCGTGTTTCACACGCGTCTTGCGCATGTCTCCGCGTCGTTGCGCGATCGCGACGTGACGCGCGCGGTCGACCGTCTGTCGCTGATGGCGCAGGGGATTGGCGGCGGCACGAAGATCGGCGAGAGTCTCGCGACCTTCAACCGCTGGCATGCCCGGCGTGTCATCAATTCCCGCACCGCGGTGATGATCGTATCCGATGGCTACGACACCGGTGATCCGGCGTTTCTCGGCCAGGAGATGCGTCGCTTGCGGCAGCGATGTCGACGCATTGTCTGGCTCAATCCGTTGCTCGGCTGGAAGGAGTATAGCCCGCAGGCGCGCGGCATGCAGGCCGCTCTCCCTTATGTCGATCTGTTTGCGCCGGCGCATGACATCGAAAGCCTGGCCGCGCTCGAGCCGTATCTCACGAGGATCTGACCCATGCATCGCGCGAGCGACGTGTTGAGCAATATTTCGATGCTGAAGGCAAACGGCGAACCGTTCGCGCTCGCGACGGTGGTTCGCACTGTCGCCGCAACGGCAGCCAAGGCTGGCGCAAAAGCGGTCATCCTGCCCAACGGCACCATTTCCGAGGGCTGGATCGGCGGCGGCTGCGCGCGGGCTGCCGTGCTGAAAGCCGCAAAGGATGCGCTGACCGACGGACAATCACGCCTCATTTCGGTGCAGCCGCCGGATGTTCTGGAACAGCAGGGACATAAAGCCGGGGAGGAATTCGGAGGCGTCCGCTTCGCCAAGAACATGTGCCCGAGTCAGGGGACGATGGATATTTTTGTCGAGCCCGTGTTACCGCTGCCGGAGCTGGTCGTTTGCGGCTCGAGCCCTGTTGCGGTCGCGGTTGCGGATCTCGCGCGCCAGATCGGTTTCAGCCTGACCGTTTGCGCACCTGCAGCAGAACAGCAGATGTTCAGTGAGGCTGATGCACGAATTGAGGGTTACGCCTTGCCGGTGCAGGACGGACCTGAACGCTATGTTCTGGTTTCAACGCAAGGGCGCGGCGATGAGGCAGCGTTGTTGGCGGCGCTGTCCGTCGACGCCAAATATGTTGCTTTCGTCGGCAGCGGGCGCAAAGCGGGTGCCTTGAAGGAGGCGATGGCCAAACGTGGCATCACGCCTGAGCGGCTGGCAAAGATGAAAGCGCCCGCAGGTCTCGATCTCGGCGCGATCACACCTGACGAGATCGCAATTTCAATTCTAGCCGAAATCGTTCGTGTGCGACGCAGCAAGGATGCGCGCGGAACCCCTGCAACATAACCGGTAATTCACGGAGACCCGACAATGGACATGAACGGAAGCCAGCGTATCGAGGCTTCGCGCGAGGATGTATGGTTGGCGCTGAACGATCCGGACGTGCTCAAACGCTCGATCCCTGGATGCGAGAGCATTGAGAAGGTTTCCGACACCGAAATGAATGCGACTGTGGTGCTGCGTATCGGACCGGTAAAGGCATCATTCGTCGGCAAAGTGACGTTGCTCGATCTCGATCCGCCGAATGGCTATCGCATTGCCGGCGAGGGAACGGGGGGCGTCGCGGGATTTGCCAAAGGGAGCGCGACCGTCCGGCTTGAAGCGGACGGCAACGCGACCATCCTCACCTACGGCGTCGAGGCGCAAATCGGCGGAAAGCTTGCCCAGCTCGGCGGACGACTGATCGATTCCACAGCCAAAAAACTCGCGGCGGAATTTTTCGAACGGTTCAGCGAAGCGGTGGCCGGCTTGCCTGGGCCGAATGCTGCGGTTGCCTAGATTCGCTGCTTGGCCCGTTTCACTTTCCCTAGAGCGCGCCCCACCGAAAATTTGCCGACCGGGCATCTGGTCAAGGGCCGGCCGTCGCGAAATCGCCCATATCATCGCCGAACCACCTGCCGCGTCTGTTTAGCTAAAATCGCAAAACCTGCCCTGACATCAACCGCAGCAACGCGGCGTTTGATCAGTTCAGGATCTGCTCCAGGAACAAGCGCGTCCGGTCGCTCTTGGGATTGCTGAAGAACTCCGCCGGCGTGCTCATTTCGACGATGCGACCGCTATCCATGAAGATCACCCGGTCGGCAACGCGGCGGGCAAATCCCATCTCATGGGTCACGCAGAGCATCGTCATGCCCTCGGTCGCCAGATCAACGATCGTGTCGAGGACTTCCTTTATCATCTCCGGGTCGAGCGCCGAGGTCGGCTCGTCGAACAGCATGACCTTGGGATTCATGCAGAGCGAACGTGCGATGGCCACGCGCTGCTGCTGGCCGCCCGAAAGCTGCGACGGGTATTTCCGCGCCTGCTCCGGAATCTTCACCCGCTTCAGATAATGCATCGCGATCTCGTCGGCATCTTTCTTCGTCATCCTCTTAATCCACGTCGGCGCGAAGGTGCAGTTTTCGAGAACCGTCATATGCGGAAACAGATTGAATTGCTGAAAAACCATTCCGACTTCCCGCCGGATCCGGTGCAGGCTTTTCTTATTCTTTGTCAGTTCGATATCGTTGACGACAATGCGCCCGCTCTCGTGCTCCTCCAGACCGTTGATGCAGCGGATCAGGGTTGATTTGCCCGAGCCCGAAGGCCCGCAAATCACGACCCGCTCACCTTTCTGGACGCCGAGGTCGATGTCGCACAGGGCCTGATACTTGCCGTACCATTTGTTGACCTTCTCGAACTGAATGATCATCCCGGCCTCCTCAGACCGTACGCGCAGCGCGCGGGTTGATGTGACCCACGATGGACGTGTGAGTGCGCCGCGCCACGCGGAAGATCGGCGACGGGAAGCTGACGCTGCCGGCCAAACGCGTCGATATGCATCACAATTGAATTCATTCCGTAACCGGGACAGACTCACAGTGGAAGCGAATTTCAAGCCAGCGCTGGAACACGCCCCAGGCCGTCGTCATCAGCAGATAGAGACAGGCCGCGCAGCAAAACACCTCGAGCACGTCGAATTTTTCCTGCATCAGCATCTGGCTGCGCCGCATTAGTTCTTCCATCGAGATCACCGATGTGATCGAGGTCGCCTTGAGCAGACCGTTCACGGAATTGCCGAGCGGCGGGATCATCAGGCGGAAGGCCTGCGGCAACAGGATTTTCCAGACGATCAGCCACGACGGGCTGCCGAGCGAGAGCGCTGCCTCGCGCTGGCCGTTCGGCACACCAAGGAAACCGGAACGGATGATTTCGGACAAATAGGCCGTTTCGTTCAGCGTCAACGCGATCAAGGCGGATGGCACGACGCCCAAACGAATTCCCAGTTGCGGCAAGCCGGCGTAGACGATCACGAGCTGGATCAGGAGCGGCGTGCCACGAAAAATCCATGCATAAAACCGTGCGACGTTCTGCAGGATTTTGTTTTTCGACATGCGCATGAGCGCAATGAAGGTGCCCAGCATGAGCCCGCAAACGATCGGAATGGCAGTCAGCCACAGCGTGATGACCACACCTTTCCAGAGAAAGGCGTTTCCGAAGTAACTCAGAAAATCGAAAAAATCGAAACCCTTCATCACCCTCTCCCGGACCAAGCCGGTTTCCCAAGCCGACACTTTGCGCTTTTTTAAAGCGCCCTACCATGCGTCCGAAAGATAAGACCACGCCCCTCCACCCGGATCATCGCGATGAAATTCGCCGCCGAGGTTGCCCCTCGGCGGCGAATTTCAGGTCACCATTCGACGCGTTTGACGACGCGGTCGGGCAATTACGAGCTGGGTCCGGGGCCGCGAATTGCGAATTCGGGTTCTGGAAGCGCCGGCACGCCAACCTCGTTCACGAGCTTGTCGTACGTGCCGTCCTTCTTCATGTCATTGAGCACCTTCGCGACCCCTTCGGCTACGGACTTCTTGCGAAAGGCCATCGTGATCGGCGTTGCGCCCATCGCCTTGATAGCAACGACTGCCTGGCCGCGACGCGCAATTTCGTTGGTCGTGTAAGCTGGCAACGCCGCCGCTTCCGCCTGGCCGGCGCGCAGCGTCGCCACCACCTCAGTCGGCGTGATAAAGGCGCGGATTTCCATCGGCTTCGCGCCCTTTTCCGATTCCGTCTTCGAAAAGTTTCGCAGCCATTTTTCCTGATAGGAATCGGCATCGACGGCGATCGTGTGGCCCAGCAATTCCTTGGGCTCGGTCGGCTTGAATTTGGAATCGTTGGCGACAAGAACGCCGATCGCCGACAAGGCGTAAGGCACCGTGAACATGATCTTCGACCGCTCCTCGGTCCAGAACATGCCGGTGTCGATACCGTCGAAGCGCGAAGCCTGCAGGCCCGGGATCATCGCCGGAAAGTCCATGCGCTGGAAATCCATCTGCAGGCAGAGCCGCTTGGCGATTTCCTTGCCCAGTTCGACATTCAATCCCTGCAATTCGCCCTTGCTATCCACCGATTGCAGCGGCGGCAACGTGGGATTGATCGACAATTGAAGCTTGCCCGGAACGGTAAGATCCGAAGCCGGGATGGGCGAAGTGCAGTTTTGCGCTGTTGCGGGGGCCGCCAATGCGACGATCGCCAGCGTCAGAGAAACGCGTAGCAAATGCATAACCTTCTCCAAGCAAATTGCCGCCCAGGCTCCGGCGAAACAAAATGATACCAACCTTCCCGGCCCGTCCCAAGGCATCGACCTTATGAAAACATGAACCGCGACTATGACGGAAATAAATAAGGCATCGGCATCGGCGGCGCGAGCTCTCTGGCGCCCGGGTGGCAAACGTCAACCGCGGGCAGCCACTTTTCCTTGCGCTGTTCTGATTTTTGCGCGTTGTCCCGCAGCCTGGATTTCCGCCTTCGCGTGATCGAGAAAAATTCCTGTCAGTCGCGATGGCGTTTTGTCTTTGGCGTAAATAGCGTTGACGGTAATACTGATCTGCGGCTTGAAAGGTCGGATAACCAGTCGGGAATAATGACCCGACGAAATCGTCAGCTCATCGACGATCGCGATTCCGAGCCCCGCTTCGACAAGCGAAGCTGCCACATTGAGAAAGCGCACCTCGATCGCGGGTGCAAAGCGTGTCTTGGCCCGATGAAAGGCTTGCTCGACGAGCACGCTCATGCGGCTCGTGGTGCGCGCAAAGATAAGACGCTCTGCAGCCAAATCCTGGGGCGTGACGGCCTTCAATTTCTGAAGGGCGCTGCCCACGGGGCAAACACAGACCATCCCGATTTTCTGCAACGGCTGGTAGATCAGGGCCGGTCGAGGATGCGGCTCGATGGCAAGCCCGACATCCGCCACGTTGAGTTCGATCGCCTCCAGCGCTGTATCAAGCCGCACGGTATCAAGCGCGACTTTCACGTCGGGATGCTGCGCCGTGAAGCGACTCAGGATGTTCGGCAGGAGCGATTCCGAAAGCTCCGACGTCGCGACGAGGCGTATACGGCCTGCCCTTCCATCCCGCAGATCGGCCGCCTTCTGCTTGATTGCCTGATGCATGGCGAACAGAGGTTCGGAATCGGCAAACAGAATGCGCGCCTCCTCTGTCGGAACCAGCCTGTTGTTGATGCGATCGAAGAGGCGGAATCCGAGCTGCGATTCCGCACGTTGGACGGCGTGGCTGACGGCCGGCTGCGACATGCCCAATTCCCGCGCGGCTCCAAGAGTCGTGCGGCACCGCAAGACTGACCGGAGAACCTCCAATTGCCGAAGATTCATTGCGCGTCGAGCCGAAATCCCCTGCTGCGGCGCAATGGTCGATCAAAACTCACGACCAAGGACGCAGCAATTCCACCATTATCGTATCGGATCGGTCAGGCGCGTCCAGCCGAGGATTGAGGCAGGATTGGCTCAAGCTGCAGGCGCGTGAAGTTACGGACATAGGGCTCAAACTCCCTGAAGCCCTTCACCTGCTGGAATTCCTGCGTGTCGTAGACCCAAAGCCCCGCGATTTCATAGACCGCGACATATCTCGGACCGCCATCGAGCGCCGTAAACCGCCGCGCCGACAGCCAGCCAGGGCAGGCCAGCAGATCGGGCACATGGACTTCATCATACCAGCGATTGAACGCCGCCTCGTGGGCGGGATCAATGTCGACCCGCACGATGTGCAGAAAAGGTCGATCCGCGTTCACGCCGATTTCAGCGCCAAAGCGGGCTTTCTGGTCGGCCCGGCCAGCAGTCCGACCTCGGCGAGTACAAGCGCAAGCCGATCATATTCGTCCTGCGGCAAGTCTCCGACCGGAGCGCGGCAGGTTGCACGCTTGATGCGGCCGAGGAGCTTCAGGCAAGCCTTGAGCCTTGCGGTGGCAAGACTTCCAGGTGCCGTGCCATAGATCGCTTGGGCAAGAGGATAGATGCGGTCGTGCCAGCCGCGCCCCGCGGCAAGATCGCCGGCTTTCACCGCGCGATCGAGTTCCACGATCCATTCCGGGACGACAGCGGCAAGGCTGACAAGACTGCCTTCGCTTCCGAGCACGAAGCAGGTGAAGAGATGCTCGTCGCCCGAGGCCATGACCGCGACGTCGGGCCGCAACGATTTGGTCAATCGCCGCACTGCCTCGTAAGCCGACGTCTCCCAGCTTCCCTCCTTGATGCCGACGACGTTGCGCAACCGCAGAAGTGCGCGCAGAGCATCACCCGTGAAAGCAGTCTTTCCCGCGTTCACCGACCCCTGAAACAGAAACATCGGCAACGGGATTGCGTCGTGGATCGCCTCATGGTGCGCCACGATCACGCGTACATCGGTTCCAAGCGACCACGAGAACGGCGCGAACACCATCACGGCATCCGCACCGATATTTGCGGCGTCGCGCGCCAGATCCACGGCTGCGGTCGTACTTTCCGCATTCACGCCCGCCACAATGAGGTGATCGCGCCCAATCGCGCGCCCGATCTCGAGCACACGGCGCTGATCGGCGCGGGTCAGAACGGCATTCTCGCCCGCGTGGCCATTCAGCAGCAATCCGCGCAAACCGGTCCCTTGCAGCACCTGACGCAGATGATTGTCGAGCGCATCTTCGTCGATCTCCCCGTTGGCCTGCATCGGGCAGACTGTGGAGGCATAGATTCCATCGAATTTGCTCGCCGTGGTCATTTCCGTCCCGTTTTTGATTTTACATGCGCGCCGGTCAGGCAGCTGCCTCGGCCCGCGCGGACAAGCCTGAGGTTTCGATCACGCGCTCGACCTGTGCGGCCACATCCGGCAGGACCGGCATAAGCGGCAGGCGCGGCGAGGCATTGGCAATGATTCCAAGTTTCTTCAGGCCGACCTTGATCCGCGTATGCATATCGACGAGCGGGGCCGCGCCATAAATCGTGCGTACGATCGGATAGAGCCGCTCATTGGCAACGCGCATCGCCTCGAGATCGCGCGCCTGCGCGGCCTGCCAGAGGTCGACAAGCCAATGCGGCGTTAGGCTCGCGAGGCCCGACAGGATTCCGTCACCGCCGACGGCAAGCTGCGCCAGGAACCAGTTGAAATTCGATGGCAGGAACGCAAGCTCCGGCCGCACCGCCTTCACCCGTCGCCAATTGTCTTCATAAGCCGTCATGGTGTCGCTGCCTTCCTTGATCGCGATCACCTTCGGCAGGCGCGCCATTTCGACCAGCGTGTCGGTCGTGAACCCGAGGCCCGACGCCAATGGATACTGGAAAATCGAGACAGGAATCGTGATCGCCTCGCTGACCGCCTTCACATAAGCGAGCGGCGCGCGCGAATTGGCGGTCGCACCGCCGCCAAGCCCCGGCAGCGGAAACAGCACCGCGCAATCCGCGCCGGCCGCTTCCGCTTGTTTCGCCTGCTCGATTGCCTCGGGAACAGAATAGGCGATGATGCCGGACATCAGCGGCTTGCCTGCGATTTTGGCGCGCGTGCGCTGAATGACCTCGACACGTTCGGCAGGGGTCAGTGCCGCGCCCTCGCCGGCATGACCGTTGACGAACACCGCACCGATAGCCTCTGGCTTCGCGCAATAGTCGAGCACGCTGCTGTACCCTTGCCAGTCGATCGCGCCATCCTTGGTGAAGGGGAGTACCGTCGCCACCACGACGGTATGCAGCTGTTTGGCGAGATCACGATGGTCGGGAACGGGCATGGTTGTCCTCATTTCAGGATTTCGGTCTTGGAAATTTCAATGTTGCGCTGGCCTTCAGAACCTCACGCCCCTCTTCGTTGCGCGCGCTTGCTTCCCAGACGATTGTTCTGCTTTCCGGTAAGCGGTCGGCGATCCAGACATCGACGGTGATCGTGTCGCCGTAGAAGACCGGACCGGTAAACCAGAAACGGTCCTCAATCGACACGCCGAGTGTGCCGACGAGTTCGCTAGTCAGCACACTTGTACATAATCCCGCGACCATGATTCCGGGAGCCAGCCGGCGCCCAAAGCGGGTCGTTCCCGCATAGCCGTCATCGATGTGCACCGGCCCGAAATCGCCGGTCGCCGCTATATAAAGAGCCCCGTCCGCCTCCGTAACCGTCTTCGAGACGCTAACACGGTCGCCGACCTTCAGGCTGTCGAACGGCTTGATCTCATACATTGCTAGCCCTTGTCGCCATAGGGCGCGAGCAGCGCTTCGCCTTCGACGGCAGTTCCACCCTGGTCGAGCGTGCAGAGAATTCTGCAGCGGAGCCGGGTGTGTTCAACCGCGACGATCTCGGCCGACGCCTCTACCGTGCCACCCACCGGTACAGGCGCGGGAAATTTCAGATCGAGAGCGCTGACGCGATAATTCGGCCCGCCGAGACGCCACAGGCAGGTGGTAGCAAGCCCAGCGACAGCGAGCTCGAAGGAAATCATCCCCTGAGCGCCGGCGGCCTTCGCCTTGGTTGCATCCACGTAAAGCGGTGAAAGGTTGCCGCTGATTCCGGTAAACATCGCCTGCTCGGCCACCGTCATCGTCTTGCGAAACGTGACTTTCGAACCGATCTGCATCGCGTGTCCTGCCGCTGCAGCCATCGTTTTTTCCGTCACAGGTCAAGGCCGTTCTTAAGCACGCTGCGCGCAATCAGCATGCGGTGAATTTCGGACGTTCCGTCGTAAATACGGGTGACACGTGCGTCGCGCGCGATGCGCTCGAGCGGCAGGTCCTTGGAAAAGCCCATGCCGCCGAAGACCTGGATGCCGCGATCGGCCACCCGCCCCAGCATCTCGGAAGCGTAGAGCTTCACCATCGACACCTTGTCACGGCAATCGATCCCGCGATCGAGCTCTGCAGCCGTAGCAAGCACCATCGATCGCGACGCGAAGATTTCCGTGGCGCTGTCCGCGATCATCTGTTGGATCATCTGGAATTCGCCGATCGGCTTCCCGAACTGGCGCCGCTCGTTGGCGTGGGTGCGCATCAATTCGAGGACACGACGCGCCATGCCAACACAGCGCGCCCCAATATGGGCAAGCCGCACGGCGGAGACGCTTTCCATGATAAGCCTGAAGCCCTGCCCGACTTCGCCGAGCACGTTGCCCGCGGGGATGCGGCAATTCGAGAACACGAGTTCGGCATGGCCATAGCCGCGATGACCCATCATCGGCTGCCGACGCCCGACCATGAATCCCGGCGTCCCTTTGTCGACCAGAAACAGCGTAATGCCACCCCGTGCGCGCTTTTCCTTGTCAGTCAACGCCATCAGGATCACGTAGTCCGCGATGTCGCCGTCGCTGATGAAGTGCTTGGTACCGTCGATCACCCATTCGTTGCCCTCCATGCGCGCAGTCGTCGAAATCGATGCCGCGTCCGATCCGGCGCCAGGTTCGGTGATCGCCATGGCGCAAATCAGGTCGCCTTTCACGGTGGGTAGTAGATAACGCTCGCGCTGCTCGCCGCGGCACGCCATCAGCATCGGATACACTTGTCCGAAGGTTCGACGGATCAGGGCATCGGAAGTCTTTCCGAACTCCTCCTCGACCATGCACATCTCGACGGTGCTGAGGCCACCGCCGCCGACTTCAGCAGGCATGTTCATCGCAAAAAGCCCGAGCGCCTGGGCACGCGAACGCAACGCACGCATCTTTTCGTCGGGAATGGATGCGAGCTCCTCGACTTCCTTCTCGAGCGGCTGGACTTCCGTGTCGACGAATTTGCGGACAGTTTCGACCAGCATCCGCGTCTCGTCTGTCATCGTCACATCGAGCATCACGCCACCTGTTGCGATGTTTTGACGACATTGCGCGCCACGAAATCGTCGATCTCCTTCGGCGAGTAGCCGATTTCACCCATGATCGTGCGGGTCTGCGCTCCGAGTGGCTGCGGCACGAGCCGGATTGCGGGTGCTTGTCCATCAAAGCGCGCGGGATGCGCGACCATCGTGATCGGAGTTCCGGTTGCGCCCGAGGTTGTGACGAAAGCGCCGAGATGCTTCAGTTGCGGGTCGTTCGGCAGATCCTCGTAGTCCTGCACGACGGCGTGCCAAATCTGATTCTGCTCCAGTGACGCCAGCCATTCCTTTGTTGGTCGTTCCTTCAGGCGCCGCTCGACGAGGCGTGTGATCTCCTCGCGCTTCGAGAAACTGTCGCGATCGGAAAATGCCGCAAGTTCCGGGATGTCGAGCGCTTTCGATAACGCCATCGGCGTCGCCATCGAGATGGCGAGAAATCCATCGGCTGTCGCGTGAATGCCGTATGGGCCCGGGCTGAACCACGCGGCAATCCCGGACGGTGCCCGCGCCGAGGCAGCACGCGCGCCGTTGAGCCAAGCGGTCAGCGACTCCGCCTGCAAATCCAGCGCTGCCTGCATCAGGTTGACCTCGACCAAGCAGCCCTTGCCGGTGCGCCCGCGTGAAATCACCGCAGCAAGGATACTCGCGACATAGATCATCGCAGCATGATGGTCGACGATCACTGCCCCGACCGGCGTTGGCGGTCCGTCCGCGCGGCCCGTGCGCGCCACAAGTCCCGACAAGGCTTGCAGCAAAAGATCCTGCCCCGGCCGATCACGGAAGGGACCATCGGAGCCGAAACCCGATGCCGCAGCATAGATCAGGCGTGGATTTGCGACCTTGAGCTGTTCGTAGCCGAGCCCGAGCCGGGCCATCGTGCCCGGCCGGAAATTCTCCATCACCACATCGGCGTCTTTCAGCAGACGGCGAACGATGGCGCGGCCTTCTTCGTTCTTGAGATCTACGGCGAGGCTGCGCTTGTTACGGCCCGTGGCGAGAAGATTGACGCTCTGACCATCGACAAAATGATTGGCGACCGCCCAGTTGCGTTGAAACGCACCTTCGAGCGGCTCGATCGCGATGACGTCGGCGCCGAGATCGCCAAGAACCTGCGCCGCGATCGGCCCGGCAAGGAAGTGGTTGAAACTGACGACGCGCAGACCTGCAAGCAAGTCCATCGATGCACCAAAATTCCGGACGGAACGAAATCATAACGCGCCGCGACGCAGTCCCCAAGACACGGAGCTATGAAAACACGCCGCCCTAGTATGACCCCCGTCTATGGTTCAAAAGAAAACATGGGATTGCGGCGAGCGAGGTGTCGCTTGCGCGTTGCATGCTAATATGTTTCTCGATCGGCGACAGTGCGTTCGCAAAATAAGGCAGGAGAAATTCCTTGACTGACATTCGCATCAAGGCAGGCGGCTACACGCTCGGCGCCAATTTCGAAACCAGTGCGGCGCCCAAGACCTGCGCCAAATTCCAATCGCTTCTTCCCTACAAGGAGCGCATCATCCATGTGCGATGGAGTGGCGAAGCCTGCTGGATTCCGCTGGGCGAACTCGACCTCGGGCTGCCGTTCGAAAACCACACGAGCTATCCGGCGCCCGGACAGATCATTCTCTATCCTGGCGGCTTCAGTGAAACAGAAATCCTGGTCGCCTATGGTGGCGTCCGTTTCGCGAGCAAGATGGGCCAGCTCGCCGGCAACCACTTTCTGACAATCATCGAGGGCCTGGAGTATTTGCGTCCGCTCGGCGAAAAGGTGCTCTGGCACGGCGCGCAGGAGATCGTATTCGAGCGCGCGTGAGGAACCCGCACCTCAGCGGCCTTTGTAATTCGGGGCACGCTTTTCCTTGAAGGCCCTGATACCCTCCTCGTGATCCTTTGTTTGCCAAAGCAGCAGCTTTCGCTCGAGGCTGAGGCTTTCATCGAGCGGCTTCTGGAAGGCCATCAGAACCTCTTCCTTGATCATCGCTTCCGCGATGGGCGACATCCCGGCGATGCGCTCCGCAATTTCGAGAGCGCGTTCGACGGTGCGTTCGACCGGCACCACTTCCGAACCGAGGCCCCATGCGCAGGCCGTCTGCGCGTCGATCTGCTCGCCGGTCATCATCAGATACATGGCCCGCGCCTTGCCGATCGCACGCGGCGCTCGCTGCGTCCCGCCGTCGCCCGGGAACGCACCGATCTTGATCTCGGGAAAGCCCAGGCGCGCATTTGCTCCGAGAATGACGATGTCACACAACGTCGTCAGTTCGCATCCGCCGCCGAGCGCATAGCCGTTTACGGCAGCGATCAGCGGCTTGGGAAACTTCTCGATAATCTTCCAGCCGCGCAATCGGTCCGACTGCGCCCACATCGGAATGCCGCCTTCGGGCATTTCCTTGATGTCCGCACCGGCCGAAAACGAGCGCTCGTCGCCGGTAAGCACGACGCAGCGCGCTGCGTCCTCCGAGGCAGCGGCGGTCAGTTCTTCACCGAGTTCCCTCAGCAATTCCTTGCTTAATGCATTGAGCGCCTTCGGCCGGTTGAGCTGGATGAGACGAACGTAAGGACGCGGCGTCGATGCCCTGATGTTTTTCATCGCCTCTTCCTCTTTTCAATGCGTCGGCTCCCGACGGATCAATAATGTCGTGTGCTCGGCCTCGGTCACGACTTCGTCGCGTTGATTGAGGAGCTGGATCGCCTCAACCACGACGCCCCGATCAGGCTTGCGGCTTTCATGTTTTTCGATGAACCGCATCTTCACATGCACGGTATCGCCCGGAAAGATCGGCGCCCTGAACCGGATCTTGTCCCAACCGAGCGACGCAACCGACGTATTCTCGTAAAGCTTCAATTCCGACTTGAGTCCCTCGATCAACGACAAGCCGTAGAGCCCGTGCGCGATGCGCGTACCGAATTGGGTCTTGCGGCAATATTCCTCGTCGGTATGCAGCGGATGATGATCGCGCGTGACGTCGGCAAAGGTGAGCACGTCCTGCATGCTCACCGTGTGCGGCGCGGTCGAGATCTCGGCGCCGACCACCACGTCTTCGTAAAAAAGATCCTCGGTCTGCTGCTTAGTCACGTCGCTCTCCTGCACATTTCGTCTGCAATTTCGGTGCGCCGATCTCACCGGCAATGCCCATCGGCCCCGGGCGGAAAATACGTTCATCCATCGTTTTCAGGCGATCGGGCACGCGGGGTTTGAAGCCGATCCTGTCGAGAATGTCTTCCTTGAGCCGGACGCCGGGCGCGACTTCAGTCAGCACAATGCCATCGGACGCCAGCCGGAAGACAGCGCGCTCGGTCACATAGGTGACGCTTTGCCCGTGCTCGCGCGCCAGTTTTCCGTTGAAGCTGATCTGGCCGACTTTCGGCACGAATTTCTGCACGTCCCCTTCCTTGCGGATCACGACCTCACCGCCCTCGACCGCGACATCGAATTTTCCGCCTGCCAGCGACCCGCTGAACACAAGCCGCTTGGCGTTTTGCGTGATGTTGATGAAGCCCCCTGAGCCGTCATAGCGATTGCCGAAACGTGTCACGTTGACGTTGCCATCGCCATCGACTTCGGCGAAGGACAGGAAGGCGCAATCGAGGCCGCCGCCGTCGTAGAAGTCGAATTGGTAGGCCTGATCGAGAATGGCGCGCGGATTGATAGCCGTGCCGAATTCCCGCGCATAACCGGGTACACCGCCGACCACGCCTGCCTCGACCGTGAGCGTCATCAGGTCAGAAATCCCCTCCTCCGCCGCAACATTCGGGATCATCGCCGAAATGCCGACGCCGAGATTGACCACGTCTCCCGCGCGCAGTTCGAATGCGGCACGGCGCGCGATCACGCGGCGTTGATCGAGCGGATCAGGCGCGATCGTATGCAGCGGGACGCGCGTCTCGCCCGAGCGGCTCGGCTCGTAGAAGGTTCCGTAGGTCTGTGCCTGCTCCGGATCGAGCACGAAATAGTCGATGAGAAAGCCCGGAATTTTGACCATCTGCGGATGCAGACTGCCGCGCGCGGCGAGCCGCTTCACCTGGCAGATCACGATGCCACCGGCATTGTGCACGGCTTGTGCGATCGACAGGTCTTCGCGCGTCGTGGCCTCGTGATCCATCGCTACATAGCCGTCCTCGTCTGCGGTCGTGCCGCGGATGATCGCAATCGTCGGCACCGGCGCATGATAAAACAGCCATTCCTTGCCCGCGGCCGTCACGCGCTCAACCATCGGTTCGGTTGTGCGCACATTCATGCGCCCGCCGTCCTGAAGCGGGTCCATGTAGGTACCGATGCCGACATGCGTGAGCACGCCCGGTTGCCTGCCTGCCATCGCACGACACATCTGCGACATGACGCCTTGCGGGAAATTGTAGGCCTCGATCTCGTTGCCGACGATCAGTTTCATGAATGGGAGTTGCAGGCCGTAATTGCCGCCGATGACGCGACGTATCAGTCCGGCGTGCGCGAGATGACAGAGACCTTTCTCTTTCACGGCGCCAACGCCGGTGACGTGGAAAAGCACAAGATCGCGCGGCCTCGACTGCGCAAGGAAGCGCTGCTCAAGCGCCGTCAAGATCAGTTCCGGGGCACCAGTCCCACCATTGCCCCCGACAATGAGCGTATCGCCATCCTTAACAAGGGCGGCCGCCTCGTCGGCCGAGATCAGGTTGATCATGGGGGCACTCAGCGCTTCTGGATCTGACGCGCAATGATGAGGCGCTGAATCTGATTGGTGCCCTCATAAATCTGCGCGAGGCGCACGTCGCGGAATATTCGCTCGATCCGGTATTCCTTCGAATAGCCGTTGCCGCCGTGAATTTGCAGCGCGTTGGAAACATGTTTCATCGCCATATCGGTCGTGAACAACTTCGCATGCGCCGCTTCCTTCGCAACTGGATGGCCGGCATCGTAAAGCCGCGCGGCGTGATGAATGAGCAGCCGCGATGCCGCAATGTCAGTCGACATATCGGCGAGCAAAAATTGCACCGCCTGGTGATTGACGATCTCGGTTCCGAACTGCTTGCGGCTTTTGGCGTAGTCGAGCGCGTCCTCAAACGCGGCCTGCGCCATTCCGAGCGCCATGGATGACATCATCAGACGGCTGAAGTTGAAATTTTCCATCGCCATCTTGAAGGCCTGGTTCTCGGGTCCGATGAGATTGCGGGCCGGTATGCGCACATCCGCAAACGAGACCTGGCAATCTTCCAGGCCATGCATGCCCAGCAGATCCTCGGGCTTGCCACGCGTAATGCCCTGACGATCACCTTCGACGAGAAAGCAGCTGATGTTGCGGTGACCTTCCTCCTTGCTCGTCTTGGCAAAGATCACAAAGAAATCCGCAATCGCGCCGAAAGTCACCCAGGCCTTGGTGCCGTTGATCACATATTCGTCGCTCCGCCGGATCGCGGTCGTGCGCATGCCGGCGACATCCGAGCCGTGGTCGGGCTCCGAGACCGCTGTAGCCGGAATAACCTTGCCTGACAGGATGCCCGGCACGAGCGCCTTGTGATTGTCGCCGCCGTGCTGCGTCAAAAAGATCGCGGCCTCTACCGGCAGCGCATAGGCATTGCCGACCGCACCAGAACAACGTGCAATCTCCTCCATCGCGACGCACGCCGCGACAGCGTCGAGCCCGCTGCCGCCATCCTCTTCGGCGAGACAGATGCCAAACAGGCCAAGCTCAGCGAGACCTTCATAGATCGCACGCGGAAACCGATCGGTGCGATCGATCTCGGACGCCTTCGGCAGAATCGCGCCTTCGGCGAACTTGCGCACGTTCTGCTGAAGCATTTTCTGCTCATCACTGAAGAAACGATCCAAACGACACTCCGTACGCGAGTCAGACGGGGTTGAGGTCTGACGTCAGCCGGCCACCATGGGCACATTCATCTTCTTCGCGCTCGAGGAAGTAGATGGCGATGTCAGGCGCGTTGATTTGATTGGTTTCGCAAAGGGCATGCGTCAGTTCGGCCGCGGCCCTGCGTCGCAGATCGCCAGCGCGCCGCAGCGCGTGCACCTTCACGAAAACCGTATTCGTCCCACCCTCTGGTGCCACGATCCCACCATGGGCGAAGTTGACTGACGGCACGTCAAGAAAGAAAACCGTCACGATGCTCGCATCGATTGAAAATGCGTTGCACAGAGCGCGCGTAAGCGAGCGCGCCGCCGCCGGTTTGTTCGTCACGCGGCCTTCGAGTGCAAAAACCTCGATGAACGGCATGATGGACACCCGCGGCGGCGCGACACCTTTTTGCTTAGCGACCGCCGGCGACCTTGCGAGTCGCCACCTCGTCGATCAGGCCCGCCGTGGCAAGAATCTCGTGGATTTTGGCGAGACTTTTTGGGTCTTCGATCGGCAGCAGCGGCGGACGCGGATAGCCACCTGGCTGTCCCATCGCAGCCATGCCGGCCTTGATCTGCGCCTGCGGTGAGCCGAACACGCCGCTCCAGTCTGGATTCATAAACTGGCTCATGACGCCGACATAGCGATCGGCGGCTTTTTCCGCCGCCTTGAAATCGCCGCGCCAGAAGGATTCGTAGAAGTCCACGGCAAACGGCGCGGCCATTCCACCGCCGTCGATATTGCCGTCGCCTCCCAGCCCACGCAGCACGGCAAGACCGAGCCGGTTGACGAAACCGCCGAAAATACGAACCTTGTCGCCCGCCTTTTCCAGCGTATTGAGCGCCTGCATCTTGTTGGAGGTGCTGTCCTTGATCGCGACGACGTGGTCGACCTTGGCCAGCTCAAGCGCGACATCGGCCGGAATCTCGACCACGACACCACGCGCCCAATTGTAGACCATGAGCGGCAGGTCAACGTTGTCCGAGATCGTCTTGTAGAAGTTGACGATTTCCCGCGCCGTCGGCGCCGCGTAGGGCGGCGGCGTCGACAGCATGCCGTCCGCTCCGATCTCCTTGGCGTGCTTGCCATATTCGCTCGTTTCGGCGGCGGTATAGGTCGTGCAGCCGATGACGACTGTCATCTTCCCGCGCAACTCCTCGACCGCGATCTCGGCAACCCGCCGTCGCTCTGCCGACGATTGCGAAAACCATTCGCCGGTCGTGCCATTCACGAGCACGCCGTGCACCCCCTGGCGATGATAAAGACGAAGAACCTCCCGGTAGGCGCCCTCATCGAGCGCACCGGCCTTGGTGAACGGCGTCGGTGCCGCAACCCAGTAACCTTTCCAGTCAATACTGTCGCGATTCATCGGCATTTCTCCTTCGAAAGCGAACGGACGAACATCACGGTCAGGACGTCACGATTGGCCGTGAACGGCTCTGCACGGAAGCGGATTTATCGATAGCCTTGCAAGAATCGCGCACAACGAGCCTCGCGCCGACGCGAAGCTCGCGCAGTTCGGACCGCGCTTCGCCGCGGGTGACGGATTGCATACCGCGCATCAGAAGATCGACGGCCAGATCCGCCATCGCCTCGGCGCCGTTATCGACAATGTTCACGCGCGGTGTGTGCCAATCGAGCCACGGCGTATCTTCGTAGCAGAGCAGCGAAACATCGTCAGGCACGCGAATGTGCCGCGCCGAGAGGAAGCGGAGCACGCCTGAGGTGGATTCGTGATTGGCGGCGAACAGCGCCGTCGGGGGCTTGGGCAAGGCAAAAAATGCCCCGCAGGCCTCCATCCCTGTCTCGGGCTGGTAGGGGCCTTGATACGTAAAAGCCGGATCATGCGGAATCCCGCGCTCGCGCAGAGCCCGCAGATAGCCGGAAAGCCGCTCACGGCCGGACGTCGTGTCTTCGCGTCCGACAATAAATCCGATACGGCGATGACCGAGATCGAGGAGATAGTTCGCGCCCGAATAGGACCCTTCGACGTCGGCGGCGAGTACGGCGTTGAAGCGCGCGTCGGTGTGCGAGCGAACGATCGTGACCACCGGCACGTCGGCATTATCCATTGCGGACAGAAGTGGCGCATTGCCGCCGGTGGGCACGATCAGAACGCCGTCCACCCGATGGTCCATCAACGTCGAAAGATAGCGTGCCTCTTGCCCGGCATCATCGCCGGTGATGCACAGAATGACCTGATAACCGGCCGATCCCAGCCGTCGCTGCACCACCTCGGCCATGGTGTGGAACGATGCGTTGACCAGATTGTGCAGAACGAGGCCGACAAGCCGCGAACTTTTGGTCTTCAACCCGCGCGCAAGCGTGTTGGGCCGGTAACCGAGTTCGGCGGCGATCCGCAAAATTTTCTGTTCGGTTTGAGCGTTGGCTAGCCCGCTTCCGGTCAGCGCGCGCGAGGCAGTGCTCACGGAAACCGCAGCCGCACGCGCAACATCTCGCAGCGTTACCTTCATCTGCTCAAAATCCCATCATTCACTGCAAACGTTTCCGGCACAAATTGGCCGATAAACATAGGCAATATGGGCTCGTTGACTCTAATTGCGTACCTACCATAGTCTATCATTGCAAACGTTTCCAGCCGGTGTGAGATAATAAAGGGGAATTCACCGATGCTCTCCCGTTCACATCACGACGAGATTCGTAGTCATAACGAATTTCGTTTCCGCATGAGCCTAAGCGCCGCAGCGCTCGCCTTTTTCGCTTTTGCCTTTTTGAATTCGGACGGCGCGCGCGCCGAAACGATCCTGCGCGCAGCCCACACCGCAGCAACCAATGAGCCGTATCAGGTTGGTCTCGAAAAATTCAAAGCCGAAGTCGAGAAAGCAACCAATGGCAGCGTCAAGGTCGAGATTTTCCCGAACGGCCAGCTCGGCGATGAAGGAAGCGTCCTGAAAAGCATTCAGGCCGGCAGCATCGGCATGGCGACGGTGGCGAATGCCACGCTGTCCGATTTCACGCCGGAACTGCACCTGTTCAATCTGCCTTTCCTCTTCGAAACGCGCGACCAGGCCTACAAGGTTCTCGACGGCAAGATCGGGCAATCCATTGCCGCTCCGCTCGAGGGCAAGGGCTTCGTGCTGCTCGGCTATTACGAAGCCGGCGTCCGCAACATCCTCAACAATCGCAAGCCGATTACGAACCTTGACGATTTCAAGGGCATGAAAATCCGAGTGATCCCGAGCAAGATCAACATCGATACATTCCGTGCACTTGGCTCAAATCCGGTGCCGCTGAACTACAGCGAATTGTACACCGCATTGCAGACCAAGGTCGTGGACGCTGCGGAAGCCGCGAACAGCAACTACGACGCAAAGAAATTCTACGAAGTCGCACCCTATTACGCGATGGTGCGCTGGCAGATCTTGGTTGCCCCGCTGGTCATGAGCAAGAAGATATTCGACGCGCTCACCCCGGCCGAACAGGCTGCGGTAAAGAAGGCGGCGCAGGATTCGCTCAGCCCCGAACGCGTCGCCTATCAACAGACCGATGACGTCGCGATGAAAGATCTGCTTGCGCACGGCGTGAAGGTCACCGAGCCAGACCGCAAGCCCTGGATCGACGCGATCAAGCCGGTCTGGACGCAGTGGGCGGCCACGGTCGGACAGGACAAGATCGACGCGGTCGTCGCAACCAAGTAACACCGACCGAGGCACGCGCTGGCAATGTCCGTCTCAACCGATATTGCCGGCGCCGCACCTCCTTCCGGACGGTGGGCGCGCCCGCTCGGGCTGATCGAGGCGGCGCTCGTGCCGCTTGTCGCGATCTGCGATTTCCTCGTCATCCTGACGATCGTTGCATTAGTCGCCGACCTCGGTGTCGGCGTCCTGTTCCGCTACGTTGCCGATAACGCGCTGCCGTGGACCGACGAGGTCGCGAGCTACCTCTTCGTCTCCCTGACATTCTTCGGAGCCGCATCCTCGGGGTGGCGCAACCTGCATCCCCGCATCGATGTTGTGATCAATCGCGTCCCCGTGGAAGTAGCGCGGCTTCTGCGCTCGATCGGCTTCGGCGCACTGATTTCCCTGCTCGCAGTCCTGACCAAATTTGGCGTGCTTTCCACCGAACAGACCGCGTCGATTTCGATGGTGTCGCTGCCGTTATCGCAAGGTTGGGCTTACGCCATCATCCCGATCAGTTCGATTCTGATGTTTCTCTTTGCCGCGCGGAACTATTTGCGGCTCGATCCCGCCTGGCACGATATCGTCGCGCTCGTCGTCACCGTCGCCATCCTCTGGGCGCTTGGCTACGTCGCGCTCAGCGGAATGCACATCTACACCTATTTGATCGTGGTGATGATGGTCGCATTGCTGATCGGCGTACCGGTCGGGTTTTCCCTCGCCCTCACCGCGCTTCTGGTTCTCAATTCGACCGGCATCCCGCTCGATATTGTGCCGCAGCGCTTGTTCGACGGCACGTCGAGCGTGATCCTCACCGCGATCCCGCTTTTCATGCTGACCGGGACACTTATGTCGGCAGGCGGGCTCGCAAACCGGCTTGCCGCCTTCATGACCAGCATCTTCGGTCGCATCCGTGGCGGTCTCGGTATTGCCGATGTCGGCGCAAGCGTCATCTTCGCTGATATTTCCGGTTCGGCGGTCGCCGACAGCGCCGCCATTGGGACGATCATGATCCCGCAGCTCGTCAAGCGCGGCTATTCGGTGGAATTCGCGTCCGCCCTGCAAGCGGCCGCAGGCTCGCTCGGACTGATGTTCCCGCCGAGTTCGACCATGATCGTTTATGCCTGGGTGGCGGGCATTTCAGTTTCGGGACTATTCCTTCACAGCTTCCTGCCTGGGCTTCTCGTCGCGGCTTCGTTCAGTCTTGTGATCTACATTTATGCCCTCAAGCGAGGCTACCCGAAGGAGCCGTCCGCGGGCTTTCGCAACGCTATTCAGACCGGATCGAAAGCCTTCTTCGCGCTGCTCATTCCTGTCATCATTCTCGTGATGATCCTGGGCGGAGTGACTACACCAAGCGAGGCCGGCGTCATCGCGGTTCTCTATACGCTGGTGACCTGCCTCTTCATCTATCGCGACCTGAAATTCAATCAGATCTACGGAATCCTGTTGGAAGCCGCGCTGAATGCCTCCCGTGTCACGCTGATCATCGCATCGGCGACATTGTTGAGCTGGGTCATCGCAACATTTCAGGGCCCGCAGAAAATCAGCGCGATGATCCTCGACATCTCACACAACCCCATCGTCGTGCTGATTCTGCTAAACATCTTCATGACGGTTCTGCACACGATGCTCGAGGGAATATCGACGATCCTCGTTCTCGTCCCGGTCATTCTGCCGCTGATGCGGGAGCTGCACATCGATCCTGTCGTGTTCGGGATCATCCTTGCGCAGAATTCGGCACTCGGCCTTCTTTTTCCACCGCTGGGCTTCAATCTCTACGTCATATCATCGATCTCGGGCGTTGCCGTCGAGAGAGTTGCTGTCGCCGTTCTTCCCTTCATCTTCATCCTTACGCTGGACATCCTCGTTCTGATCTTCTTCCCGCAGATCTCCACCGTCCTTCCCTGGCTGTTCGGACGGATCTAATACCGTGACAGCGTTGACGATGCCTTCGGCTGTGAACGCGTGGCGACGCTCGCTCCTCCATTTCGGCGAGCCGCATTCTCCCTATGATCAGGCGCTTCGGCACTTTTGTTCGTCCTTGGTGACAGACGCGTTCACGGTCGCACGCGCGCCGATCGCCGCCACCGAAAGCGGGTTGCTCAAAGAGATTGTCGCCGGCCGACTTTTCGGCGCACTCGTGACCACCGGCGCCGCCGGTGCGCTTGTTCCCGGGTTTTACGTGGCCGATCTTCCCTACGTCTTCGATTCGCCGGAGCACGCGCAGCGGTTCTGGCAAACGTCGGCATCAGCCAATCTTGTCGCGCTGGCAGCGCAGGCAGGACTTGTCGTGCTCGCCTTCTACGATGCCGGGACACGACATGTTTTCAATCGCGTCAGGCCTGCCGCGACGCCTGCGGACCTCGCCGACTTGAGGATGCGCACGTTGCCCAATCGCTATCACGCGCTGTGGATGATGGCGCTCGGCGCGCATCCCGTCGCGATGCCAACCTCGTCCATCCGCGATGCCTTCGCGCAGGGACAGATCGACGGCGCCGAGCGTTCCTATCTCAATTATCGGGATCTCGGCTTGCAGGATTTCGCGCCCTTTCTGACCGAGACCGCACATTACCATCTCTCTGCCTGCCTTGTCGTCTCCAAGGCAATTTGGGATGCGATGACATCAGGAGCGCGCGAGGCCTGCATGGCCGCGGCATCAAGCAGCTCGGGGGTTGAGCGCGCGGCCTATCGCGCAAGCGACGATCAGGCACGCGACAGTTTGAGGCAGTCGCATCTCCAAATCCTGCAGCCCGACGTCACACCATGGCGCGCGTGCGCCGGCGCGGTGCTGGACACGTTCCGGCGAGAATCGGATGGCGATCGTCTCCTTCAAGCAGCCTTGAAGGCGTGAGGGCCGCATGAGCCAGGCGCCCCTTCTTCCCACACGTCGCCTCGGCCGAACCCGGCTGCAACTCACCATCCTCGGCTTTGGCGGCTCAGCCATCGGCAATTTGCACCGGCCCGTAGCCGAAGACGCCGCGGCGGCCGCTGTCGGCGCGGCGCTCGCTGCCGGGATCGGCTATTTCGATACAGCCCCGCTCTATGGCGGCGGACTCGGTGAGCACCGTATTGGCCGTGCGCTCGGCCACACCGAACGCAGCAGCTATGTCCTTTCGACCAAGATCGGACGACTCCTGAAACCGGTCCCAAGTGTGATCGCTCCAGGACCCTATACCGACCAATTGCCGTTCGAGATCGTCCACGACTACGGCTACGACGCGGTCCGGCGCTCGCTTGAAGACAGCATGCAGCGGCTCGGACTGAGCCGGATCGACATCGCGCTGATTCACGATATCGACCCCTACAATCATGGCGAGGCGTATAGGGACCGCTTCCACGAAGCGATGAACGGCGCGTATCCGGCTCTCGTCCGCCTGCGCGAGGAAGGCATGCTCGGGGCCATCGGCGTTGGCGTAAACAATGTCGACGTATGCGAGGCGTGCGCCAGGATGGGCGATTTCGACTGCTTTCTGCTCGCAGGCCGCTTCAGCCTGATCGAGCGGGGCGCGCTCGATTCATTCCTGCCTCTCTGCCAATCGCGCGGCATCGGAGTCATCATCGGGGCACCATTCAATTCCGGCCTTCTCGCCCGCGGCACGAAATCGGCGGCGACATACAATTATCTGCCGGTGCCGGACGAGGTTCGCAGGCGAGTCGAAGCCATCGAGGACTTATGCCACGTGCATGGCGTGTCTCTGACTGCCGCCGCCTTGCAATATCCGTTGCGCCATCCGGCCGTTGCGTCGGTTCTGCCCGGCATCCGGTCTGCCGCCCAGACCGAAACTTGTGTGCGCGCGATCATCGAGCCGATTCCGGAGCAATTCTGGAATGATCTCGATACGTTGGACCTCCCCGCCTCCGACAGAGCGCGGGCCGCTGCGAAGGGATAACGCATGCGCATCGCTTACATCGATGGCCGCTATCGCTCCGTGACTGACGAAGCGATCACAATTCAGGACAGGGGATTTCAGTTTGCCGATGGCGTCTACGAGGTGATTCTCGTCATTGATGGCCGTTTGATCGACGCCGGCCCGCATCTTGATCGCCTCGAGCGATCGCTGCGCGAGATTTCCCTGTCCTTCGAGCAGAGCCGGCCGGCGCTTACGATCATCATGCAAGAGGTCATTCGGCGCAATCGCGTGCGCGACGGCATGATCTATGTGCAGATCACGCGCGGCCGGGCTGAACGCAATCTCGCCTTTCCAAGGAGCGTACGACCGACCGTCGTCGTAACGGCGAGACCCATGCGATTTGACGCTGGTGCTCCGCGCGGCATTCGTGTCATCACGACGCCGGACATCCGCTGGGCCCGCGTGGATATCAAATCGATCGCGCTTCTACCTAATCTGCTTGCCAAGAACGCCGCCGTGTCCGCGGGATTCGACGACGTATGGTTCGTTGACCGCGACGGTTTCGTGACCGAGGCGTCCGGGGCGAATGCATGGATCGTGAATAGGCAGCGCGAACTCATTACGCGCCCCCTCAGCACCGATATTCTGCACGGCATCACGCGCGCGACCCTGTTATCGCTTGTGACCTCCTGCGGAGTTAAGTTCATCGAGAGAAAATTCAGCGTGGCGGAAGCCCACGCGGCAAGCGAAGCGTTCATCTCGAGCGCAACGGCGCTGTTGACGCCCGTCGTCGAAATCGACCGTACCGCCATCGGTGACGGACAGTTGGGACCCGTGACACGACGGTTGATCGACGATTATCGCGTCTACTGGCGCAAGACACCGGAGATATCAACACTGACGCGCCTCGCTGCGGAGTAGACCATGACAAATCCGATGCTGCCCAATGAGCGAAGCAAGTATTCTGCAATCGTCGACCGGCCTCCGCTCAAGCTGCCCGGTAATGCCCGGCTGATCTTCTGGACTATCGTCAATTACGAGGTCTGGGATATCGCGCGCCCGATGCCGCGCCAGATTATTCCGGCGCCGACCGGCGTCCCGCTCTTGCCCGATGTACCGAACTGGAGCTGGCACGAATACGGCATGCGTGTCGGAGCTTGGCGCTTTTTCGAACTTTTCTCGCGCCGGAAAATCCGTCCGACACTCTCGATCAACGCTCGCGTTTGCGATGACTATCCGCGCGTCGCTGCACAGGCGCGGGACGACGGGTGGGAGTTCATGGGCCACGGCTATGACCAGATTCCGATCCACAAGGTCGAGGACCAGCGCGGCATGATCAATCGTGCAGTCGACATCATCACGCGCTTTACCGGCAGACCTCCGGTCGGATGGCTCGGTCCGGGCCTGACGCAAACCTACGACACGCCCGACCTGCTTGCCGCAGCCGGGATCAAATACATTTCCGATTGGGTCTATGATGACGAACCCACGGTAATCCGCACCGCCCATGGGCCGATGGCGACGTTGCCGTATTCCGTGGAACTAAACGACATTCCCATGATGATCGTTCAGCACCATCACAGCGACTATCTTCTGAAACGGACCATCGATCAGTTCGACCGGCTCTATCAAGAGAGTGAAAGCAGGGCGAAGATCGTTGCCTTGGCGATTCATCCCTATATCAGCGGCGTCCCGCATCGCATCCGTTATCTGGAAGAAATTTATGACTACGTGGCCCGGTTCAACGGCGTGCTGCATTGGAACGGCGAGCAAATTCTCGATTGGTTTCGCGTCGCCGCGAAGGGTGAATTCGCCGGCGCGGATCGATAGGCGCAAAGTATTGTTGCAGTACGAGCAAATCCGGATTGGCGACGTAAGAATTTGTGCCCAATCCCTCTACGGGACGGTCATGTTTTCGAGATCGTGATAACAAAATGGCGCGCCGCGCCGCGGCTTTCGAGAACGGCTAGCAGGTTGCTCCCGTTTCGTTTTGTGTTCGCCTGAATCTGCGGGCTTCCCCTGCAAATCCAGAATCGGCTCGTCCTCTGGAGCCGCGCGCATTCAAACAGACAAGGAAAACAAGAACGAAAACGTGTCCGCTTTTGGCGAGAAAGTGTCTCACTAGAAATTTCGCGAGGAATTTCGATAGCTTGCAAAAGCTATGGTGCCCAGGGGCACCGAAAAATCAGAAAAATCGCATTGATTTCTCAACTGAATTCGCTGCGGGCATATGCTACCCACCCTCGTACCCCCCAGAAAAAATGGGCGGCGGTTTTGATGCACGCTATCCACATTCCATCTCATGGAAACTCACCTTCTCTCCCTGCAGGTGAAAGGCCACACTACTCACCGATTTCTTTGCGACACCATCCGCTTCATGGCGCGCAATGCGATCGGATATCCGTTGGGTCCAAGACCCGCGATTACCGCCGTCGCAACCTTCGAGACGAGAGAGTGATGATAGATTTCTTCGCGTCGGTGGACGTTCGAGATGTGAAGCTCGATGATCGGTCCAGGAAACTGCTTCAACGCATCCAAGATCGCGATCGATGTGAACGTATATGCCGCCGGATTGATGATGATGGCACTGCCATGATCGATGGCTTCGTGTATCCAATCGATCATTTGCGTTTCGCTGTTGGTCTGCCGGAACTCGACCGGCTGGGACCCAGCCTCAGCACGGCAGCTCGCCTCGATATCTGCGAGAGTTGCCTTCCCGTAGATTTCGGGCTCGCGCTTTCCGAGGCGGTTCAGATTCGGGCCATTGAGGACAAAAATCGGTTTGTTCATTTCACGACACTCGTTCTGGGGCGACGTTGACAATCGGACGACTAGATGGCGGCGAGGGCCCGCAATTCCGCCGCAGTGGCGGAGGGAAATCCGAAAAAATCGAGATAGGCCGGAATTTGTTCGAACAGCATGTCGAGCCCGATCTGGGTCTGGCATCCACGTGCTCGCGCGGCGGCCAAGAACGGCGTGATGTCGCACGACATGACGACTTCGCCAACAAACGTCGAAGGCGAAAGCCGGCTCGCGTCGAGCGGCAGCGGATCTCCTTCCTTCATGCCGAGTGGTGAGGCATTCACGACAATGTCCCGCCCGGCCGGATCGTTCGACCCGACGCGAACCTCGATCTTCTGATAGTAAAGCTGCAGCCGTTCCG
>CAZSAW010000320.1:0-11660 GCA_964604745.1 uncultured Hyphomicrobiales bacterium
GCAGCAGTGCAACGCCGCCGCCCGGCAGGATGCCTTCCTCGACCGCAGCGCGGGTCGCGTGCATGGCGTCATCCACGCGGTCTTTGCGCTCCTTCACCTCGACCTCGGTCGCGCCGCCGACGCGGATCACCGCGACGCCGCCGGCGAGCTTGGCGAGCCGTTCCTGCAGCTTCTCGCGGTCGTAGTCCGAGGTGGTCTCCTCGATCTGCGCCTTGATCTGCGCCACGCGTGCTTCGATGTCGGCCTTCTTGCCGGCGCCGTTCACGATCGTGGTATTTTCCTTCTCGATGATGACCTTCTTGGCACGGCCGAGCATGTTCAGCGTGACGTTCTCGAGCTTGATGCCGAGGTCTTCCGAGATCGCTTGGCCGCCGGTCAGGATCGCGATGTCCTGCAGCATGGCCTTGCGGCGATCGCCGAAGCCCGGGGCCTTCACCGCCGCGACCTTCAGGCCGCCGCGCAGCTTGTTGACCACGAGAGTGGCGAGTGCTTCGCCCTCGACTTCCTCGGCGATGATGACCAGCGGCTTGCCGGTCTGCACGACGGCCTCGAGCAGCGGCAGGAGCTCCTGCAGGCCCGACAGCTTCTTCTCGTAGACGAGCAGATAGGCGTCGTCGAATTCGACGCGCATCTTGTCGGCGTTGGTGATGAAGTAGGGGGAGATGTAGCCGCGGTCGAACTGCATGCCTTCGACGACATCGAGTTCGGTCTCGAGCGACTTCGCCTCTTCGACGGTGATCACGCCTTCATTGCCGACCTTCTGCATGGCCTTGGCAAGGAAGTCGCCGATCTCCTTGTCGCCGTTCGCCGAAATCGTGCCGACCTGCGCGATCTCCTCGTTCGACGTCACCTTCTTGGAGTTCTTCTGGAGGTCTTCAACCACAGCCTCGACCGCGAGGTCGATGCCGCGCTTCAGATCCATCGGGTTCATGCCGGCCGCGACCGACTTCGCGCCTTCACGCACGATGGCGTGGGCGAGAACGGTTGCGGTCGTGGTGCCGTCGCCGGCGAAGTCGGACGACTTCGAAGCGACCTCGCGCACCATCTGCGCCCCCATGTTCTCGAACTTGTCCTCGAGCTCGATTTCCTTGGCGACCGTCACACCGTCCTTGGTGATGCGCGGGGCGCCGAACGACTTGTCGAGCACGACGTTGCGGCCCTTCGGGCCGAGCGTGACCTTCACCGCATTGGCGAGGATGTCGACGCCACGCAACATGCGGTCGCGTGCATCGACGGAAAATTTTACGTCTTTGGCAGCCATTGTTCTCTAACTCCTGAAAGAGTCCGTTGGGTTCTCCCGTACCTTTGGCAAGACCGGTCGTCCGATCGAATGATCCGGACGGGTCCCTTCAGGCATTGGGCTTTCGAATGAGGCGAATTACGCCGCTTTCTTGCGGGCGGCGCTCTCGTCGAGCACGCCCATGATGTCGCTTTCCTTCATGATCAGGTATTCGACACCGTCGATCTTGACCTCGGTGCCGGACCACTTGCCGAACAGCACGCGGTCGCCGGCCTTCACGTCGATCGGAATCAGCTTGCCGTTTTCGTCACGGCCGCCGGGGCCGACGGCGACGACTTCGCCCTGCTGCGGCTTTTCCTTGGCGGTATCGGGAATGATGATGCCACCGGCGGTCTTTTCCTCAGCATCGATGCGCTTGACGACGACACGGTCGTGAAGCGGACGGAACTTCATGGGGATCCTCCATCAGTCACTTGCGAAAATTGAAAGTCAGGATTGGGCCGGAACACCCGAACCGGCTTGCGCCGGACATAGGAGCGGGCCGTCCTTGAGCAAGGGGATAGAGCGAAATTTTTGGCACTCGTCAAGAAGGACTGCTAGCGGCCGCGGCGGACGGTAAATGCCGCTGTCAGCAGACCTGACCTAATGCTGCTAATGCCTTGATATTAGGAACAAAATTTAAATTTTCAGCTTGTCAGTCTCGAGACAGGATTGAAAACTTTCGGGGCATTGGACTGGGGATTCGCGCATGATCTCGCAAGACTTCAAACGTCAGGTGGAAGGCTATGGCTTGACCACCGCCAACATCCTCTACCGCCGGCCCGACCATCCGTGGCTATTACAGACCTATGTCTGGCAAGACTATGACCTCTGCCCGGATTTTCCCGAGCTGAACGGCTTTCTCGAATTCTGGCGCAAGTCGATCGAAGGCGCCCTGCATTCGGTCACGATCGCTCATGCCGGGCTGATCAAGCCGACGGAAATCCGATCGGTGGACGGAGTGTTCCGGCTGCACTGACGGCCCGCAGCGAGGACGGTCCGGCTAGCGCCAGACCGTCATCGTGACGCCGCCGACATTGCCCTGGAAATAGTCGAGACCCTTGCGGTCGAGGCGGGCGACTTCGGTCGTATTGTCCGCCGCAAGGAGGACCAGGTCCTGGCTGGCAAAACCCGTATCGACGACCTTGAACCGCGCTGCGCTGGCAAGGGTCGGATGCGAGCATCCCTTCGGCGTCACGACATAATCGGCGACCCACAATCCGCTTTTCGAGAATTCGACCTGACAGCCGCATTTCGGCGAGCCGTCCGTCGCAGTCCAAGTCCCACGCACGTCCTCCGCCGTGGGCAGTGCTTCTTTCGCCGCGGTCTGGGTCGCAGCCGCGCCAACCACGCCGCCGAAACCCGGAATGCGGCCAGTAATTTGATTGGTCACGACATTTGTTGCCGTATTGCGCACGGCGTTGCGGCCGGCGTTCTCAGCCACGCCCCCGGCGATGCTTGCGGCCTTGTTGGGGAGGGGAGGAACGGCAATCGAGATCTGGGTTCCGGTGCAGGCGCCGGGCTTGCCCGGCCGGGCCGGGGTTGCTGCTGCCACAGGCGCCGCTGCGGTTGCGTAGGTCGCAGGCGCCGGTTGGGCGGGTGCGGTGCTCGTGGCAGCGAGACTTGCCGATCCGTCCGGCTGCGTCGTGCCCGTCGCATCCACGCTTGCGGAACCGAGCCCCGCGCCGCCGGCGCAAGCGCCCACGGCAAACCCTGCGCACATCACAACGAAAAGCGCGCGCACGCGCGCCGACGCAACGAGAACAGACATGAAACGCCCCCAATAGCCGGGCGCTAGGCTAAGTGCGGCAAATACCCGCGTCAATTGGCGGTGCAGCAAAGGGTGAATATCGCTTCCGCCCGAAGGCATGGAGCGCCGGCGCTCATGCGAGAATGCCGACGATGGCCCCGATCACGCAGGTCGACAATGTCCCCGAGACAATCGTCTTCGGTCCGAGTTCGATGATCTCGGCGCGCCGCACCGGCGCCATGACGGCGAGGCCGGCGATCATGATGCCGAGCGAGCCGAAATTGGCGAAACCGCACATGGCATAGAGCATGATCAGACGTGACCGTTCGCTCAACGCGTCGGGCGGCAGATTCGCCAGTTCGATAGAGGCGATGAGTTCGTTGAGGATCGTCTTGATCCCCATCAGCGAGCCCGCGGTCAGCGCTTCGGCCCAGGGCAATCCCATCAGCCAGCAGACCGGTGCCATCACATATCCGAGCATCCGCTGCAGCGTGACCGGCGCGCCGCCGACGTCCGGCAGCACCGACAGCATCGCATTCGCGAGATGCACAAGCGCCACGAGCACGATCAGCATCGCGCAGATGTTCAGAAGTAGTTCGAGGCCGACGGCGGTGCCTTTGACGATCGCGTCCATGCTGCTGCCGGCGACAGGTTCCGGATCGTCGAGCACGCCGCGCGTCTGCCGCTTGTCGGCATCGGGCACCATCAATTCGCTGATGAGGATCGCGACCGGTGCACCGAGCACCGAGGCGACAATGAGATGGCCGGCGACATCGGGGATAATCGGCTTGAGGATCGTCGCGTAGAGAACGAGCACCGTGCCGGCGATGCCGGCCATGCCGCCGGTCATGACGATGAACAATTCGCCGCGCGTCAGCTTGGCAAGGTAGGGCCGGATGAAGAGCGGCGCTTCGACCATGTCGACAAAGATATTGGCGGCGGTGGACAACCCGACCGCGCCGCCGACGAACAGCGTGCGTTCGAGCAGCCACGAAAAGCCGCGCACGATCGGCGGCAGGATGCGCCAGTAGAACAGCAGCGTCGTCAGCACGCTCATCACCAGCACGATCGGCAACGCCTGCAGCGCGAGGACGAAATCGCTGCCGGGCGTTTTCGGATCGAACGGCAAGGCGCCGCCGCCGAGATAGCCGAAGACGAAAGACGTTCCCGCGCGCGTTGCGTCGGCGATGGCATCAACCGGACGATTGAGGGTCGTGAAGGCCGCCTTGATCGGCGGAATCTTCAGAAGAAGAACGGCCAGCACGATCGTCAATGCGAGGCTTGCCGCCACGCGCCGCCACGACACCAGAGCGTGATGCTCGCTCATGGCGAAGGCGAGTGCGAGGAGAACGCCAAGGCCGAAGGCCGACTGCACAACAAGCATCGGTGGTGATCCTGCGCCGTCTTGACCCGCGCAGACATTCCACCTAGGCGAGTCGGCCGGATGATGGATTGCCCGGCGATTGCCGGCAATCAGGGTTGGGGACAAGTCATGGCGCGGATCCGTATTGAAGTCGGAAATGTCACGATCGATGCCGAATTGCTCGACACGCCGACCGCGCACGCCATCGCCCGGGCGCTGCCAATCGAGGCTTCGGCACTGACGTGGGGCGAGGAGGTCTATTTCGACGTGCCGGTGCAGGTCGCGACCGAGGATAAGGCGCGCGATGTGGTGACGCCCGGCGAGATCGCCTATTGGCCGGCGGGGCCGGCCATCGCCATCGGCTTCGGACGCACGCCGATCTCGCGGGGAAACGAGACGCGGCTCGCGAGCCCGTGCAATATCTTCGCCAAGGCTCTGGGCGACGTGAAGGCGCTCAAGCCCATCCGCTCCGGCGCGAAGGTCAGGGTGACGTCGCTCTGAGGCTTTAGACGGTCGCGACCGGAGTCACCGGCGAGCCGACCGCGCCTGGAAGCCGCAGCGGTGGCGCCGTCAGCATGAAACGCGAGCGTCCGCGGGCGCGCAGCCAATCAGCAAGCTCGCTCAGATACCAGAGTTCGCCGAGATAGACGCCGAGCCGGAACAGGCAGAGGTCGTGCAGCGGCAATGATGCGCAATGGTCGCCGTCACACGGCGTCGCCGGCAATCGCTCGACGGCGTAATTGTCGGCGATGAGCGCGACGATCCCGCTGTCGATCACCCACTGGCGCAGTTTCTCGTCGCGTCCGTTGAGCGCGCAGCAGGCATCCCGAACCTTGGGATCGGGATTGCGGTTCATCGATAGCAGGATGTCCGACAGGCCTGTGCGCAGGCAGACAAAATCGCCGGGCTCGACAACGACGTTGTCTTTCTTCATCGCCCGTTCGATATCGGCGAAGCCGACAAGCCGCGCATCGCGGCCAAAATGTGCTTCGAGATCGATCATGACGCCGCGGCCCTGCACGCAGGATTGCGCCATGTTCTCGATGCCGAGTGCGCGGGCGCCGACATGTTCGCCCCGCTCGCGCGCTTCGCCGCCGCGAAAATCGACCGGCCCGACAATGTCCTCGCCGGCACGATAGCCGTTATAGAAGACCATTTCCGGCTTGCCGTCACCGTCAACGTCGAATTGCTGGCCGACATGGCACAGGCTGTCCCACTGGGTCGAATATTGCAGCGTGAGCGTGACAATATCGTCGCAGATGATGTCATCGTGATGCGGATCATCGCGCGACAGCGGATAAGTCATATTCGGCTTGTCGCCACGCGCCGTCGGCATCAGCTTCGGCGGATGGCGGCGCGGATTGAGAACGTTGCCGCCGGGATAATCGAGTGGCAGGCTGAGGCAGAAGCTCTTGCCCTCGCGCACCTCGGCGATGCCCTGCAGCACCTTTTCGCGCGTCACCAGATTGAGCCGGCCCAGTTGGTCGTCGGGTCCGAAATCACCCCACGTGGAGCCTTCGGGGCGGCGCGACCAGCGCGGGTTCATTTCCGTTTTCCCTTCGGAGCCGAATGCCGCCAGATCATGCTCAGCATCAGGTCCCAGGCATTGCGGATATTGGCCACGATCAGCACCACAAGCGCGCAGGCATAGATCTGCGCGGCGGCTTCGGTCTCGGTGAAGAACATGCGGCCAGTGACGGCAAGCACCGCATAGGCGACGGCTGGCGTCGCGCCATAGGCAATCACGTCGGCACTGTCGGACATGTCGCTCTGCACGACACGGACGAGAACGAAAATCGAATAGCCGACGCCGGCGAGAGCCAACAGTCCGACGACAATGCCGAGCAGTTGCACCGACGGCCATTGCGCGAGAGCGGCCAGGCTGAAGACGAGCACGGCGGTGTAATGAAATCCGACTGGGCTCATGAAGGTGCGCGTGCCACCGGCACGCGCGCGCGTCAGATAGTCAGCGCCGATTGAGGCGGCGACAAAAAGCAGCGCGACGAGGGCGGCAGCGGCGGTGCCGAGCAGCAGATAAAACTCGTGCCAGTGTTCGAACATGCCGCCCCCAGGATCGCATCAGCCGCGCCCGACGAACGGCATCTTGGTCGCCATCACCGTCATGAACAAGACATTCGAGTCGAGGCCGAGGCTCGCCATGTAGGAGATGGCCTTGCCGACGTCGTCGGCCGGCATGCGCGGCTCATTCATCATCGTGCCGTTCGGCTGCAGCACGCCGTCGCCGGTGGCCATGCGCTCCGTCATCGGCGTGATGGCATTGCCGATATCGATCTGACCGCAGGCGATGTCGTACTTGCGGCAATCGAGAGAGATGCACTTGGTCAGGCCGGTGATCGCATGTTTCGTCGCCGTATAGGCAACGGAGAAAGGCCGCGGCGCATGCGCGGAGATCGAGCCGTTATTGATGATGCGGCCACCGCGCGGGTTCTGATCCTTCATGATGCGGATCGCTTCCTGCGCGCAGAGGAACGGGCCTGTCAGGTTGAGATCGACCACGGCCTTCCATTTGTCATAGGGCAGGTCTTCGAGCGGCACCGGCGGCGCGCCCATGCCCGCATTGTTGAACAGAAGATCCAGCCGGCCGAATTCCGACTTCACCTTGGCGAACAGCGCTTTGATCGCGGCGGGGTCGGATACGTCGGTGGGCACGGCAAGCGCTTTCACGCCGAACGACTTGCCCTCTCCGATCACCGCTTCCAGCGGCTCCTTGCGGCGGCCCGCGAGCACCACGGCGAAGCCGTCCTTCATCAGCGCAAGTGTCGCGGCGCGACCCACGCCCGTTCCGGCACCCGTCACCAAAGCAACCTTCTGCGCAGCCATCCGATCGTCCTCCCCAATGCAGGTTTTCTTCGCCCGGCGCGAGCGGGGCTATCCTCTAGCCGCCGCAGCGGGGCGGCACAATGCATGAAATTGCCGGAATTGGGTATGGCGCGGGCGTGACGGCTCGCGCGGCATCAGCTCGCCATTGCGGCGGTGTCGTCGTCCATGTTGCGGTAAATGCCGGGCGTTGCGAGGCGCACGCTGATATGCGCCGCCGAATTCGCCTTGCCGAAGCGATAGCCCTGCATGGAATGCACGCCTGCCGCGCGCAGGAAAAGCTGTTGCTCGGCGGTTTCGACGCCTTCGGCCGTGACCTTCATGCCAAGGCCACGGCCGAGGCTCACGATGGCGTGGACGATGGCGGCAGCGTCCGGCGCGCGCTCGATGCTGCGCACGAAGGCGCGGTCGATCTTGAGCTTGTCGAAGGGGAAGCGGCGCAGGTAAGACAGGCTCGAATAGCCCGTGCCGAAATCGTCGAGCGCGAGATGGACGCCGAGCGCCTTGAGCCGATGCATTGAGGCTTCGATGCTCTCGACGTTGCCGAGGAGCGTGCTCTCGGTGATTTCCAGCTCGAGCCGCGCCGGATCGAAGCGCGTTTCATTGAGAACGGATTCGACCATTTCCACGAAATCCGTTCGGCGAAACTGCAATGGCGACACATTGACGGCAACCGTGATGTCCGGCCAGCCGCTCGCGTCCGAACAGGCCCGCCGCAGCACGCGTTCGCCAAGCTCGATGATGAGGCCGCTGTTTTCGGCGATGGCGATGAATTCGGCCGGGTCGATATCGCCAAGTTTCGGATGCCGCCAGCGCGCCAACGCCTCGACGGCGACGAGCCGTTCGCCGTTCGCGCTGACGATCGGCTGATAATAGACGCGCAGATTGTCCGCCTCGATTGCCTGGCGCAAATCGCCTTCCAGGCTCTTGCGATAGGACAGGTCCGCGTCCATGGCGGCGTCGTAGATGCACGCGCGATTGCGGCCTTCGTTCTTGGCGCGATAGAGCGCGATGTCGGCGTAACGCATGATGTCGGCCGCGCCGCCTTCGGGCTTGCGGTCGATGATGGCGATGCCGATGCTGGCGCCGATGACGATGGTGTTGCCGTTGATGGCGTAAGGCGCGCAGAGATTGGCGATCGTGCGTTCGGCAATGCGATGCAGTGTTGCGTGATCCGCAGCAAGCGTCGTGATGACGGCGAATTCGTCGCCGCCAAGACGGGCCACGACATCGCTGCCACGGAATGCGCTGCTCAGGCGCTGCGTCACGACCCGGATCAACTCGTCGCCGATGTGATGGCCGAGCGTGTCGTTGACGTCCTTGAAATGATCGAGGTCGATATAGAGAACGGCTGTCGCTAGGCCGCCGGGGCGGAATTTGGCGATCGCTTCTTCCAGACGCTCGCTGAAGAAGTTTCGGTTGGGCAGCCCGCTCAGCGAATCGTGCAGCGCGAGGAAGCGCAATTTCGTCTCGCCGGCGCTGATCGTTTGCGTCGTGTGGCGGATGTAGCCGAAGATCAGCGCGGCGAGCAGCGCAAAGCCCGCGATCGCGATCGCAATGAAGGGCAGGACGCTGTTGAAAATCTCATTGCCCGGACGCTTTGGCGTCCAGGCGAAGCGCGCGAGCCGGTTCTGTGCGTCGTCGACGAGATCGAGCGAATAATCGTCCGGCGGCAACGGGCCTGTATCCACCTTGCGCAGGTTACGCAGTTGCAGCCGCGCGGCGATCTCGCCGAGCACTTCCTCGTCAACGAACTTGACGGAAAAGACAATCGGGTCCGGCTCCGCGGTGTAGGCATTGTCAGGTTGATCGAGCGCACGCACGCGGACGGCGGCGACAACGGCGGGGCGGCCGAGGAAATTCTGGACGAGCGCGGCGCGGGTCGGCCGATCGTCCGGGCTCATGGCCGATTCGGTGATACGGATCGCACCGCTGAGATTGGAGCCGCCTCGACCACGAAGATAATTCAGCGTGGGCGCCAGTTCAGGCAGGATCGAATTGAACCAGTTGGGTTCGACGCTCTTGCGCCCGAGCAGCGCGTAGACAAGACGGTCGCCTGCATCGGCGACGAAGACGAAGTCGTGATCGAAAAAGCTTTTCAGCCGAAGGCCTATATTCGATTGCACCCAGTCGCGATCGTAACGGGTGCGGATATTCTCGATGGCGGATTCGCTTTCCGTGACGCTCTCAAGCTCGCGCAGGATGCGCTCGCCGTGATTGATCAGCGATTTCGTGAACAGCACCTTCTCGTGCTCGAGGGCGACGTCGTCCGCACGCCGCGCCGACGACAGGGCCGCCACCACGATGCAGACGAAAGCGACGACGACGATGAGTCCGATCGGGAGGACGATGCTGAGCTGCGCGCGATCCCAGCCCTTCGCCTTGCCGGTCTTCGTCATACGTGCCCGGACTGCGGCCACGACATTCAGTTCCTGAGCTCGAAATCACAGCGATTGCGAGCCGCGGATAATGGGTCATAAAGCTTGCAAATCGCTGACCGGACGCGGCTTTTTGCCCGCGCGGTGTATTTCCGGCTGCCGTGGTTAAGAGAGTCTGAAGTCTGGCTTACGAGTGGCTGGCGTAGGGCGGGCGCGGGATCGCCATATGCGCCGCGCGCAGTGCCGACGACCAGCGTTCGCGCAGATCATGGAAGTACGGCTCGCCTGGCTCGATACGATAGGCCAACTCAGCGTCGCACTGATCGCGCCGCGCAACCAGAAGGTCGATGGGCATTCCAACCGCGAGATTGGACCGCATCGTCGAATCCATCGAGATCAGGCCGATCTTGAGCGCGTCATACAGATCAACGCTGTAATTTATGGCGCGGTCCAGCACCGGCTTTCCGTATTTGTGCTCGCCGATCTGAAGATATGGCGTGTCGGTGGTGCATTCGATGAAATTGCCCGCCGAATACACCATGAACAGGCGAAGCCGCTCGCCCCTGATCTGTCCGCCGAACAGAAAGGACACATCGAATTTCACGTCCGACGCGTCCAGAGCGGTGCCTTCCATCTCATGGATGTCGCGAACGACATGGCCGATGCGCTGCGCCGCCTGAAACATCGTCGGCGCATTCATCAGCGTTTCGAGCTCGCCCGTTTCCTTGTTCTCATAGCCCTCCGTCAGGATGCTGACGACCGACTGGCTGATGGACAGGTTGCCGGAGGAGGCGATCGCCATGATGCGTTCGCCCGGCTCGCGGAAGACATGCAGCTTGCGAAAGATGGAGACGTTGTCGAGGCCGGCATTCGTTCGCGTGTCGGCGATCATGACCAAGCCCTCGCGGACCAGAATTCCACAGCAATAGGTCATGACGAACGGGATACTCCTCGAATACGGGACATGGTTCTTACGACGCCATGACGGCGGCGGCAACGCAGGTCAAGGCGGCGGCTCGCCAGACGCCCCCGCAGGTGTGGACTTCTTCACCGTGATCGAGCCATCGGGCGAGGACTCAAGCCGAAAACTGTCACGCGGACCGACGACGCCAAGGTCGATCTCCCGATCGGGGAGGACGATGATGGCGCGTGTACCGATGCGAATCGTGACGAGGCGCGCGGGGCTTTGCCGCACGCCGTCGAGCGACCAGCGCTTGAGGGTCTGGTAATAGGGCGCGCCGCGCCATGCGCCAGCAAAGCCGGGATCGACAAAGGCGGTGATGCCGCTCTGACTGGTGACGAGCGCGAACCTGGCGCGCTCCGGCTTCCAGTCGGGTCCCAGTCCTTTTTCCACCATCCAGTGACAGTAGAAGTCGCGGCATTCGTCCGGCCGCGTCTCGTAGATGGCGCATCCCTTGTTGCGCTGGCAATGCGCGCACCAGGTGCCGGGCGCCTTGCCGAGACTGTCGACGGCGATGACCTTGCAGCACAGCGTGCAGGTGCCGCAGCTTCGCCCGGCGACGACTTGCGGCTCGGATGTCGGTGCGGCATCGCCCATGATCAGTTCTGGAATTGCTGGCGAGCCTGATCGACATGGACGCGGACGGTGAGCGTCTCGCCGGCGCCACCCTGCCGTGCGCCGCGCACCGGCGCCGCGCTGAGATAATCGAGGCCGACCGCGAGCCGCAGATGGGCATCGGTCGCAGAAATGCCGTTCGTCGCATCGAAGGCAACCCTGCCGAGATCGGGCACGAACGCTTCCGCCCAGGCGTGGCCGGCTTCCTGATCGATGACGCCGTCGGCACGATGGAAATAACCGGACACATAGCGCGCCGGGATGCCGAGATGGCGGGCGGCGGCAATGAAGATATGTGTGATGTCCTGGCAGACGCCGCGCTTGAGCGCGAAGGCCTCGGGCGCGGTGGTCGCGGTGTGCGTGGGGTCCGGGTCGAACACGATCTCGCGGTTGAGCGTCCTCACCATCGCGTGCAGGAGCGGAAGTGGTTCGCTGCCGGCACTCTGCTGCAGCCGTTCGGCGAATTGTGCGATCAA
>CAZSAW010000321.1:0-25722 GCA_964604745.1 uncultured Hyphomicrobiales bacterium
GCCTTACCGTGAAGGCGCGCGCCCGGGCGGCGCGAGGCCGCACGAGGCAACGAAAACCGGTTGCGCTACTCCGCCGCCTCACGCGGCATTTCGGCGGGCTCCACCCTGGCCGCGCAATACTTGAATTCGGGAATTTTCCCGAACGGATCGAGCGCGGGATTGGTCAGAAGATTCGCCGCCGCCTCGACGTAAGCGAACGGAATGAACACCACGCCATCGGGCACGGCATCGTCCTGCCGCGATGTGAGTTCGACCGTGCCGCGCCGCGTCGTCACGCGCACCATGTCGCCCGGCTTCAGTCCCATCCGCGCGATCGTGCCGCGCGACAGGCAGGCGACCGGTCCCGGTTCGAGCGCGTCGAGCGTGGTCGCGCGGCGTGTCATCGCGCCGGTGTGCCAATGTTCGAGCTGTCGGCCGGTCGTGAGAATGAAGGGAAATTGCGCGTCCGGCGTCTCGTCGGGCGGCGTAAGCCTCGCCGCGACAAGCTTGCCGAGACCGCCCGGCCGCGGAAAGCCGTCGGTGAACACGACGTCATGCCCGGGCTTGTCGGGCGCTTCGCACGGATAAGTGACGGCATCTTCGCGTTCGAGGCGGTCCCACGTGATGTTGGCGAGCGACGGCATCAACGTCGTCATCTCGGCAAAGACATCGCGCGGATGCGCGTAATTCCAGGGCAGGCCGAGCCGGCGTGCGACCTCTTGCGTGATCCACCAATCGGGCTTTGCCTCACCCGGCAGAGGCAGCGCCTTGCGGCCGATCTGCACCTGCCGGTTCGTGTTCGTCACCGTCCCATCCTTTTCCGGCCAGGCCGACGCGGGCAACACAACGTCGGCGTAAACCGCGGTCTCGGTGAGGAAGATATCCTGCACCACGAGATGTTCGAGATGAGCGAGCGCCTCGCGCGCGTGATTGAGGTCGGGATCGGACATCGCGGGGTTCTCGCCCATGATGTACATGCCCTTGATCGTATCGGCATGGATCGCATCCATGATCTCGACCACGGTCAGGCCTTTCTTCGGATCGAGCGTCGTGCCCCACGCCTTCTCGTATCTGGCGCGGATGTCGCGATCTTCCACCGATTTGTAGTCAGGGAAGAACATCGGAATAAGGCCGGCGTCGGAAGCGCCCTGCACATTGTTCTGTCCGCGCAGCGGATGCAGGCCGGTGCCGGGGCGGCCTATCTGACCAGTGATGAGCGACAACGCAATGAGGCAGCGCGCATTGTCGGTGCCGTGCGTGTGTTGCGACACGCCCATGCCCCAGAAGATGATGGCATTCTCGGCGCGGGCGAAGGTGCGTGCCACAAGGCGGAGTGTATCGGCATCGATGCCACAGATCGGCGCCATCTCCTCCGGCGTGAAATCCTTCACGTTCTCGGCGAGTTGCGGAAAGCCCTCGGTGTAGGTCTGCACATATTGCTGGTCGTAGAGCTTCTCTTCGACGATGACGTTGAGCATCGCGTTCAGCATGGCGACGTCGGTGCCGTTCTTGAACTGCATCATCTGCCAGGCGTGGCGCTTCAGCGCCTGCCCGCGCGGATCCATCACGATCAGCTTCGCGCCGCGCTTGGCCGCCTGCTTGAAGAAGGTGGCGGCGACGGGATGATTCTCCGTCGGATTGGCGCCGATGACGACGATGACATCGGAATTCTTGCATTCGTTGAAGGTCGCCGACACGGCGCCGGAACCGACGCCTTCCATCAGCGCCGCGACCGAGGAGGCGTGGCAGAGCCGCGTGCAGTGGTCGACATTGTTGGTGCCGAAGCCGGTACGGACGAGCTTCTGAAAAAGATAAGCCTCCTCATTGGAGCCCTTGGCGGAGCCGAACCCGGCGAGCGCATTGCCTCCATCACGGTCACGGATCGTCTTCAATCCCGCCGCGGCGCGTTCGAGCGCTTCCTCCCATGTGGCGGGACGAAAATGCGTCCAAGGATTGAGCGGGTCGATCTGCTCGTGCGGAATTTTCGGCACGCCATCCTTGCGGATCATCGGCTGCTTCAGCCGCTGCGGATTGTGAACGTAATCGAAGCCGAAACGGCCCTTCACGCAAAGCCTGTTCTCGTTCGCCGGGCCGTCCTTGCCCGTGACATAGAGAAGCTTGTCGTCCTTGATGTTGTAAGTGAGCTGGCAGCCGACGCCGCAATACGGGCAGACCGAATCGACCGTGCGATCCGGATATCCGGTGCGCGTATTCTTCTCGTCGACGAGGGTCGCCGGCATCAGCGCGCCGGTCGGGCAGGCCTGCACGCATTCGCCGCAGGCAACGCAGGTCGATTGCCCCATCGGATCGTCGAAATCGAACACGATCTTCTCGTTGTGTCCGCGCCCGGCCATGCCGATCACATCGTTGACCTGAACCTCGCGGCAGGCACGTACGCAGAGATTGCACTGGATGCAGGCGTCGAGATTGACGGCCATCGCCGGATGCGAGCGATCCGCTCCAGGCTTCTGCCGTTCCGGAAACCGGCCGACCGACACATTCATCCTGTCGGCCCAGGCCCAGAATTTCGATTGCGGATCGTGCGACGTCTCGCGCTGGGGCTGATCCGATACGAGCAACTCGAACACCATTTGCCGCGCCGTCTTGGCGCGATGGTTCGAGACATTCACTTTCATGCCGGCAGCGGGCTTGCGGATGCAGCTTGCGGCAAGCACACGCTCGCCCTCGATCTCGACCATGCAGGCGCGGCAATTGCCGTCGGCGCGATAGCCGGGCTCGGGCGAATAGCAAAGATGCGGAATATCGATCCCTTCGCGATTGGCCACCTGCCAGATGGTTTCGCCTGCGCGCGCCGTGACCTCGCGACCGTCAAGCGTGAAGGTGATTGCTTTTTCGTTCTTTGCTTCCGTCATGGCCTGTGACTTTCGGCGCGCGCAGATAAACTCCCCTCCCCCTTGTGGGGAGGGGTCGGGGGTGGGGCTTTGCGCGCAACGCGCAGGATTTCTTCTCCAACGACTCGTGGCATTCGCAGCACATCGTCATTCCAGAATCGCAGAACCCGATAACCTTGCGATTCGAGCCAAGCGGACCACCGGCTATCATAGTTACGACGAACATCGTTGTGTTGGCCGCCGTCGAGCTCGATGACCAGCTTGCCGTGATGCCAAGCGAAGTCAGCGATATACTTGCCGATCGGCGCCTGGCGGCGAAAATGAAAGCCGAGCCGCTTCAACGCACGCACGATTTGCCACAGCTTACGCTCGGCATCGGTCGGAGCGCTGCGCATTTGCTGCGCGTGCCGCCTGGTTTGCTTGCCAATCGAGCTATGCGGCATTTGTTTTATTCTCCGAACCCCACCCCGGCGCCTGCGGCGCCACCCCTCCCCACAAGGGGGGAGGGGTCAAACCGCCATTGTCGTGGCACTTTCATCATCTCGCGCCCTCACCACCGCCCCAGCGGCGCGGTCAGGTCTTCGGGAAAATAGGTCAGCGCCGCGAGCAAGGGATTCGATGCCGCCTGGCCGAGGCCGCAGATCGACGCGTCGCGCATCGCTTGCGAAAGCTCGGTCAGAAGCGATTCGTTCCACGGCCCATGTTCCATCAGCCTGACAGCCTTTTCGGTGCCGACCCGGCACGGTGTGCATTGGCCGCAGGATTCGTCCTCGAAAAACTTCATCAGGTTGAGCGCGACGGCCTTCATGTCGTCCTGGTCGGACAGAACCACGACGGCGTGCGAGCCGACGAAACAGCCATGCGGCTCGAGCGTGCCGAAATCGAGCGGAATATCCGCCATGCTCGCCGGCAGGATGCCACCCGAAGCGCCGCCCGGCAGATAGCCCTTGAACGTGTGACCGTCGGCCATGCCGCCGCAAAACTCGTCGATCAATTCGCGCGCCGTGATGCCGGCCGGTGCGAGCTTGACGCCCGGATTTTTCACGCGGCCGGAAACCGAGAAGGAGCGCAATCCCTTGCGGCCACCGCGGCCGTGCGAGGTGAACCAGTCGGGGCCCTTCTCGACGATGTCGCGGATCCAGAAGAGCGTTTCGACATTCTGCACGAGCGTCGGGCGGCCGAAAATGCCGACCTGCGCGACGTACGGCGGACGATGACGCGGCAAGCCGCGCTTGCCCTCGATCGATTCGATCATCGCGGATTCTTCGCCGCAGATATAGGCGCCGGCGCCGCGGCGAAGATGGATGGTCGTGTGCGGCGAAAGCCCGGTCTGCGTCGCTTTGTGGATTTCCTCCAGCAGCATCAGGCGCAGCTCGGGATATTCGTCGCGCAGATAGAAATAGACATCGCTTGCCTCGACCACCCAGGCGGCAACCAGCAGCCCTTCGATGAAACGATGCGGATCGCGCTCGAGATAGAGCCGGTCCTTGAATGTACCGGGTTCGCCTTCGTCGCCGTTGACCGCCATCAGCCGCGGCGCCGGCTCGTTGCGCACGAGCGTCCATTTACGGCCGGTGGGAAATCCGGCGCCGCCGAGGCCACGCAATCCGGCGTCGCTCACCGCCTTGATGACGTCGTCGCGCGTGCGCTTGCCGGTGATGCAATCGCTGAGAAGCGCGTAGCCGCCCTGCTTGCGATAGGCATTGAAATCGGTTTGCGGTTTCCATGCGTGCGCGTGCGGATGTTGCCTCGCTTTCGCCGCGACGTTTGCGGCATCGGCCTTCATCACCTGCACGTGCCCGACGGCGCAGACCGGCGCCCGGTCGCAAGCGCCCATGCAGGGCGCGCGCACCACGCGCACATCGCTGCCGGCCGTGCGCTGCAATTCGGCGAGGAGATGCTCCGCGCCGGCCATGGCGCAAGAGAGCGAATCGCACACCCGGATCGTGATCGCGGGCGGGGCTTTCTCGCCCTCTTTCACGACGTCGAAATGCGCGTAAAAGGTCGCGACTTCGTACACTTCGGCCAGTGCAAGCTTCATTTCCGCCGCGAGAGCGGCGAGATGCGCGGCGGAGAGATGGCCGTATTTGTCCTGGATGAGATGCAGATGTTCGATCAGAAGATCGCGCCGGCGCGGCTTCTCGCCGAGTAATTCGCGAACCTGCTCGAGCGCGGCAAGATCGATCTGACGGCCCTTGGGCGTGCGGCGCGGCTTTCGCCCGCGCGGATCCGCGTTATTCGGCGTTTTCGCCTGGATATTCATGCTTGTCCTTGGTCTCCCACTCCGAAAATGAAGGTGTTCTAAACTGCAAAACAAGGCGGCCGTCGCCATCGCCCGATAGATATTTTCTATCAATATTCTACCGTTTGCTCATAATTCCTCGTACATTGTCGTCGGCGCCGCTAGGCTAAGCCCTTGGAATCGCGGCGGAAGACATTGCAATGATCGACAAACTGGAATTCCTGCTCGCTCTCGCGCGCGAAAAGCATTTTGGCCGCGCCGCGGATGTCTGCGGCGTCACGCAGCCGACCTTGTCGGCCGGCGTGAAGCAACTCGAAGAGCAACTCGGCGTTCTCCTCGTTAATCGCGGTTCTCGCTTCCAGGGTTTCACGCCGGAAGGCGAGCGCGTGCTCGACTTTGCACGCCGCATCGTCGCGGACTCGCGCGCGATGCACGACGAAATCGGCGCGCTGCGGCACGGCCTCGCCGGCCGGCTGCGCATCGCCGCCATCCCGACCGCGCTGGCGATGGTCGCCGCGCTCACGACGCCTTATCGCGAGCGCCATCCCAATGTGCAATTCACCATCTGGTCCCGCACATCCATCGAGATTTTCGAACTGCTTGAAAATCTCGAGATCGACGCCGGCATTACCTATCTCGACAACGAACCCCTTGGCCGCGTCAGCACCGTGCCGCTGTATCGCGAGCGCTACAGGCTGCTGACGTCCGCCGATGCGCCTCTCGGGCATCGCGACGTCGTGACCTGGGCCGAGGTCTCGCAGCTGCCGCTCTGTCTGTTGACGCCGGACATGCAAAACCGCCGCATCATCGACCGCTTGCTCAAAGGCGCGGGCGGCGAATCGCGTCCGACGCTCGAATCGGATTCGATGATCCTGCTCTTCGCCCATGTGCGCACCGGCCGCTGGGCGAGCGTGATGCCGGCGAAGCTCGCCGAGACTCTCGGCTTGGTCGACCCGATCCGCGCCATCCCGATTACCGACCCGGATGAGGTGCACGAGATCGGACTTGTCGTGCCCGCACGCTCACCGATGACGCCGGTAACAGCCGCGCTTGTCGCCGAGGCGAAGAGGGTTGCACCGAGCTTGACCGAGAAATCGTAGCGTCGCTCACGCCGCCGGCGCGACCTCGGCGTCCGTTTGCCCGTTTGCACGCAGCGCCCTGGTGACGAAGCCGGACGATTTCATTTCTTCGACAAAATCGTGCAGGTAGCGCGCCGCGAGGTGGCGGCCTTTGGGGACACCCATCGCCTGCTCAATGACCATGAAGCGGCCGGGAACGAGACGATATTGCGGATGGGCGGCGACGAATTCCAGCATCTGTTGCTTGATGCCGGCAAGAGCTTCGAGTTGCTCGGCAACAAAGGCGGCGCGCGTCGTCGCGCCGCCTTGATACCGAACGAGGCTGGCATGCTTCAGGTTGCGCGATAGGTAAAGATCGTACGCACTTCCCTGCCCAACGGCCACGCGAACATTATCGCGATCGACATCCTCGACGCCGCGCAAGGCGGAATCGCCCGGCACGACGTATGTCCCTTCGATCAGGACATAAGGCGCGGTGAACGCAATCTCGGCCGCGCGTTTCGGGTCGATCGCGAGAAAGGCGACGTCCCAGGCCTGCCGTGCAAGTGCTTCGAAGACCTGACCTGCGGCTTCAAACGGGACAAATTCGACACCGATGCCGAGACGCCGCGCAAGCTCGTTCGCGAGCGCCGGCGCGATGCCGCGCGGCTCCCCCGACGAGCCTCTCTGGACGAGGACCGTATTGCCGAAATTCAGCGCGGCGCGCAGGGTCCCATGCGGCGCGAACTCTTTCACGACCTGCGGAAGATTGTTCATGTGTACGCCTGAAAGGCTTCTCTCCCCGCACGAGAGAATAGCCCCTGCCGTCTGCTAGGCAACCTCGATGTCCAGATGAGGGAACATGGCGCGGCGCGCCTCGTCATCCAACTCGGTCTTGAATTTGTGCTTGTCTTTCAGCGCCACGGCGCGTTGGGCTGCCGGCCGCGCGCTGATCGCGTCGGTCACGCGCTTGAGATTGGGGAATTTCTCCCAGCCGTTTTCGCCGAGCACATTCGGGATGAGGCGCGCCCAGCCCCAGACATTCATGTCGACGATCGTGTAGGCCTCCCCGAGCATAAACGGGTGCTTGGCAAGCCGTGCATCGATGATACCGAAATGGCGCTGCGCTTCGAAAGCGTAGCGGTTCAGCGCGTAGGGGATTTTCTCCGGCGAATAGTTTCGAAAGTGAACCGACTGGCCGGAATAGGGCCCGACGCCGGACGATATAAAGAACATCCAGGAGAGCAATTCGCCACGTGCCTTGTCGGGTTTCGCGGGCAGGAACTTGCCGGTCTTTTCCGCAAGGTAAAGAAGGATCGCGCTGGAATCGAATACGACCGTATCGCCATCGACAATGACCGGCACTTTCGCGTTCGGATTGATCGCGAGGAATTCCGGCTTGTGCTGCTCGCCCTTGCGCGTGTCGACCGGGATCGGCTCGTATGGCAGCCCCGCTTCTTCCAGAAACAATGCGATCTTCGTCGGGTTGGGCGCGCCACTGTAATAGAATTTCAGCATGAGAAGCCTTTGTGCACATATGCCTGAGATGCCCGGCGCGGCCGCGCCTGCGGCAAACATCATAGGTTGCCGCATTCGCGTTGCCTAGCATCGGGTCCGGACGCTCACGCGTGTGTGAGCGTCCTTTGCGATGCAAGGAACCGAAGCGGCACAGCCTTCGTTTATCCACCGCGTCGAAACGATGGATATCTTCGCATGATCACGCAGTTGAACCCGCCCTTGCCGATGAAAACGTCCAAAGGCGACGGCTGGGCGCATTTTGTCATCGATTACGGGCCGGAAAGCGCGCTGTTCTGGGCGGTGTTCATGGATGACGACGGGGCGTGCTGGGTCGTGCCGAATCGCGAAGTACGCCTGTATTTCAACTGGAGTCTCGGGCGGCGGAAGCCGGACGACGCGGCGCCGTGGACCGCTCCCACCGACGAGCCGGCACGTGCCAAGCCGCGCCTCCATCCCGCGTTCCAGCGGACATCCGAGGGCTGAGACGCATGGCAAGCCGGCTGAAGGTGCTTGCCTTCAATTGCACATTGAAGAACTCCAGGGCCGGCGAGCAATCCTCGACCGAAGTTCTGCTGCGGCAAGTCCTGGACGCCTTTGGCGAGCACGGGGCAAGCGGCGACATCGTTCGCGCGGCCGATCACAACATCAAGCCGGGCGTTTCGGCGGACGAAGGTGACGGCGACGCGTGGCCCGCGCTGCGCCAGCAATTGCTCGCAGCCGACATCCTGATCATCGGCTCGCCCATCTGGCTCGGTCAGCCTTCAAGCGTTGCAAAACGGGTTCTTGAGCGAATGGATGCTTTTCTAGACGAGAAGGACGACCGCGGCCGCATGCCGACCTATGGCAAGGTGGCGATCGCCGTCATCGTCGGGAACGAAGACGGCGCCCATCATGTGTCGGCAGAAATCCTGCAGGCCCTGTTCGAGGTCGGCTTCACGATTCCTGCTGGCGGAGCCACCTATTGGGTCGGCGAGGCCATGGGTTCGAAGGAATACAAGGAATTCAAGAAGGCTCCGAAAGTCATCGCCGAATGGAATGCGATGCTGGCCGCCAATGCCGCGCATCTCGCGCGCCTGTTGCAGGCGGAGCTATATCCCGGCATCTCGGGCGGACGGTCGTGAAGACCGCCAACGACGCGGTAGTCCGGTAGTCGACCTCCCCTCCCTTTCGCCAATCATCCTGTCGTCGCGACTCTGATATAGTTCGCAAGCGTGCGAAGCACTTCGCCGGCTTTGCATGCGATTTGAGCGAGCGATGACGATTTCATTTGATCGTTTCCGGCGCGGAGCGACGCAGCTTGCCATTCGCGCTGCCATTGCCGCCACCGCACCGGTCCCGGACCGGATCCAGCAATGCGCTATATTGGCGTTGGCACGACTTCTCGCCCGCATCCCCGCGTTGCGCAGGCGACTTCGCGAGAATATCCGGCTTGCCCTGGATTGCGATGCGCCCGCCGGAATCGAGAAGTTGTACTTCCGCCATTGGGCCTGGGTGGCATCGAATTCGCTGCTGACATTTCACCGTGGCGTCGCCGCCACCCCGTCATGAACGATGTGACGTTTGACGACAGCTTCCGTCTGTTCGAGCAGGCCGTTGCCGAGGGACGAGGCGTCATTCTCGTTGCTCCCCACTGGATCGGCCATGAACTCGCGACGGCGCTGATCAGCCGCACCTATCCCATCACCATGCTCGTGCGGCAGGCGCCGACCGAGGAACGGATGGCGCGCAAGCTCAAATGGTATCGCGAACTCGGCGTGGAGATTCTGCTGCGGCCGCGCACATCGTCGAGTTTCAAGGACGCGCTTGCCTATCTGAAGGTGCTCAAGGCGGGGAAAGTGCTGGCCCTCACGCCCGACCTGCTGGCGAGTCCCGGCCAGGGTGTTGTGGCGCGCGTCTTCGGACGCGACGCCCGGCTGCCCGGCGGCGCCTTCATGCTTTCGATGATGGCGCAGGCACCGATGATCCGGGGCTCCATGCGATGGGAATCGGATTCGCGCGCGGTGTTGATGTTTGAGCGCGTAGACCCACCACGGAACGACGGCGACCGCGACGCCGCCGTTCAAGAAGCGCTTGAGGATTGGTGTCGCTGGTTCGAGGGCAAATTGCTGACGGCGCCCGAGAACTGGCTGTTCTGGCTCGATAAAAGGTGGACGCGCTTCTTGCGCGCAACACCGAGGATTTCCTCGTGAACATCTTCATTCCTGTCGGGATTGGCCTGTTCGGCTTCGGCCTGCTGTGGGCCGCACAGAGTGTCGCATTGACAGCGTCCGGCGAACCTCTGGCCTGGCCCCTGCGATACACGACAAAAAAGCCGCTGGTGCGCTGGACCACGCGCATCATGATCCACATGACATGGCTCATGATCCTGCTCAGTGCGCCGTTCGCGCTGCATATCTCATTTGTCGATGAAATTCGTCAGGCGTTTCCGTTGCCGGTCCCGTGGCGCGACATCATCGTCGCCTTTCTAGTGACGTCGACATTCATCACGGCCATGTACCTGTTCTGGATCGCCGCGGGTTGGGTTCTGATCGAGCCGCAAGGCGATCAAATGAAGCGCCGTGGCAAGCTTCTCCGCAGGTTGTGGAGTCCCATCACGCTAGCCATTCTCGAGGAAGCCGTCTTCTGCGGCATTCTGCTCGAACAAGTGCTGCGCGCGATGCCACAGTCGCGGATGTTTTCAGCCTTGGCGATCGTCTTGAACGCGGCGCTTTTCACGGCTGTCCATTTTGTCAAACCGCGAACAGAGCCGTGGCAGCGCGCCTACGGATTTTTCATCGTCGGCTGTCTGTTCGGCTTTTCGTATGTTCTCGCGGGCCGCACGCTCTGGGTGCCGATCGCAGTGCACGCCGCGGCGGTTTACGTCGTCGAGATCACGCGGCTCTACACGGTCTTCAAGGGGCCGCGCTGGCTCATCGGACTGAATAACGTTCCTCAGGGCGGCGTGCTCGGCAGCTTTCTAATCCTGTTTATCGCATTGGCATTGGCCGTGCTGCTTTGAGCGCGGCCTCGTCCACGATCGCTTCGGCGCGCATTAGAACAGGCCGACGATCCTGCCATCCTTCACGTCGATGGAATCCGCCGAAGGTACCTTCGGCAGGCCGGGCATGGTCATGATCTCACCGCAGATCGCGACAATGAATTCCGCGCCCGCCGACAGCCGCACTTCGCGCACCGGGATATTAAATCCGGTCGGCGCGCCTTTGGCATCCGGATTGGTCGAGAATGAATACTGGGTCTTGGCGATGCAGACCGGCAGCTTGCCGAAGCCCATCTCTTCCCACGCCTTGAGCTGATCCTTCACCGACTTGTCGGCAGTCGCATCGTCGGCGCGATAGATTTCCTTGGCGATGGTGCGGATTTTCTCGAACAGCGGCATATCGTCGGGATAGAGAAGCTTCAGGTTCGCCTTGCCTTCGTCGATGACCTTGACGACAGCCTTCGCGACATCGGCCGCGCCTGCGCCGCCCATCGCCCAGTGGTCGGCCATCAGCGCCTCGACGCCAAGCGCCTTGCACTTTTCCTTCACCAGCGCGATCTCGCCATCGGTATCGGCCGAGAAGCGGTTGATCGACACCACCGCCGGAAGACCGAATTTCTTGATGTTCTCGATATGGCGCTGCAGATTCGACATGCCGGCTTCGAGCGCTTTCAGATCTTCCTTTTTCAGATCCTCTTTCTTGACCCCTCCGTGCATCTTGAGCGCACGGATGGTAGCGACAATCACGACGCAATCGGGCCTCAGGCCGGCCTTGCGGCACTTGATGTCGATGAACTTTTCCGCACCGAGATCCGCGCCGAAGCCCGCTTCGGTGACGACATAGTCGGCGAGCTTCAGCGCCGTGGTCGTCGCCGACACCGAATTGCAGCCATGCGCGATGTTGGCGAACGGACCGCCGTGAATGAAGGCCGGCGTTCCCTCCAGCGTCTGCACCAGGTTCGGGGCGATCGCGTCCTTTAGGAGCGCGGTCATCGCGCCGTGCGCCTTCAGCTCGCTGGCGCGCACGGGTTTGCGCTCGCGCGTATAGCCGACGATGATGTTGCCGAGCCGCGTTTTCAGGTCTTCCAGATCCTTGGCCAGGCAGAAAATCGCCATGACTTCGGAAGCAACCGTGATGTCGAAACCGGCCTCCCGCGGATAGCCGTTGGCGACGCCGCCGAGCGAGCAGACGATCTCGCGCAAGGCGCGGTCGTTCATGTCGAGGACCCGGCGCCACGCCACGCGGCGCGAATCCATCTGCGTCGCATTTCCCCAATAGATGTGATTGTCGATCAGCGCGGAGAGCAGATTGTGCGCCGAGGTGATGGCGTGGAAATCGCCAGTGAAGTGAAGGTTGATGTCCTCCATCGGCACCACCTGGGCGTAGCCGCCGCCGGCAGCGCCACCCTTCACGCCAAAGCAGGGGCCGAGAGAGGGTTCGCGCAGCGCGCACATCGCCTTCTTGCCGATATGATTGAGCGCGTCGGTCAAACCGACCGTGGTCGTCGTCTTGCCTTCGCCCGCCGGCGTCGGGCTGATGGCGGTAACGAGGATCAGCTTGCCGTTTAGATTGCCCGCCAGCGACATGTTGTAGTCCATCGACACCTTGGCCGTGTAATGGCCGTAAGGCGCGAGATTTTCCGGCGCGATGCCGAGCTTCTCCTTCGCCACGTCGACAATACGGCGCGGCTTGGCCGCCTGGGCAATTTCAATGTCGGATTTCGGATTCTGATGTTGCGAGGCGGGCATGGGGGATCCATTAAACTGAGAAGGTTTTTGATTTGTCATGCCCGACCTTGTGCCGGGCATCTCGCTTAGGGGGCACAGTGCCCGCCTGATCGAGATGGCCGGGACAAGTCCGGCCACGACGGAATTGAATCATGCGAAGCGAGCGCCCTTTTCGATCTTGGCTTCTTTCGCCCATTCGCCGGCTTCGATCTTCTTGCCGCCGTCAGGCTGAACGCGCGTGACCTTGAATCGCCCGTCGGCGCAGACGACGGTGATGCCGTCCGCCTCCACGGTGACGATCTCGCCGAGCTTGCCGGCGATGCCTTTCGGATCGCGTGCCGGGAGGGGCTTGGCATCAAAAACCTTGAGCGTCGCGCCGTTGAGCGTGGTCCAGGCGCCGGGTGCCGGATTGCAGCCGCGGATGAGCCGGTCGATCTGCTCCCACGGCTTGCCCCAGTCGATTTTCGCATTCTCGGCCGTGCAGAGGCCCTCGTAGGTCGCCTTGCTCTCATCCTGCTTGATGCGCGGCGCCTTGCCGGCTTTCACCAGATCGACGCTTTCGAGCATTGCGTCGACGCCCATCGGAAACAGGCGATCGAAATAGACGGTGCCGAGCGTGTCGGTATCGGAGATCGGCGTTTTCTTCTGAACCAGGATGTCGCCGGTATCGAGGCCATTGTCCGGCCAGAAGATCGAAAGCCCTGTTTCCTTCTCGCCCTTGATGATCGGCCAGTTGATTGCCGATGCACCGCGATAGGCCGGCAGAAGCGACGGGTGATACTGGATGGAGCCGTGCGTCGGAATATTGAGGAATTCCTCGGGCACAAACAGCGTCACGAACGCCATCACCTGCAGGTCGGGCTTGAGCGCCTTGAACTCCTCCCACACCTTCGGGTCCCTGTAGGACGAAGGCTGGTGGACAGGCAGTTTGGCGGCAAGAGCCGCTTCCTTCAGCGGATCGGCTTTCGCCCCCGGCTTTTCCGGTGCGACATAGACGGCGACGACATTCTCCCCGCGCTTGAGCAGCGCTTCGAGGACCGCCTTGCCGAAGGCCTGCTGGCCGTGAACGACGATGCGCATACGTCAACTCCCTCATTTTTTTGTCGTCACCGGGCTTGTCCCGGTGGCCCCACTTAGGAAGACATGACGCACCTAAACGGGATGGCCGGGACAAGCCCGGCCATGACAAGGCATTACGCTGCCTTTTCCTTCTTTTCCGGTGCGCTGAGCGCACCCGAATTCTTGATCTCGGCAATTTCCGCCGCGTTGAACTTGAGCACGTCCTTGAGGATTTCGTCGGTGTGCTCGCCCAATAGCGGTGAGCGCTTCACTTCGGAAATCGAGTCCGACAACTTGATCGGATTGCCGACCGTCAGATATTTGCCGCGGGTCGGATGATCGACCTCGACGACCGTGCCGGTCTTACGCAGGCTTTCGTCCTCGGCCAGTTCCTTCATCGACAGGATCGGCCCGCACGGAATGTCGTATTCGTTGAGAATGTCCATGGCCTCGAACTTGCTCTTGCTCATGGTCCATTGTTCGATGCGATCGAAGATCTGATTGAGCTTCGGCAAACGCGCTTTCGGCGTCGCGAACTCGGGATCGGTCTTCCATGTCGGTTCGCCGATCACATCGCAGATCGCCTCCCAGACCGGCGCCTGGGTGATGAAATAGATGTAGGCGTTGGGATCTTCCGGCGCGCCCTTGCATTTCAGGATGCGGCCTGGCTGGCCGCCACCGGAATCGTTGCCGGCGCGCGGCGTGGCATCGCCGAACGGAATGCCCTCCCCGTACTGGGAATATTCCGTCAGCGGTCCGTGCTTGAGGCGCTGCTGGTCGCGCAGCTTCACGCGGCAAAGGTTGAGCACGCCATCCTGCATGGCGGCGAGCACGCGCTGGCCGCGTCCGGTACGATTGCGCTGATAGAGCGCGGCGACGATGCCGAGCGCAAGATGCAAGCCCGTGCCGCTGTCGCCGATCTGCGCGCCGGTGACAAGCGGCGGACCGTCACGGAAGCCCGTCGTCGAGGCTGCGCCGCCTGTGCATTGCGCGACGTTTTCGTAAACCTTGCAATCTTCGTACGGCCCGGGGCCAAAGCCCTTGACCGACGCGACGATCATGCGCGGGTTGGTCTTGTGGATGTAATCCCAGGTCAGCCCCATGCGATCGAGCGCGCCGGGCGCGAAATTCTCGACCAGCACGTCGCAGGACTTGATCAGCGCATCGAGCACGCGCTTGCCCTGCGGATGCTTGGAATCGATCGTGATCGAGCGCTTGTTGTGGTTGAGCATCGTGAAATAGAGCGAGTCCGCTCCCTTCACGTCGACCAGCTGGCCGCGTGTGATGTCGCCAACGCCCGGCCGCTCGATCTTGATCACGTCGGCGCCAAACCACGCCAGAAGCTGCGTGCAGGTCGGCCCCGACTGCACATGCGTGAAGTCGAGAATGCGAACGCCGTCGAGCGCCTTGCCGTCCTGTCCATAGGGCCTGGTCGAGGGCTTTGGCAGGCTGTGGCCGTTCCCCTTGGCGGCCGTCTTCGAGGCCGGCCTCTTTGCAAGCTTCACCACTTTCTTCGCGGCGGCTTTCGCCTTTGTCTTGGCGCCCGCTTTCTTCTTCGTCTTCTTGGCCATCAAACCTCTCCTTACTTCCTCGTCCTGCCGGTCGCGCGTGGCGCGATCGGACACCGGCCCCTATTTCTTTTTCAATGCGCTTTGCGGATTGAGATTGCCAATGCGGCCGCTCTCGCTGCCGGCCGCCGGATCGATCACCGCGTTGATGAGCGTTGGTTTTCCCGAATCCATCGCGGCGTTGACGGCACGCTTGAGCTCGTCGGGCGATGTCGCGTTGACGCCGACCCCGCCGAAGCCTTCCATCATCTTGTCGTAGCGCGCGCCCTTGACGAAGACGGTAGTTGCCGGGTCCGTTCCAGCCGGATTGACATCGGTGCCGCGATAAATGCCGTCATTGTTGAAGACGACGACGCAGACCGGCAGCTTGTAACGGCAGATCGTCTCGATCTCCATGCCGGAAAAGCCGAAGGCGGAATCGCCCTCGACCGCCAGCACGGGCTTGCCGGTTTCGACCGCCGCAGCGATGGCGTAACCCATGCCGATGCCCATGATGCCCCAGGTGCCGACATCGAGGCGCTTGCGCGGCTGATACATGTCGATGATGCCGCGCGTCAGATCGAGCGCGTTCGCGCCCTCGTTGACGAGAATGGCATCGGGACGCTCCTTGATGATCGTACGCAGCACACCAAGTGCGCCGTGATAGTCCATCGGCACGTTGTTGTTCATCAGCCGCGGGGCCATCTTGGCGACGTTCTCGTCGCGCTTCTTGCTGACGGCGCCGGTCCAGTCCGCCGATGGCTTAGGCCAGCTGCCGCCCATCGCTGCAAGCAGTGCTGAGACGCAGGAGCCGATGTCACCGACCACCGGAGCGGCGATCTCGACGTTGGAATCCATTTCCTTCGGCTCAATGTCGATCTGGATGAACTTCTTGGTGTGTGGCTCACCCCAGGCCTTGCCCTTGCCGTGCGAGAGCAGCCAGTTGAGCCGCGCGCCGATCAACATGACAACGTCGGAATCCTTCAGCACCGTCGAACGCGCGGCGCCCGCGCATTGCGGATGTGTATCGGGAAGAAGACCCTTGCCCATGCTCATCGGCAGGAAGGGCACGCCGCTCTTTTCCACGAGGCTGCGGATCGCGTCATCGGCCTGCGCGTAGGCCGCGCCCTTGCCGAGGATAATCAGCGGACGCTTCGCGCTCTTGAGCACATCAAGCGCGCGCTTGATCGATTCAGGGGCGGGGATTTGCGCCGGCGCGGGATCGATGACCTTGACCAGCGACTTGCGCCCTTCTTCGGCATTCATCACCTGACCGAACAGCTTGGCCGGCAAGTCGAGATAGACGCCGCCGGGACGGCCGGAGACTGCGGCGCGGATCGCGCGGGCAAGCCCAATGCCGATGTCCTGCGCATGCAGGACGCGATAGGCCGCCTTGCACAGCGGTTTCGCGATGGCGAGTTGATCCATCTCCTCGTAGTCGCCCTGCTGCAGGTCGACGATTTCGCGCTCGGAGGAGCCCGACATCAGGATCATCGGGAAGCAATTCGTCGTGGCATGCGCGAGCGCGGTCAGGCCGTTGAGAAAGCCCGGCGCCGATACGGTCAGGCAGACGCCCGGCTTTTTCGTCAGAAAGCCCGCGATCGAAGCCGCATAGCCGGCATTCTGCTCGTGCCGGAAGGAGAGGACGCGGATCCCCGATGCTTGCGCCATCCGGCCGAAATCGGTGATGGGAATACCGGGCACACCGTAGATCGTGTTGACGCCATTCAGCTTCAGCGCGTCGATCAGCAGATTGAAGCCGTCGGTCAGCTCCTGTTCTGCTTCGGGCGCCGTCGCAGCTTTTTCTTTCACCGCAGCTTCGGCCATTGCTGTTCCTCCAAGTCCTGAGCGTCATGCGCGGGCCAGACCCGCGCATCCATCTTTTTCCTATGCAGAAATGATGGATTGCCGGGTCCAACCCAGCGACGACGCCTGAATGTGTTGCACCTTCGGTCGCATCCGTCAGTCCAGATAATCGGCGTATTTCGCCACGTGATCGGCGAGGCCGAGAGCATGGTCGCGCACGAGCTGTTCGGCGCGCGCGGTGTCGCGCGCTTCCAGCGCTTCGATGATGGTCATGTGATCGCGGATCGAGCGTTCCGCGCGATCCTGCTCGACGATGGTCTTGCGGCGGATCATGCGCATATGCGTGAACAAGTTCTCGGCGAGATTGATGAGCACGCTATTGGCGCTGAGGCGAATGATGGTCTGGTGAAATTCGATATTGGCTTCGGAATATTCGTCGAGCTTCGCCAGCACCTGGTCGCCGAGAAAGGTTGCGAACATGCGCCGTAACGTTGCGATGTCCTCATCGTTCGCTTGCTGCGTGATGAGGCGCGCCGCCATGCTCTCGAGCGCGGCCCACGCGGTGATCAATTCGATCACTTCCTTTTTCGTCTTGCGCACGACGTAGATGCCGCGGCGCGGCACCGAGCGCACGAACCCTTCGCGTTCCAATTGCGCCATCGCCTCGCGCACCGGCGTGCGGCTGACGCCGAAGTCCTGCGCCAATTGCCGTTCGTCGAGCCGGATGTCGTGCCGGCTGCGGTAGATATCCATCGAGACGATGACGTTCTTCAGCGCGACATACGCCTTGTTCTTGAAGCTGAAGGAGGTATCGATCGGCTCGATGTCGAGGCGCGGGGCCGCAACGGTCCCTTGCCGCTTGGACTCACCCGGCCGCGCTGCGTCCGCCGTTCGGGATGGATCGGAGCTCATGGTTCGCTTCCACCGCTGACCAAGTCATCGCCGTTTCGTATCAAGTGATCGAAACTTGGTATTATGTATAACAAAACCCACTTTAGCCGTTGCCCAACCGGCGAGTCGAGCCTTTTCGCCCCGAATTTCTCGCGAAAATAGCGGCGTCAGGCCGTGGCCGCGCGGCTGCGCAGGCGCGTCCACCCGCCTTGGATGAGCGGCCAGAACAGCGCGATCAGCCCGAGCGTCATGATCGTGCTCACGAGACCGTTCGAGAAGAACACGCCGAGATTACCCTGCGAGCCGAGCAGCGATTGCCGGAATGACTCCTCCGCCTTGTCGCCAAGGACGATCGCCAACACCATCGGCGCCAGCGGATAATTGCATTTCTTCATGAAGTAGCCGGCGATGCCGAACACGAGCATCATGATGACGTCGAACGTGTTGTTGTGCACCGTATATGCGCCGATGGCGCAGAAGACGAGAATGACCGGCGCGATCACGCTGAACGGAATGCGCAGGATGGCCGCGAAGAACGGCACGCAGGTCAGGACGATGATCAGGCCGACGATGTTGCCCATATACATCGAGGCGATCAGACCCCACACGAAATCCTTCTGCTCCGTGAACAGAAGCGGTCCCGGCTGCAGACCCCAGATCAGGAGACCGCCAAGCAGCACCGCTGCGGTTGGCGAGCCGGGCACGCCGAGCGAAATCATCGGCAGCAATGCGGACGTGCCGGCTGCGTGCGCCGCCGTTTCCGGCGCAACCACGCCTTCGATTTGACCCGTGCCGAATTTGCCGCCGTTCTTTGAAATGCGCTTGGCGATGCCGTAGCTCATGAACGAGGCAGGCGTCGCGCCGGCGGGACTGATTCCCATCCAGCAGCCGATCAGGCAGGAGCGCAGCGACAGAATCCAGTAGCGCGGCAATTCACGCCACGTATGCAGCACGACCTTCAGATTGATCTTCGCGGCCGTGCCGCGGAAGCTCAAGCCCTCTTCCATTGTGAGCAGGATTTCGCCGATGCCGAACAGGCCAATGACGGCGATGAGAAAGTCGAATCCGTTGAGGAGCTCGGGTTGCCCGAATGTCAGCCGCAATTGCCCGGTCACCTGATCGAGGCCGACTGAACCCAGCAAGAAGCCGAGCATCATCGAGGCGACCGTCTTGAACGGCGGCTCCTTGCTCAGGCCAACGAAGCTGCAGAAGGCGAGAAAGTAGACCGAGAAAATTTCCGCCGGCCCGAAACGCAAGGCAAAGCTGGCAACGAGGGGGGCCACGAGCGTGATCATGATCACCGCGAACAGCGCGCCGACGAACGAGGACGTGAACGCAGCCGTCAATGCCTCGCCGGCGCGGCCCTGTTGCGCCATCGGATAACCGTCGAACGTCGTCGCAACCGACCACGGCTCGCCGGGAATATTGAACAGGATCGAGGTGATGGCGCCGCCGAACAATGCACCCCAATAGATGCAGGACAACATGATGATCGCCGACGTCGGCGACATCGAGAATGTCAGCGGCAGGAGAATGGCGACACCGTTGGCGCCGCCCAGTCCCGGCAGCACGCCGACGACGACGCCGAGCACGATGCCGACCACCATCAGCATCAAATTGAATGGCTGGCCGACCACGGCAAAGCCGTGAAACAGGTTGGCGATATCTTCCAACATGACGCGTTGTCCCTTGACCCGCCGGCGTTGCGCCGGCTGTCCCCCGATCAGTAACCCAGCAATCTCTCGAGCGGACCTTTCGGCAAGGGCACGAGAAACCAGATCTCGAACATCAGGAACGTGACGATCGGCATGCCGACGGCAACGAGCGCGGCCGTCGTCCAGCGATAACGCCCGAACCAGATCATGAAAGCGAAGATCAGCAGCGCGGACGCGACGTAGATGCCGCTATAAGGAATGGCGAGAACGTAGATCGCCGTCGGCAACACCACCGAAACGACCTGCCGCAGCTGACTCCATTCGGCGAAAACCTTGCCGTCGTCCGGACTGGCCAGCACCTGCGCCACATTGACGATGCAGGCGATCAGCACAAAAACGCTGACATAGAACGGAAAGAAGCCGGCTTGCGGGCCTTCGGCCGCCCAGCCGACACCGACCTTCAGGCTTCCGATAATGCCGATGATCGCGAGCGCCGCCATGGCGGCGGCCACTCCGATCTCGACATGCCGGTGGGACGGTCCCGCCCCACCGGATTCATGCACACTTTGGCTCATGCGAATTCCTGCCTGACTGCGGCGATTCCGCAGATCAGTTTGTCTTGGCGAGGAAGCCGGCCTCTTTCATCAGGCCTTCATGCAGTTTCTCGGCGTTGCCGACCCACTTGGCGAATTCGTCGCCGGTCATGAAGGACTGGTTGAACGCGCCGTCGCTCATCAGCTTCTTCCATTCCGGCGTTTCGCGCACCTTCTTGAAGAGGTCGACGTAATAGGCGACGGCTTCCTTGCTCACGCCGGGCGGCATGAAGAAGCCGCGCAGCATCGTATATTCGACATCGACACCCGCGGACTTGCAGGTCGGGATGCTGTTCCAGGCCAGATCACCGGCGATCTTGTCGCTGTAATCGAGCTTCTTGGAATCGAACACGCACAGCGGTTTGAGCTTGCCGGCGCGCCAATGCGCGACTGCTTCGATCGGATTGTTGACGGTCGAGTCGATGTGGTTGCCGACGAGCTGCACCGCGACCTCGCCGCCGCCCTTGTACGGAATGTAGGTCAGCTTCTTGCCCGCAGCTTTCTGCAGGGCGACCGTGATGATCTGGTCTTCCTGCTTTGAACCGGTGCCGCCCATCTTGAACTGGTTGTCAGGCGCGGCCTTGATCGCATCAAGATAGTCCTTCGCCGTCTTGTAGGGCTTCTCGGCATTCACCCACAGAACGAATTCGTCGAGCGCAAGCATCGCAACGGGCGTCAGATCCTTCCAGTTGAACGGAATGCCGGTCGCGAGCGGCGTGGTGAAAAGATTTGAAAGAGTGATGATCAGCTTGTGCTCATCGCCTTTGGAATTTTTCGCGTCGAGAAAACCTTCGCCGCCGGCGCCACCTGACTTGTTGATGACGACTATCGATTGCTTAGACAGAGTGTGCTTGGCGACGATGCCCTGAATGGTGCGCGCCATCTGATCGGCGCCGCCGCCGGTTCCGGCGGGGACGATGACTTCGATGGGTTTTGTTGGCTCCCACGCGGACGCAGATGACGACAGCGCAAGGCATAGAGCCGCTGCTGCGATCGCCGAATATCCGATCGTTCGTTGCATATGTTCCTCCAGATTTATTGTCCTTATGCCGGTACAAAGCCCGGCATGGTGTCGGCTCTGCCCCCGGAGCCGCTGCAATCTTAGCGATTGCCGTCGTATTGGGTATTCATAATAACGGAGAAATTCAATTCGAGACTTTCTGCCGCACCCATTTTTGGTGCAGCGCACGCGAATGCGCTGTGATGCAACAAAAATGATAAGGTTCGCCGTGCGCAGGCGCGCGTAAAAAAGCCCCGGCGCAAACGCCGGGGCTTCGTCTTTTTGACTATTGCATTGGGCTTCAACGCCGGCGCCGCGTGGCGCTTGCGCGTGGTCCCGGTGCCCGCATCTTGAACAGATCGACGGCAACGAGGATCAGTGCGACCGCCCCCAAAACCGCGGGCACGTAATAGATGTCCTGATAGTTGAAGCCCGGCCACCATCGGCCGAAAACGAGGGTGCCGTACCAGGCGCCCATATATCCAACGACGACTTTCGATGCGAAGGACCAAGGCCCTGGCGTCACATAATAATTCAAACCGAAATGCAGCACGCCTGACACCACGACACTGATCCCGAGCAGGATCAAGAAAGCGATGAAGTCCATGGTTGTCTCCCAGCTGGCTGAGAAACGCATAAGTAGTTGAGTCGGACCCTTTCACGCAACGTGCGTAGCGCTGACGACACCGGCGTTTGCTCAAGTTGCGAGCAATCCGGTCGTGTCAATTCCGACCTGCCCCGCCTGTAAACCCGCGCCACTGACCCGGCCGATGATCGATGCCCGATCGTCTCCTGCCGCGTGCAGTGCAGCGATACATTCGTCCGCGTGCTGTCGAGGCATGCCGGCGAGAAGCCCCCCCGACGTCTGCGGATCGAAAAGAACAGCTCGTGTCGCATCGTCAAGCGGCGCACGGAGAAGCCGGGCGAGCGTAAGATTTTCAGGCAGAAGCGTCGAGGCGATGCCCTGCCGCGCCAGATTCAACGCGTCGCGATAAAGGGGAACGGCATCAAGATCGAGTTCGGCTTGCACGCCGCTAGCGGCAAGCATCTCGCCGAGGTGACCGACCAGGCCGAAGCCGGTGACGTCGGTCATGGCGGTAGCGCCATGCGCAACAAGAATCGTGGCGGTTCGCCGATTGGAGCGGCGCATCTGCGCGAGCGCCTCTTCAATTGCGCCGGCGCGGGCTTTGGCGCGCATCATCGCAGCAAACACTATGCCGGTACCGACGGGCCGCGTCAGAATAAGCGCCTGCCCGTCGGTGAGACCCGCCTTGCGAATGACTCGCTCAGCCGCAACGCTTCCCGTCACCGAAAAACCGAGCGCAAGCTCCATCCCTTCGCTCGAATGGCCGCCAGCCAGCACGACGTTTTCGCGATCGAGACAGGCGCGCGCGCCGGCCAGGAGCTGAAACAAGGCCTCCTCCACTTTGGCGGCGGGGCCCGCAGGAACGACCGCATTGGCGAGCGCATGATGTGGCTCGCCGCCCATGGCGAAGATATCGTTGAGTGCGTGGTTGGCCGCGATCTCACCAAAGAGATACGGATCGTCGATAAACGCCCGGAAAAAGTCGATCGTTTGGACGATGGGTTTTCCCGCGGGAGGGATGATCACGGCCGCATCGTCGGGCGCATCGAGGCCGACAATGATGTCCGGCGATGCCGGCTGGCGCGGCAGCCGCGCAAGCGCACGCGAGAGCGGGCCGGGCCCGATCTTGGCCGCGCATCCGCCGCAGCGCATCTCTTCGACCGCATCGCGATCAGGGGCCGGCGCGGCGCGGCGGCGCATGCGCGCGATCATGGCATCAGTGTCCTGATACATGCGCATGAAACGCCGATCGATGAAATCCTTCACCGTCCACAGCCACGCCCCTTCGGCCTTGAACCATCCGCGCGAAGCGACGGCGTATCGTTCTCCCGCCGAGATCAAGGCGAGGTGACGCCGTTGCGGCCGCCAGGGTTTGAGCGCATCGCCTTGCGCGCGCCGGCGCAGATTCCGGGCGAGCGGCGGACCTGCGCGCACGGCATAAACGCCGGCCTTCTCGCGCGGCGTCTCGCTCAGATCGGCACAATCGCCGGCAGCGAAAACATCGGGATCGTTATGCGCCTGCAAGGTCGGTCCGACTGAAATGAAGCCATCCGCGTTGAGTGAAAGGCCGGTCTGCCGAAACCAGGCCGGAGCTGCCGCTTGCGTCGCCAGCAGAACGATGTCGGCGCGCACGCGATCACCGCCGGCGACGACGATTTCGCCGGCGCGCAATTCCTGCACGCGGCTGCGCTCGAACAGCGTCACGCCGCGCTCGCGCAGGATCCGGCGGAACGTCTCTTGCACGCGCGTATTGTGGCCGGCAAGAATTCCGCGATCGGTCACGAGAGAAAAGGAAAATGCTGATGCGTCGCGGCCGGCCGCGCGCGCGTCCTGAAGAAGGCGCGTGCGCATGGAGAGAAGAAGCTCGACCCCGCCCGCCCCACCCCCGACGACCGCGACATGGCGCGGCCCGTCGGCCTCCCGAACGGAAGCACGAATAGCGTCAAGCTTCGCCAGAAACGAGCCGATCGGCTTGACGGCCACGCCAAATTCGCGGGCGCCCTTGATCGCATCGAGCGCAGGAGTGATGCCGACGTCGATCGAAACGAGGTCATAAGCCATCGGCGGGCGGCCGGCGAGCAGGACACGCTTCGCCGCACGATCGAGGCCAATCGCGTCCGCATGGATGAGACGCGCACCTGTCGCAGCCGCCAGCCGGACGAGGTCGATATGAGCCTGATCGCGTTCATAGAGACCGGCGATTACGCCGGGCAACATGCCGGAATAAGGCGTATCGAGATCGCGCGAAACCAACGTCAGCCGCATGCCCGGCACAGGTTGCGCGGCAAAAGCCGCAAGCACGTGCACATGCGCGTGCCCGCCGCCCAATAGGACGATGTCGGTCCGAACGGGATCGGCCGCGTTCATCTAGCCGGTTCGATCCTTGTAGGAGCCGCCAGCGATCCACTTCTCCATCGTTGGTCCGATCACTGAACCGCTGACGAGTCCGGATCGCCATTCCGGATCGTTCGGCCGCACGATCAACATCCAGCCCTTGCCGAAGGAATCCGCGTTGAGCAGCCGCGGCCGCGTCATCAGGTTTTCGTTCTGCGCGATCACGACGCCGTCAAATCCTGCGCGCGCCGCACCGACCCATTTTCCGCCTTCAACCATGGCGAACCAGCGGTTCTTCTCGAAATCGTGGCCGAGTCGCTTCGGCGTGAACACGAGCACGTCGCCCATCAATGCCGCCGCCCACGACGTGAAGCCCGCGCGCAATGTGCCGTCGGGAAGTTCCTCGTACCAGATCTGATTCTCGACGTCGTAGAGCAGATGCTCCGGAAATTCGTGCTCCTGCACACGGGCCACGATGCGCCCTCGCTTCAAAAGGTCAGCACGCGGCATTCCCCGCCCATGATCGACTGGATCATGGCGGCGGCGCCCATCATACCCTGGCATTGCGCAATGAGATCGTCTTCGGTCCTGTCGAACAATTCGAGATTGGCCGGACAGGCCCAGAAGCGCGCGCCCTGCTCGTGCGCCTCCTTGATCCAGTCATGCACCGTCTTCGGATCACCCGGCTTCACATGCAGCGTCTCGGCGACGCCCTTCAGCATCAGCCGTCCGGCGCTCGCGGTACAAAGCACGTCGACATCGTAATCCATCGCGGCCGCGACCGCGGCATAATAGAAAGGCGCGGCCAGTTCCTCGGGATTGCGCGGATCCGTATTCATGAGAACGATCAGAAGGCGCTGCGCAGCGCCCGGCGCATGCGCGGTGTTCATTGCAGCTCGACCTCGTCGACCTGGAGACGCCGACCCCATTTGTCGAAGAAGTTCCCTTCGTTGAGCACGAGCCGATCGTCGGTGACGCGCTCCTCGAGCGTGCGCAGGCTGACCCGCGCCGCCGGGTTGTCGAGCGGGCCGCCATCCGGCGCAGTCACCGGATGGAAGGAGGCGCCGCTCCATTCGACGCCTGCCCCCGCAAACATCAGGACGATCTCGCCCCAACTGGTTTCGTCGCCGATGACGTTGAAATAGGTCGAGCAGAGGGGCGTGACAGTCGACTCGCCGATATCGACCAGTACGACGAGACACGTGAAAGCGCCGGTCGAGGCGAATTCCTCGACAATCCATCGATCGAAATCGGTCGGGGCGCCACCCGGTTCAGAAATCGACAAGCGGTGTCTCCGGCAGATAATGCTCGAACAATTGCCAGAAGGCGTTGGTATGCGTCTCCGCGTACCAGCGCTCGAACTCATCAAGCGCCTCGAGCACGTCCGGCGGCGCATCCTCATCGTCGGCCGGCGCCAGACTGGCGAACAACGTCTGTGCCACCGGCGCAAAATGCTCGATCACGGCATCACGCGCGTCGCTGTCGTTGGCCCAGCCGAGCTTAGCGCGCAGCGTGGCCGTCGCCTGGGCGATGGCCGCCTGCTCGTTTTCGGCGCCGGCTACCGTTTCGGAAATGGCCCGCATGAAATTGAGACGGCGATGGGCAAAGGCGCGCTCGCGCTCAAATTCCTTGATGCGTGCGGCGATCTCGCGCCGGAAGGTTTCTTCCGCCTTCGTCGTCTGCTCCGAGGCGGCTTTCAGCGCGTCGAGAAATGAGGGCGTTGGTATCATCCCGCGCTCCTTGACTGTGGCGGAAGAGAGAGGGAGTCGAACCCACCAAGGACCGGCTCGCGGCCCCTCCCGGATTTGAAGTCCGGACGCCCCACCGGGGACGCTTCTCTTCCTGAAGACTGCTGACCCGTGCCGTCGCCGGAACGGCGGAACAGGTCGAGCCGATG
>CAZSAW010000322.1:0-14574 GCA_964604745.1 uncultured Hyphomicrobiales bacterium
CGGATCGAGGCGCGCGGCACGCCAGGACGGATAGAGTGTCGCCAGAAGCGACAGCGTCAGGGCCATCAACACCACCGCCGTCGTCTCGCCGGGATCCATGATCGCTGGCAGCCGCGAGAGGAAATAAAGCTCGGGCGAGAACAATTCGGTATTCGTGATCCAGGACAGAAACTGACGGATCGTCTCGATCTTCAGACACACGAGCGTGCCGACGAGGAAGCCGAGCAGCGTGCCGACCACACCGATCGAAGCGCCCGTGATCAGGAACACGCGCATGATCGCGCCCTGCGTGGCGCCCATGGTGCGGATGATGGCGATGTCGCGGCCCTTGTCCTTCACCAGCATGATCAGGCCGGAAATGATGTTGAGCGCCGCAACGAGTACGATCAGCGTCAGGATCAGGAACATGACGTTGCGCTCGACCTGAAGCGCGTTGAAGAACGTCGCGTTGCGCTGGCGCCAGTCGATCATGAAGATCGGCCGACCCGCGGCGTCCGTCACTTCCTTGCGGTAGCTCTGGATACGGTCGGGATTGTCCGTATAGACCTCGATCGCGGTCACGTCGCCGGCACGGTTGAAATAGGCCTGTGCCTCCGGCAGCGGCATGAAGACGAAGGCCGCGTCGTATTCCGACATGCCGATCTCGAATACGGCGGCGATCTTGTAGCTCTTGATGCGCGGCGTCGTTCCCATCGGCGTCACCGCGCCGCGCGGCGCGACCAGCGTCACATTCTCGCCCGCGCGCAACGACAGCGAGTCGGCGAGCCGCCGCCCAATCGCGAGCCCCTGGCCTTCGTCGAATCCCTCGAGCGTGCCCTGCTTGATATTCTTGGCGATCGACGGAAGCTTCATCAGGTCCGCCGAGCGGATGCCGCGCACGAGCACGCCGGCGGAATGAAACGGCGACGACGCAAGCGCCTGCCCTTCGACGATCGGCGCCGCAAGCCGGATGCCTTGCACCTTGGAGATGCGTTCAGCCACGGCCTGCCAGTCCGTCAGTGGCGATTCGAGCGGCTGAATGAGCAGATGACCGTTGAGACCGAGAATCTTGTCGAGCAATTCCTTGCGAAACCCGTTCATCACCGCCATGACAATGATGAGCGTCGCCACCCCGAGCATGATGCCGAGAAACGAGAAGCCGGCAATGATCGAAATAAATCCTTCCTTGCGCCGCGCCCGCAGGTAGCGCAGCGACAACATCCACTCGAACGGCGCAAAGGGCAGCGTCCTGGACGGCTCACTCATCGACCATGTCCCATGCCGCCCGATTTCATCAGATTCTGACGGATTCGCGCCACAACCGAATACCGTCCTCCACGAGTAGCGCACAATTAATCGGGCTATGCACAGGTACAGTCACGAAAGCTGCGCAATTGCGTCGTCCGGGCTCGTCAGCGCGCGGCTGCCATCGGCGCGTTTCTTGACCTCGACCTTGCCTTCGGCGAGGCCCTTGGGCCCGATCAGGATCTGCCATGGGATGCCGATCAGGTCGGCGGTGGCGAATTTCGAGCCGGGCCGCTCGTCGAGATCGTGATAGAGAACGTCGACGCCTTTCGCGGTCAGCGCGGCGTACAGCTTTTCCGACATCGAGTCCGTTGCCCCATCACCCTGCTTCAGGTTGAGGATTGCAACCTTGAAGGGGGCGACCGCTTCCGGCCACTTGATGCCGGCATCGTCGTGGCAAGCCTCGATGATGGCGGCGACGAGCCGGCTCGGGCCGATGCCGTAAGATCCCATATGCACCGTGTGCTCGGCGCCATCCGCGCCGGAGACAACCGCTTTCATCGGCGCCGAATACTTGGTCCCGAAGTAGAAAATATGGCCGACCTCGATGCCGCGAGCGGAAACCTGAGCGGCCGGAGGAATTTTCGCGAAAGCCGCGGGATCGTGCTTTTCCGACGTTGCGGCGTAGAGCGACGTCCATTTGCCGACGATGCTATTCAGTGTGGCGACGTCGTCGAAATTCACGTCTGCCGGCGGTGTGGCGAAATCGAGATAGTCGCGATGACAGAACACCTCGCTCTCGCCGGTGTCGGCGAGAATGATGAATTCGTGACTGAGATCCCCGCCTATAGGTCCGGTGTCAGCCTGCATCGGAATTGATTTCAGACCGAGCCGTGCGAACGTGCGCAGATAGGCGACAAACATCTTGTTATAGGAATGCCGCGCTCCGGCCTGATCGAGGTCGAAGGAATACGCGTCCTTCATGAGAAATTCGCGGCCGCGCATGAGTCCGAAGCGCGGGCGCACCTCGTCGCGGAATTTCCATTGGATGTGATAGAGATTGAGCGGCAAATCCTTGTACGAACGCACATAGGCGCGAAAGATGTCCGTAATCATCTCTTCGTTTGTGGGACCGTACAACACGTCGCGCTCGTGACGATCCTTGATGCGCAACATCTCCTTGCCGTAATCGTCATAGCGGCCGCTTTCGCGCCACAGGTCGGCCGATTGAATCGTCGGCATGAGCATCTCGATCGCGCCGGACCGATTCTGCTCCTCGCGCACGATCGCGCAGATTTTCTGCAGCACACGATATCCAAGGGGCAGAAAGGCATAGATGCCGGCTGCCTCCTGCCGAATCATGCCCGCGCGCAGCATGAGCCGATGTGAAACGATCTCGGCCTCTTTCGGCGTCTCGCGCAGGATAGGCAGGAAGTATCGCGACAGGCGCATCTTTTTGGGGCTCGTCTTTGAATCGGAGGCGGGGTTCCGGAGTGAAACCGGATCGTCCCGGAAAAGACAAGGAGAATGCCATCGGGGCATTTCCCCGCTGCGGTAGAAATCCCCTCTCGTTTCCCCTTGCTGGCCCGCGTCACAATCGGCTAAGAAGTCGGCAGCCGGGGCCCAAAACACGGCCACGCGGTCCAAGTCTTGGGAGGAAATCTGCGAGCGCAACGCGCCGCCCTCGCTTCATCCATCCGCAGATCGAGGCGTTGAAAATTATTCGAGCAGGGCCTGGCCCTGCTCTTTCTTTTTTAAGCGATTGATTCTGAAAAAGAAAAGCGCCGAGCGGCGTCTGTCGGGGGGAGGGGTGTACACCGCCCGGCGCGAGCGCTTTCGGCAAGGCCGATCGCGCGTCGCCCTAACAACGGCCCGACCGCAGGACCGTTCCCGCTTTCCCAATCTTTTTTTCGCGGCCTACATGTGCGGCGGATAAGCGTCCCGGCCGTAGGTCCATTCGGGCCGATACGCGCCGTTTTCACCCATAATACACACCACCGCCTCTTCGCCGTGCTCGCCCAGCTTCTGTGCGGCATCCACAGCGAACAGCAGCGCTTCTTTCTGGCTCTGGTAGGGACCGAATTCCTCGTCCTGGAACTTGATCAGCCAGTCGTCTTCCTGTTGGACGATAAAATACCGTGCTTGGGTCATAAGGCGCTCCCCATTTTGCCGAGTGCTGCGCCACCTAACGGCGAGGTTGGCCGCGCGGTTCCCTGCCCGGCGCCCCTAAACCGGCATTCCCAACAGCTTGATGATGCTGTCGAAGGTTACAATCTGGTACACGTATAGGAAGCAAAACATACCAAATACAACGCCGGCAACGACGGTCGTGGCGATCAGGCGCACGCCAAGCCGCGGCAGGATCGGCGCACCCGGATCGGTCCCGGGAGCGATTTCACCGCTCCCCTCGCCTTGCGACCGCACGCCCCACGGCAGCACGGCAAAAAGCGTGATCCACCAGATCAGGAAGAAGATCGCGATGCCCGTGGTTACGGTCATGGATCAGGCCTGTTCCAGCTCGACCAGCGTGCCGAGAAAATCCTTCGGATGCAGAAAAAGCACCGGCTTGCCGTGCGCGCCGATTTTCGGCTCCCCATCGCCGAGCACGCGCGCACCATCCTCTTTCAGCCTGTCTCGCGCGGCACGAATGTCGTCGACCTCGTAACAGATATGGTGGATGCCTCCATCCGGATTACGTTCCAGAAATTTCGCGATCGGCGAGTTCGCTCCGAGCGGCTCAAGCAATTCGATTTTCGTATTGGGCAGTTGGATAAAGACTGTCGTCACACCGTGATCCGGCTGCGGCACGGCGGCCGACACCTCGGCGCCAAGTGTCTCGCGATAGAGCCGCGCGGCCGTTGCAATGTCGCGCACGGCGATGGCCACATGATTGAGCCGTCCGATCATGTCACACCCTCACGTCGTCAAAACCTGCACGTGGCAGACCGGCTTCTTGCCCCAATGCATCGCGACCGTTGAGCGTACCGCGCGGCGAATCGACTCCGCTATATCGTCCGGGTCGCGCCGGCGCGGCCGCGGCAAATTCTCGAAGGTGTCGATCACGGCGTCGTACACCAGTTCGCCAATGGCTTCACCGTTGGCGCCCGATTCCGGAATGCCCATCATCTCGATTTCCGGATTTGCCGCGAGCGCGCCCTTGTCGGTGACGGCAAGCGCAATGGAAACCACGCCGACCACACTGAGCTTCCGCCGTTCGGAGATCGTGCGCGCCTCCGCCGAAACGATCAGCCGCCCGTCCTTGTAGGAACGGCCGCATGGCAACTCATCGACAATACCGGGCTTTCCGGGCGCGAGCTGCACCAGATCGCCGTTTCTGCACTCGACAATTGTCTCAATCCCCAGCCTTCGGCCAATTTTCGCATGCTCGTGCAGATGCAACGCTTCGCCGTGAACCGGCACGAGGACGCGCGGCTTCACCCAGCCAATCAACTCCTCGACTTCCGCGATGCGTGGATGGCCTGACACGTGGACGAGATGCGTGCGATCGGTAATGACCTCAACGCCCTGATCGATCAGGCCATTGATCACGCGTGAAACGCTCTTTTCGTTGCCGGGAATGGTACGCGAGGAAAAAATCACGCGGTCGCCCTTGTTCAGCGTGACATCCGGATGGTCGTCCTCGGCGATACGGGCGAGCGCGGCGCGCGGCTCGCCCTGGCTGCCGGTGCACAAGGCCACGACCTTGTCCGGCGGCAGATATCCGAACACGTCGATGGACCGGAATTCGCCAATGCCATCGAGATATCCCGTTTCGCGTGCGACCTGGATCACCCGCTCCATGGCACGCCCCACCGCAATTACTTCGCGCCCAGCGGCCGCTGCGCCCTCGGCGACGGCCCGGATGCGGGCAACATTCGAGGCGAAGGTCGTGACGGCGACGCGCGCGGGCGACGAGCGGATCAATTCGCCGAGCGATCTGGCGACTTCCGCTTCCGATGGGGAGCGCCCTTCCCGCACCGCATTGGTAGAATCTCCGACGATGGCGAGCGCGCCTTCCGCACCGAACGCCCTGAGCTTGGCACTGTCGGTGGGTTTGCCAATCACCGGCTCGGGATCGATCTTCCAGTCGCCGGTATGCAGCACGTTCCCGTGTGATGTGCGAATAATCAGCGCGTTCGATTCCGGAATCGAGTGGGCGACGGACACGAATTCAATGTCGAACTGGTTGAGCGTAACTCGGCCACCCACGGGAACGATCTTGACTGGAATCTCCGGTGCGCCCGGTTCGCTCTGACGCTTGGCTTCCAAAAGCGCAGCCGTGAACGGCGTCGCATAGACCGGCACCTTCAGCTGCGGCCACAAATCCAGCAGTGCGCCGAAATGATCTTCATGCGCGTGCGTGAGCACAATGCCGTGCAAATTCTTCCGCTCTTCGATGACAAAGCGAATGTCGGGAAAAATCAGATCGACGCCAGGGAGATGCTCTTCGGCCGCGAACGACACGCCGAGATCAACCGCGATCCAATCCCTGCGCCGCTGATCGCCGAGGCCATAAAGCGACAGGTTCATGCCGATCTCGCCGACGCCGCCGAGCGGTGCAAAGACGAGCTGGCCAGCCATCACCGTGCTCCTGCACGCGCAGACGCCGCGCTGCCGAATTGCACTTCGCCCGCAGCGACGGGAACGAGCGAATGATCGGCGGAACGCACGAGCAGCCGGCCGGCTTCGTCGAGCGTTTCGAACACGCCCTCTATTATCTGGCCGCCGACCTGAACCGATACCGGCGCACCGACGCCGGCTGCGCGCGTCAACCACAGCGAGCGAACACGCGCCATGCCGCTGCCATTATCCCACAAGCGTACGTAGTCGACCCAGGCGTCCGACAAGGCCGAGAAAAGCTGTTGCGCCTCGACGCGGCGGCCGAGATGGGCCAATGACGTCGCCGGATAGGGCAAATCCTGCGGCGCGGCGATCAGGTTGACGCCGATGCCCATCACGACGGCGACTGCATCCGGAAGCGGCTCGGATTCCAGCAGGATTCCCGCAAGCTTCGCCTTGCCGGCGAGCACGTCATTCGGCCATTTCAGCGACACGTCGAGGCCGGGCGCGCACAGGCGCAGCGCCTCGCTGATTGCGAGCCCGGCAACGAAACCGACGGTCGCGGCGACGGAGAGCGGTGCATCGATGGCGGTCAACAGGCTCGCGGCAAGATTGCCAGGTGGCGATACCCATTCGCGCCCTCGCCGCCCGCGGCCTGCACTCTGCGCGCTCGTCGCGAACCACACGGGGCCGCGCTCGCCGGCGCGTGCATGCGCAAGCGCTTCGCTGTTAGTCGAGCCGATGGTGTCGTAGCTGACGAGGCGGTAGCCCGCGGCTTCGGCCCGTTCCGACAGCGCAAAAGCCATCCGTCAGAACAGCGACTTCGCCGCGGCGCTGGCGGCGTCGACGAGGGGGGCCGGATAGACAAAGAACAGCACGTTGAAGAGCCCGCTCACCGCGAGCACCGCAACCTGCTCGCCCGGCATCGGTTCGAAGCGCGGCGCCGGCTCGTCGAAATACATCACCTTGACGATGAGCAGGTAGTAATAGGCGCCCACGACGCTCGTAAGCACGCCGATCACCGCGAGCGCGAAGAGGTTCGCCTTGATGGCGGCGAGAAACACGTAATACTTCGCGAAAAAGCCGGCGAGCGGCGGAATACCGGCAAGCGAAAACAGGAGCATCGCGAGAAAGAAGGCCATCACCGGCTGGGTGCGCGCGAGCCCGGCGAGATCGGAGATGTTTTCCACCATCTCCCATTCACGCCGCATCGAAAGGATGCAGGCGAACGCACCGAGCGTCATCGTGACGTAAATCGCAATGTAAACAAGGACTCCCTGCACGCCTTCCTGCGTTCCCGCGGCAAGGCCGACAAGCGCGAAGCCCATGTGACCGATCGAGGAATAGGCCATCAGGCGCTTGATGTTGCGCTGGCCGATCGCGGCGAAAGCGCCGAGCGCCATCGAGGCGATGGCGACGAAAACGAGAATCTGCTGCCACTGCAATGTGATAGCGGGAAACGCTCCGATCGCCGCACGCATGAAAAGCGCAATTGCTGCGACCTTTGGCGCCGAGGCGAAGAACGCCGTGACCGGAGTCGGCGCGCCCTCATACACGTCCGGGGTCCACATGTGGAAAGGAACGGCCGAAACCTTGAAACACAGGCCGACAAACAGGAATACGAGCCCGAATAAGACGCCGATGCCGCCCTGTGCCGCGCCCTGCGCGATCACCGAAAACGAAACACTGCCGGTATAGCCGTAGATAAGCGAACAACCGTAGAGCAACATGCCGGACGACAAACCGCCGAGCACGAAATACTTTAGTCCCGCTTCGGTCGAACGCACGGAATCGCGGTTACTCGCGGCGACAACGTAGAGAGAAAGGCTCATCAACTCGAGACCGAGATAGAGCGCGATCAGATCTCCTGCCGAGATCATCATGCCCATTCCCGTTGTTGCGAGCAGAATCAGCACCGGATATTCGAATTTCTCCTGCTTTTCGCGCAACGAATAAGTCAACGACATCAGGATCGTCACCGCCGACGCGCCGAACGCCAGAATCTTCAGGAAGCGCGCGAAGTCGTCGAGCACGAAGCTGCCGCCGAACGTCGTCTGCTTGCCGGACGGCAGCCACAGGATCAGCCAGGCGGCGGCGACGAGCAGCAGAATCGCACCGAGACTGACGATACGCGCGGTGTGTTCGCCGCGGAACGCGCCGAGCATCAGAAGCAGCATGGCGCCCGCCGCGAGCAGCAATTCCGGAGCGGCAGGCAACAGGGTTGGAAACGGCGCGGAGGCAATCATCGTTCAATTCCGGACCGGGGGCGTGGCAGCGTCGGCGCTCTTCACGCCGATCGCCTTCTGATAATTGCTGACGAGCGCGGTGACGGACGCCGCCGACATGTCAAGAACAGGCTTCGGATAGATGCCAAAGAAGATCGTCAGCGCGATCAGTGGCGCCATGATCGCGATCTCGCGATAACTGAGATCACGGATGCTCCGCAGGCTCGGCTTTTCCAGCCGGCCGAAAATCACCTTGCGATAGAGCCACAGCGCATAAGCCGCCGACAGGATCACGCCGAGCGATGCAACCGTCGCTACGGGAATGTTCACGCGGAAGGTGCCGATCAGCGCAAGGAACTCGCCGACAAAGCCGGAGGTGCCCGGCAGCCCGACATTGGCGAGCGTGAACACCAGGAAGGTGAAAGCATAAAGCGGCATGCGTTCGACCAGCCCGCCATAGGCCGCGATCTCGCGCGTATGCACGCGGTCATAGACCACGCCGACGCACAGGAACAATGCACCGGACACGATGCCATGCGACACCATCTGGAAGATACCGCCACCCACGCCCTGTGCGGTGACCGCGAAGATGCCCATCGTCACAAAGCCCATATGCGCCACCGAGGAATAGGCGATGAGCTTCTTCATATCCTCCTGCATCAGGGCGACGAGCGAGGTGTAGACGATCGCGATGACCGATAGCGTAAAGATCAGCGGCGCGAAATCGGCCGACGCCGCCGGGAACATCGGCAACGAAAAGCGCAGGAAGCCATAGCCACCCATCTTCAGGAGGATCGCGGCGAGAATGACCGAGCCGGCGGTCGGCGCTTCCACGTGTGCATCGGGCAGCCAGGTGTGCACCGGCCACATCGGCATCTTCACGGCGAACGAGGCAAAGAAAGCCAGCCACGCCCACGTCTGCAGGCTGCGCGGGAAGGCATGCTGCATCAGCGTCGGAATGTCGGTCGTGCCGGCGCTCCAATACATCGCCATGATGGCGAGCAGCATCAGCACTGAGCCGAGCAGCGTGTAGAGGAAGAATTTGAAGCTCGCATAGACGCGGCGCGGGCCGCCCCACACGCCGATGATCAGGAACATCGGAATGAGGCCGCCTTCGAAGAAAAGATAGAACAGGACGAGATCGAGCGCCGAAAATGTGCCGATCATCAGCGTCTCGAGCACGAGGAAGGCAATCATGTATTCCTTCACGCGCGTCTCGATCGCAAACCAGCTCGCGGCGATGCAGAGCGGCATCAAAGCGGTCGTCAGGATGACGAAGGGCAGCGAAATGCCGTCCACGCCCATGTGGTAATTGGCGTAGCCGCCGAGCCAACGCAGCTTTTCGACAAACTGGAATTCCGGAATGGCGGCGTCGAACCGCTGCAGCATGATGAGCGACACGACGAATGTCAGGAGCGTCGTCCACAACGCCATCCAGCGTGCATTGCGTTTGACTGCCGCGTCGTCTCCACGCAGCACGGCGATGAACAGCGCCCCGATCAGCGGCAGGAAGGTCGTGATGGAGAGAATGGGCCAGCTCGCCATCAATGCGCTCCCGCGAACATGAACCACGTGATCAGCGCCGCCGCCCCGATCAGCATGGCGAAGGCATAGTGATAGAGATACCCGGTCTGCAGCCGCACGACGTTGCGCGTGACGTCAAGAACGCGCGCCGAAACACCATCCGGCCCGAACCCGTCGATCAGCCAGCCGTCGCCGCCCTTCCACAGCGCGTGGCCGAGCCATTTGGCCGGACGCACGAAAATGGCGTCATAGAGCTCGTCGAAATACCACTTGTTGAGCAGGAAGCGGTAAAGCACGTCGTGCTCGCGCGCCAGCGACACGGGGATGTCCGGACGCCGGATATAGAACAGCCAGGCGATGGCAAAGCCGAGCACCATCATCACCGTCGGCAACCACTGCACCCAGACGGGTACCTCGTGCATCTCGTGCAGGATGTGGTTCGACTCGCCGAATTTGAGCGCCTCGCGGAAAAACTCTTCAACGGCATGTCCTGCAAAAATGTCCCGGAAGGCGATGCCCGCTACGAGCGACCCGGCCACAAGGACTCCTAGCGGCACGAGGATCACCCAGGGACTTTCATGCGCGTGATCGTAATGCTCCTGATCGTGCGGCGTGCCGTGGAACGTCTTGAAGATCAGGCGCCAGGAATAGAACGACGTCATTGCCGCCGCGATCACCGTCATGGCGAAGGCGTAGGCGGCCATTGAATTGTGAGAGGCGTAGGCCGCCTCGATGATGGCATCCTTCGAGAAATAGCCGGCCGTGAGCGGAAATCCGGTCAGCGCCAGAGTGCCGACAACCATCGCGCCATAGGTCAGCGGAATCTTGCGGCGCAATCCGCCCATCATGCGGATGTCCTGTTCGTGATGCATCGCCATGATCACCGAGCCGGAGCCAAGGAACAGCAGCGCCTTGAAAAAGGCATGCGTGAACAGATGGAACATGCCGACGGAATAAGCGCCCGTGCCCATTGCCACGAACATGTAGCCGAGTTGCGAGCAGGTCGAATACGCGACGATGCGCTTGATGTCGTTCTGCACGAGGCCGACAGTCGCCGCGAAAAATGCCGTCGTCGCACCGATGAAGGTGACGAACACAAGCGCAGTCGGCGCCAGCTCGAACAGCGGCGAGAGGCGCGCCACCATGAACACGCCGGCGGTCACCATCGTCGCGGCATGAATAAGTGCCGAGACCGGCGTCGGCCCTTCCATCGCGTCAGGAAGCCATGTGTGCAGCAGGAATTGCGCCGACTTGCCCATGGCGCCCATGAACAGCAGCAGGCAGATCAGCGTCAGCGCATCGGCTTGCCAGCCGAAGAAGTTGATAGTCTTGCCGACGAGCGATGGCGCCTGCGCGAAGACGATGTCGAAATCGATCGATCGCACGAGCATGAAAGTCGCGAAAATGCCGAGCGCAAAACCGAAATCGCCCACGCGATTGACGACAAAGGCCTTGATCGCCGCGGCGTTCGCTTCCGGCTTGTGATACCAGAAGCCGATCAGAAGATAGCTCGCGAGGCCAACACCTTCCCAGCCGAAAAACAGCTGGGCGAGATTGTCCGACGTCACCAGCGCAAGCATCGCAAACGTAAAGAGCGACAAATAGCTGAAGAACCGCGGGCGATACGGATCCTCATGCATGTAGCCCATCGAATAGAGGTGCACGAGCGCAGATACGGTCGTGACGACGACGAGCATGACGGCGGTCAGCGAGTCGATGCGCAATGCCCAATCGACCTTCAGGTCGCCAGAGACAATCCAGTTCAATAGCTGAATGCGTTCGGCCTGATGGCCAAAGCCGACGTTGTAGAAGGCGATCCACGACAGGACGAGCGCGACGAACAGCAGGAACGTGGTGATCAGTTCAGCCGCACGCGAACCAGCCGCAGCGGGCGCGTGCTCCTCCGGCTCGCTGTGCGAACCATGAATGACTGAGCTTTCGTGAACGGATGGCGCGCCATGCCCATGACCTTCCGGGGCGGCATGATCCTCTGCGCCGGCGGCTGCCTCGGCACCGGGATAGCGCTGACGCGCACCCCAAAGCGAGATCACGCCGGCGATGATCGAGCCGATCAGGGGAAGAAAGACGATCGCCTGATACATGAATTATCGCTCCGCGCGCATGATCGCAGCCATCGAGATCATGCTCACCCTTTCATCAGATTAATGTCTTCGACCGCGATCGACCCGCGATTGCGGTAATACACGACAAGGATCGCGAGCCCGATCGCGGCTTCGGCCGCCGCCACCGTCAGGACGAACAGGGCAAAGACCTGGCCCACGATGTCGCCGAGGTAACTCGAGAAAGCGACAAGGTTGATATTGACCGACAGAAGGATCAGCTCGATCGACATCAGGATGATGATGACGTTCTTTCGGTTGAGAAAGATGCCGAAAATTCCGAACGTGAACAGGATCGCGGCAACGGAAAGATAGTGACCAAGGCCTATCGTCATTGCGCGCCCCTTAAATCCCCTGCCCCGGCCGAACCTGGCGGATCTCGATCGCCGTCGCCGGCGTCCGGGCGACCTGCTCGGCAATGCTCTGCCGCTTCACCTGTACCCGGTGCCGCAGCGTGAGCACGATCGCGCCGATCATCGCGACCAGCAGGACGAGGCCCGCTGCCTGGAAGAAGTAGAGGTAGCGCGTGTAGAGAACGAGGCCGATCGCCTCGGTATTGCTGACGTCGGCGAGCGGCGGAATGGGCGCGGCGATCACGCGCGGCAGGCCCGGGCCAATGCTCCACGCGCCGACGACAAGAAGAAGCTCGGCAAGGAACACTACCCCGACGAGCGCGCCGACCGGCAGATATTGCAGGAAGCCTTCACGAAGCTGCGCGAAATCGACGTCGAGCATCATGACGACGAAGAGAAACAGCACCGCCACCGCGCCGACATAGACGACGACAAGGATCATCGCCAGGAACTCCGCGCCGAGCAGCAGAAAAAGTCCCGCCGCGTTCACGAATGCCAGAATGAGAAACAGAACCGAGTGCACCGGATTGCGAGCGGCAATCACCATCAGCGCCGAGGCGATGCAGATGCCCGAAAAGAGATAGAAAAAGAGCGCTGGAAGGATCATTCGATCACCGATAGGGCGCGTCGAGGCGGATATTCTGCGCGATCTCGCGCTCCCACCGATCGCCATTCGCGAGAAGCCGTTCCTTGTCGTAGAGCAGTTCCTCGCGCGTTTCGACGGCGAATTCGAAATTCGGCCCCTCGACGATGGCGTCGACCGGGCATGCCTCCTGGCAGAGTCCGCAATAAATGCATTTCACCATGTCGATGTCGTAGCGCGTGGTGCGGCGCGTGCCGTCGTTGCGGCGCGGACCCGCCTCGATGGTGATCGCCTGCGCCGGGCAGATCGCCTCGCACAGCTTGCAGGCGATGCAGCGCTCTTCGCCGTTCGGATAGCGCCGCAAGGCGTGCTCGCCACGGAAGCGCGGGGAGATCGGGTTCATCTCGAACGGATAGTTGATCGTCGGCTTGGGCTTGAAGAAATAGCGCATGCCGAGGAAGAAGGCCTGAACGAATTCGGCCAGGAACAGCGATCGCGCGGCTTGATCCAGTCTCATCGCATCCTCACTTCGGCGCGAGCCCGCCATATTGGAGAACGCCGGCCACGATCGCGACCATCGCGAGCGACAGCGGCAGGAATACCTTCCAGCCCAGCCGCATCAACTGGTCGTAGCGATAGCGCGGCACGATCGCCTTCACCATGGCAAAGAGGAAGAACATGAAGAGCGCCTTCAGCGTGAACCAGATCACGCCGGGCACCCAGGTGAAGGGGACGGCCGGCACCGGCGGCAACCAGCCGCCCAGGAACAGGATCGTGCCCATGGCGCACATGGTGCCGATGGCAACATATTCGCCGAGCATGAACATCATATAGGGCGTCGAGCCGTACTCGACCATGAATCCGGCGACGAGTTCGGATTCCGCCTCGACCAGATCGAACGGCGGCCGGTTCGTTTCTGCGAGCGCCGAGACGAAGAAAATCACGAACATTGGCAAGAGCGGCAGCCAGTACCAATTGAGCAGCCCGTAGCGGCCGTTCTGCGCCTCGACGATATCGGAGAGATTGAGCGAGCCGACGCAGAGCAGCACGGTGATGATGACGAAGCCGATCGACACTTCGTAAGACACCATCTGCGCGGCGGAACGAAGCGCCGCGAGGAACGGATATTTGGAGTTCGACGCCCAGCCGCCCATGATGATGCCGTAAACGCCGAGCGACGAAATCGCGAAGATGTAGAGAATGCCGACATTGATGTCGGCGATCACCCAGCCGGCATTGACCGGGATCACTGCCCAGGCGGCGAGCGCGAGCACGCAGGAGACGAGCGGCGCGAGCAGGAACACGCCCTTGTTCGAACCGGCCGGGATCACCGGCTCCTTGACGACGAATTTCAGCAGATCGGCGAAGGACTGAAACAGTCCCCAGGGGCCGACGACGTTCGGGCCGCGCCTGATCTGCACCGCGGCCCAGATCTTGCGGTCGGCGTAGAGGACATAGGCGATCGCCACCAGCAGGATGACGAGCAGCAGCAAACTCTGCGCGACCATCACGATGAGCGGCCAGATGTAACCGGTGAAGAATTCCGCCATCGCCTACTCCGCCGCCGTGAGCGTCTGCCGCTCGGCGATGACCGAGCATTCCGCCATCACCGCCGACGCACGCGCGATCGGGTTGGTGAGGTAATAGTCGTCGACGGCAATGCCGAACGGCGCCTTGTCCGGCGTGCCGCCGAGGCTCGCCAGCCTGCGGATATCGTTCGGGTCGCCCGCCGCAATCTGGTCAAGCCGTAGCAGATGCGGATGCGCCGCACCTATCGCCGCGCGCAATTGCGCGAGCGAATCGTAAGACAGCTTCCGCCCCAGCACGTCGGACAGCGCGCGCAGGATCGCCCAATCCTCGCGCGCATCGCCGGGCGGGAACGAGGCGCGACCGGCCATCTGCGCGCGGCCTTCGGTATTGACGTAAATCGCCGACTTTTCCGGATAGGCCGCGCCCGGCAGGATCACGTCGGCGCGATGCGCGCC